>NZ_SGSS01000007.1:0-146451 GCF_004209135.1 Acinetobacter sp. WCHAc060006 | reverse complement strand
TAACGTAGATAATGCAAAACCTGCAAATTCATCTGTCGATGTAACTATTCCATTGTCTAGCTTAAATACTAACGTGAAAGCTTTGGATGAACATTTAAAAACAGCGGATTTCTTTAATGCTGAAAAATATCCAAACATCACTTTTAAAAGTACGAAAGTACAGGCTTTAGGTAAAAACAAATACAAAATTACAGGTAACTTAACCATTAAAGATGTAACTAAGCCTGTAGTGCTGGACGCTGTATTGAATAAACAAGGCGTACATCCTATGACAAAAGCTGAATCTATTGGATTTAACGCAACAACTTCATTTAATCGCTCTGCCTTTGGTGTGGGTGCATACGTACCAAATGTAGGTGATCAAATTACTGTAAATATTACAACTGAAGCATCGGTAAAGAATTAATGCATTAAGATACAATAACTTGCTATGTTTTTATTAAAACGTAGCAAGTTGTTTTGTCTCCAACATCAGCACTTAAATGTGATAATTTAATTCAAATCATCAATAAAATTGGTATTATAAATACAATTCTGCACCAAATCTGCACCAAGAAAATGAAAATCCCAAAACCCATTCTGCGCGGTTCAAGCTGGCGAATCACAGTTACATATCAAAAGCAAAGATATTCAGCCACCAAAGATTCAGCGAAGGAATGTGAAGACTGGGCAACGCTGAAGTTACTTGAACTAAAAACAGGTCGTGCTAATTTAGAGAAAGGAATTAAGCCAAGTTTTCCATTTAAGCAATTATGCGAAAAATATTATGCTGAACGTGGTAGCAAGTTAAAGTCAGCTCATGTCATTCGAAACAAGCTGAATAATATAGATCGGATACTTGGAGACCTAGCGACAAAATCAATTCATGATTTTCAGCCTAACGATATTGCTCGTTGGCGAAATAATCGCGTTTTAGAAGTCAAGAGTAGTACTGCACTTCGTGAATTTGCTATGTTTTCTTCAATTTTTAGCTATGCTCAAAAAGAACTATTCATAATTGAAAACAATGTGTGGTCGACTGTAACCAAGCCTAATAAGGGTAAATCTAGAAATCAAAGAATTTACCCTGAGCAACAAGAGTGTCTTGTTAATGGTTTTAAGTGGGATACCACAACCACACCTGTGCGTGTTATGCACTATGTTTCGTGGTCAATGTTATTCGCCCTGGAGACAGCTATGCGCAAGGGTGAAATATTGGCAATGAGGAGGGCAGATATTAAGGATGGATTTGTACATCTCCCTATGACGAAAAATGGTGAATCTAGAAATGTACCATTATCTGCAGAGGCAAAAAGGCTTTTAGCTTTAATTCCTGACAATCAAGATGTCATTGTGCCAGTCAAAGAAAAGTCTTTTAGGCGGACGTTTTATCGTGTTCGCGGTGAAGTAGGATTGGACGAAATTAACTTTCATGACACCAGGCATGAAGCAATCACAAGAATGGTTAAATTTAGAAAACTCCCTGTTGAAATCTTGGCGAAAATAACAGGGCATAAGACAATTAGTATTTTAATCAATACGTACTACAACCCAGATGCACAGGATCTAGTAGAAATGTTTAATAGCACCGAGAATTAATTAATTCTCGGTCTACCACGTTTATTTTTTTGGGTAAGCAGGGTGTGGGCGAACTTAGGATTATAAAGCGACTTTCCGCCTGTACCTTGGTTTATGCTCACTAGCTTTGCTCGAATTGTACTAACGCTAAGATTATACTTTTCAGCTAGTTGAGCAGCAGAAACCAATTCAACTTCAACCTCTTTTAATTCCTTAACAATCCCACCACCGATATTTTGACCAAGCATCACTTGAGGTGGGGCATCGGACTCTACGGTGATTGTGTATTTAAATGCTCCCATCAAGACACCTCCATCAAACTTTTAACAATTTTATAAGGCAAATCATTTTCATTAATTTTTTCACATACTAATTTATAAATTGCCTGCACTAATTCGGCGGAAAGCTCAGTAGTAAACCCAATATTTGAAACTGCATGCGATGTAAGCTCTTCGCGGAACTCTTCTAAAAGTTCGATTTCAGCAGGGGATAGGTCAGTCATTGGCTTGCTCCTTTAATACCTCTCTATAAGCATCCCGAACCTGAACAACATCATCTTCTTCTAGGTAAATACCAATATTATTAAAGATTGCATGATCTTCATCATCATCAAGCCATTTTCCCGTAGCAATGCCATTTGGTTTTTTGGGGTTAAACCACCAATAGTTAATTGGACTGGTGGGTTCTTCCTGTAATGGTGCTGGAACCTTTATGCCATTAAGCAAAATAAACGATGGTTTAATTCTAAACTTTGCAACTTGACCTTGGTGATTGGGCTCACCGAGCAAACAACCCACCCGAAATCCTGTTTTTTTATCGAAACTTAACCATGCATCATCCTCATGATCGTAGTACTGAACGCTTTTTCCTTCGTTTACGGCAATAACCGCCTGGATACCATTCATTGGCCTTGCTCCTGTGCTTCGATCATGGCTTTATAGTCACGCCATAGCTCCCATTTTTTACTTACCAAATGCTCCCTATAAACCTTTTCTGTAATTTCTACCCATACAGGGTCGGTTTCCCCATGTGGCTTACTAACTCGCTCTAGCGCCATAGTTTCAGCAATAGATTCTGGTAACTCTCTTTCAACCAAAACAAACCCTTTCGGCACCGTTTGGGCTTTGGCATCACGCTTCGCACGTAACCACATAGCCCAACCTGTATTCAGCACATTAAACGACAATGCACGATCTTCATCATTTTCATATTCGCTTTTAATTTCATAATCACCAGTGTTTTCATTGAAGTTGAAAAACGGTAGAAGGTGAGAGTGAATAAATGCTGCTTCAAATAGTGGACGCTCTTGCTTCCATTTAGCTTGCTTTTCTTGAATATCCATCACACCACATCCTGTATTTTTAATAATCACTTCTAAAATCTGCTCCCCAATTCGTTGAATTAATGGCATCGTGACTGAGTTGCCAGCCTGCATATACAGGTGGCTATCTGCAATTTCAGGCATTTTAAATACATTCACTGGGTAGCCTTGAAATGCAAAACACTCTTTAGGTGTAAGCTTACGAATCCCAAAAGCGTCACGAATTAACGGTACGTTATGACCACCTGCACCCATATTTGCTGTTAAGGTTGGACAAACATTACTTTTATTTTCACGTACATATACACGACGCCACTGATATAAAGTGTCACGAGACGTCATGCTTTCCTTCAATGTCGGATAATACATGTGGTCAGGTTTGTAATAATATTTTTGATCTACTTTTTTAGTTTCTAAAAAATCATGAATAGTTTTTGTTAGTGGAATCGCCTCAGGAAATTGAAAATCAGCATGATTTGGAACCAACGCTTCATGAAATGCCACGATAAAAATACGCTCACGATTTTGAGGTACATTGGCATGCGTCATACTATTCAGAACTTGAAAATAAACGGCATAACCTATTTCTTTTAAAGTGTTTTTAATCACTTCAAAAGTGTTTCCTTTATCGTGAGAAACTAAATTTTTAACATTCTCTAAAAAAATTACACGGGGCTGATGTTTCTTTGCAATATCGACAATATCAAAAAATAAGGTCCCGCGGGTTTCATTAAATCCCTTTTGATTGCCTGCGATAGAAAATGCTTGGCAAGGGAAACCACCACATAAAATGTCAAATTGTTCAGGAATTTTAGCTTTAGTTTCGTCTAAAGTGATGTCACCCTCAGGATATTCACCATAATTTTGAAAATATGTTTCTTTTGCGTGTTGATTCCATTCACTAGTAAAAACACAACGTCCGTCAAGATTTTGTAGTGCCATACGAAAACCACCAACGCCCGCAAACAAATCTATAAATTTGAATTTCATTGGGCCACCTTTATTTCTTCGTCAAGAAAAATTCAATGTATGCACTTAGCGAAAAGCAAAATACGCAAAGAACACATAGAACAGCATTTGTAGTTGCAGGATTTTCAGCGTCAATAGCAAAAGCCGCACATACCCCAACCAACATAATCCAAAAAATCATTTCTATATTCCTTAAACTGGCCGCACCAAGTACGGCCTTATATGAATTAACCGAAAAGTTCTGATTCGCGTTTTTGTGCCGCCAAATTTAAGCGCTGTTTATCTTTATCTGACTGTTCTTCGAACTGTGGATCTGTATAGACAGCATTAATATCATCCTGATTTTTAGCAGACTCTATTTGCTTTATTGCACTATCAGTCCAAGTTACATCAGGTACACCAGCGAACATATCTTGCTGATCCTCTAAGAACTTCTTGCGTGCGGCGTAAACTTGCAGCACATCGCTCATGTGGTCGGTAGTCAAACTTGGCTTGCTTTCTCGAATTGTTTGAGCAACCACGGTGAGAGCATCGATATTTTCAGCTTTTTCAATTGAGGTTTTTAGTCCACCTACAATATTACTGCTTTTGATTTCATTGACAGCTGGTTCTTGTGTCGCGGGTTGCTCAGCTGGTTTGGTTAACTCTCCAATTTCATGCTCAATCGTGTTGATTAAATATGTCTTGTGAGCAGAGGTTAGAATTTCATGGCCCCGAATAAACGGAATAATTGTTTTTAGGTCGTTGACGTTTTTCATGCCGCTAATTTGTTCGAGCATCGCTTTACGCACTTCGGTTGAGGTTTGTTTCTTTTCAGCAACCTCTTGCACTGGTGGGACTTCATCTGCAGCAGGCTCAGACTTTTTTGATTCTTGTACCTCTGCTGCAGGTTGGAATTTTGCTGATTGAGCTTTAATCAGTGTCATTAATTGTTTGCGCTCATCCTTATTGGCATGATCCATCGCTTGATCTTCCATAACGTCAAGATGAGCAGGGGATTTAGCAGTTAAGATGCCATGCTTGATTTGGGCGAAAGTGGGAGCATAGTCAACTTCATCTTCCTGAACTTGCTGAGCGACTTGCTGTTCTTGCTCAAAAGATGGCGCATCATTTTGTGTTGAATTTTGGTCATTTGTTTCTTGTTCATCATTTTGCGATTGATCAACAGTAATGAAATCACCATCTATTGTTACGCCTTTACCTGATTCAGCAGCGTATGACACATCAACTGCGTTCGACATTTCAATTGATTGAGGCATGTATTTGAGCACTTGCAATAAAGCAACTTTTTTTGCATAAGCTTCAAGGTGCTTTTTACTGTAGTGGTTAGGCTGAAGTGCAGGCACAACGGTTTTCTTGAAATGAGCGTGAACTTTTTTGATTGGCCACACTTCAATAACAGGCATTTCTGAATCTTTTACACGGCCAATTGCATATACATGAGTCAATTTTGATTCTTCAAACTCGCCACAAGGCTTGTGTTTACAATAAGGTGAGTCACCCAGCATGTAATCAAATTCATCACCCTCGTAAACTGCACCAGTCCAAACAGTACAACGTCCACCGCGGTTAGCCAGATCAACTAAGCCTTTCCAACCTGGAACAAAGGTACAGTTAGTTTTGTATGGAACTAAATAACCCTGACCATTTACCCCAATTTCTAACCCGAGTTGCGAAGCTACAATGATGCTGCCGAAAATTGTCTTTGGATCGCAACGTTGCAAAGCAGGGTTTTGACTAAATGCAGTCAAAGAAAGGCGAACCATGCGGTCTGCATTTAAGTGTTTAGGTAGAGCCAATTCAAGCTGTGACTTATGCTTTTGCATGAAAGCATTGAAAGAAGCTACTGGGTTTGCAGGGCGGTTGTTTTGTAATTGAGCATTCATTTTTAATATTCCTAATTAGTTAAAATCGTTTTCTAAAGCTTGTTTCGTCATGTATTGCGGAAGGAATAAATCTTCCATTTCCAACGAGTAGCCATCCCATTCATTGATCAGCAGGGATTCAGCTAATAATTCTTTTGACCGGCGATAGCGTGTTTCACCAACACTTAAAAAAAGGTCAGATGCGTTGTACTGTTTGACATTGAAGGGAATTGCGCTTTCAGCTGTTAGCAGTACAAACGGAGGTTTTTCTTCTGTGCCGTAGTACTGCTGGAAGCCTTCGCGGTACATAGCTGCACTTAAGTCATATCCGAAGTCGGCACACTTTTTAGAAAATGCGTGAGGGCGTGCATCAGTTGTAGTTTTTAGATCACCGATCCAGCCAAATGGAAATGCTCGGCATGGCGCAATGTGATAGTCAGGACGTATACGCAACTGCAATCCAAACTCAGGATCTGTGAAGAAAATACTTGCCTCAGCCATACCATAGTTGTTTTGCATATCAGCGTATGAGCTAAGCATTTGCAGATTAGCTACGATACGTCTTGCATGTTCAACTTGCTCAGCGTCTACAAGAATCTTGCCTTCATTGGCTTGTTCCCATGCCAATGCTTCTTCTTTGCCTGCTTTAGTGCGGCGGTCAAATTTAGGCGCAATCACAAATTCATTTTCAAACTGTTCAGGTTCAAGAAATAAAGTGTGAGCTAATGTCCCGAAGTTCATAGCAGTTTTGGTTTCTCTATCTACTTCTTTCAAAATATTGTTTGAATAGAAGTGAGCACCCGAACGAAGAATGTCTTTAAGCTGACTTGAGCTAAATTCAGGGCGGCTGTGATATTCCTCATTGCTCATTTTTTCAATGAGCTGTGCAGTTGGCAATTCTACAAATGCGTTCATCGTTTTGACTCCTGATAAGCTATGCCCATGTCATGAGCCAAAAGATTTCCTGTCCCTTTCTCCCAAACGATGCCAAGTTCGTTGTTTAAATAAAAACGTAGCGACTCGTATTGGCAGGGGTTTAACAAGATTTCAGCGCCTTGATCTACAAGCCAGTTTGCAAAATCTTCAAGGTCTTTTTTATTGGATAAGACTCTGCGTTTTGAGTATTCGCGAATACTCTTGTACCGAGCACGAAGCTTTTGCCATTCATTTTTAGCTGACATGATCAACCTCCAAATAGGCCAACTAGAACGAATGTAACGATCAACCAAAGCACAAGTGCAGTCGCAATGAAGATTGCAAAGTCTTTAGCATTAGCCCAAATAATTTCCCAGCGTGAAGTCTGCATTTCTGAAGCAGTAGGGTGTTGATATAGAACAGGCTTTGTATTGCTTTCGTTCTTTGTGAAAGCTGGCGTGTTGCTATGTGATGCGGTTTCTTTCATACTTATCTCGCTCTTTGAGTAAGCCTGCCAGTTGTCGAGACCGTTGCAGGCTTTTTTGTGGATACGAGGTAAAGCATACTTTACTTATAAATTGTTGTAAAGAGTGCTTTACTGAAATAATTAAAGCAAACTTTACTTTTTTTATAGCGATAATAAAAAACCCACCGTAGTGGGTTTTTATTAGGAGGTTATTCCCAGAAAATATATTTATTTTTTTTATGATACTCGTACATATATTTAATAAACATAAAACATAGAAATGTTAGTCCAATTTGTAATACCCCACAAAAAACAAATTCAAACCAATTATTTTTAGAGTAGTGGACAAACATTACACATGGTACTGGCAACATAAGAAGAGCTATTAAAAAAAGCGCAAGGATGTCTTTCACAATATCTGTTTTATATGCAAGTACACCCATTCCCATAAATACAATCATAGATATTAAATTTGAAAATTGATAATCAAAATAAGCATCAAGCATTTTTTATGTCCTGTTCTATTTAAAGTCTCGTACATGCCTGACAACTACACCAACGATACTAATATTATGCGTTTTCGAACTTAAAACAGGAAAATCTGGATTAAGTGGAACTAATTCAAATTCTTCTCTTCCAAATTCATCATAGCCAGTAACTCTATATTTCTTAAAAGTAACTTCATGTTCGCCGTTTTGTGCAATCACAAAACTACCTGGTTTTGGCGATCTTGATGCATCGACAATAAGTTTATCTCCCTTTTCAAAAGTAGGAGACATACTCAAACCGTCTACAATGACGCAGAAAATTGCATCCACGTCACTACCTTCATAATCTGTAAATGTGTAATTCAAAGGAATTGCACCGTCATAGGCGACTTCACGCCACGTACCCGCTTGAACAAAATCTAACACTGGAATTTTCTTTAACTTCGACTCGGTTAATTGGATGTTGTTAAACCCCGAGACATCCTCGGGTTTCTTTTGCAGCATGGGGGCATTTTCACCTGATAACCACTTATGGCTTACACCTAAGTATTCAGCTGCCAAAGTTAAATTTGCACCCTCTAAATTTTGTGTTGGCCCATTAAACCACTGACCAATACTTACTTTGCTCACTTTGCAGTAATTCGCCATCTCTGTGTTTTTTAATTTTTTTTCGTTAACGCGTTCGAAATGTTGTTTCGCCAGCGCCATTCGTTCTTGAAGAGTAGCCATGGTTAAAATCCTAAAATAGTAAAGCTAGCTTAACTTTTTAAAAGTAAAGTGTGCTTGTATTTGTTTGGTAAAGTATGCTTTACTTGTGCGTGACTATTAGAGGAAACAGTCATGCAAATTGTAATGAACACATCAGATGCTTTAGCAGCTTTTAAAACAAAAGCTGGAATAGCAAACGCAATTGGAATTACTAAACAAGCCGTTAGCCAATGGGGGCAAACAGTTCCTGAAGCATCTGCATTAAAACTGTTGCGTGTTGATCCAACGATCAAACATAAGCAAGACGATTTAAAAACGTCTGCTTAAGGAGTGCGTATGTCCGAAAAATTAACTGAGAGCATAACTTTTAAATGTACGTATGAAGAAAAGCGGGATTTAGAAGCAATTGCTAAGTCAGACAACAAAACTTTATCTGAGCACGTTAGAAGTCTTGGCATATCGAATATCTCGGAAGTTCGGGAACGTATAAATCATCTCGCATCACTTATGCGTATGACCACAGATACCGTGGACACGCCATTTTTTGAATTGACGGCTGAACCTTTACCAAAACAACAGGCACAAAAAAAGGCCCAACTGTGCGACCAGTTGAGCCTTTCTGTCGTTCATACAGAAATATAAACGAGGCAATTAAGCAATGTCGAATTTAGCACGAATTAAACAAATTTTGAAAGGGGGAACTAATGAATGAGTTGGCTCTTTTCGCAGGCGCTGGTGGAGGAATACTCGGATCGCATTTGCTCGGATGGAACACCATCTGCGCAGTTGAACGTGATGCCTACGCAGCACAAATTTTGGCGCAACGACAAAATGATGGAATTCTCCCATCTTTTCCGATTTGGTCTGACGTGTGCAGTTTTGACGGAAAGCCATGGCGAGGAATTATTGACGTCATATCTGGAGGATTTCCATGCCAGGACATCAGTAGTGCAGGAAAAGGTGCAGGGATTGATGGAGCAAGATCAGGAATGTGGGCCGAGATGGCTCGAATTATTGGTGAAGTACGACCTAGATACGTCTTCGTGGAAAACTCACCAATGCTTGTTTCTCGAGGACTTACCCGAGTCATCAGTGACCTTGCCAAAATGGGGTATGACGCGCAATGGGCACGTTTTTCAGCATCCAATTTTGGAGCGCCCCATGAACGTGATCGGCTCTGGATTGTTGCCAACGCCAACGGTGAGAGATTCTCGGTCGAAGACTTCCCCAGCAGATTACAAAAGAAAATCACCGGGTTTGGAGGTAATGATTCAAACATGGCCGACGCCAAAAGCTTCGGACGGCAACAAGCGCGGAAATATCAGCTCAAATCCGAGAAATGGACTACCCGGTGCAGTAATGAATTTTCCAACACCGACAGCATCAGATGCGAACAAATGGAGCAATCAATCACTTGCAGAACGCCAAGCAAAGGGCTTGCAAGTCAGACTGAATACAGCAGTTTCCCCGCAGGGCGGAGCTGGTGGGCGGTTGAACCCGGACTGGGTCGAGTGGCTGATGGGGTGGCCCATCGGGTGGACAGACTTAAAGCCATTGGAAATGGACAAGTTCCAATCGTGGCTAAAAGCGCATTTGAATATTTGAGGAATGATAAATGAATACTGCAAAAGTAATTCCATTTCGAAAGCCTCAAGTAACTAAACAAGAGGCTGGAAATATGTATAGCGATAAGTTTGCACAAGGCTATGTCATGTCTAGTCGCTTGTACCGCAAAGAAGTATGGCCGTTCCTCAGTGATGCAGCGCGAAACGTCTATGCAGAGCTGGAAAACCGTATCAATGGACATAACAAAGAATCAGACTTTGTTAGCTGGTCACAATTGCAGGGTGGGGAAGTGAAAGGCTCTCGAAAGATGAGTCTTTCTACAGTAAAAGTTGGTTTGGCTATGTTGCTAGCAAATAAGATTGTCTCTGTAGTCGCAACTGGCAAGCAAGGGATTAAAAAATATCAGCTACATGAAGTCTCGTTGGTAGATAAAAAAATCATCAAGCCATCTGAAAAAGAGGCGTCTAAGTACTTCGGAAACAGTAGTACTTCGGAAACAGTAGTACTACAGAAACCGAAGCAAACCACTTCGGAAACAGTAGCGCCAACCACTTCGGAAACAGGAGACACAATAGATAATCCTTTAGATCTTTTAGAAAATAAAAAAAAGAACCCTCTTGTGGATAACTCTGAAAATGAAATGTTTGGGGATTCTGTCAAATACCACGGTGACGACAAAAAGCAGTACAGCCTAAGGGAACTAGCAAACGTCTACACAGTTCAAACCGATCTTGCTGAACAAGCAAAACGGATCGATCCAAAATTTGATGATGCAAAAATTCTGAGCGAGTTAAAAAACTTTGCGCAGTGGTCTACAAGCAGAGAAAAAACCACAGCGCAAGGCTGGATGAATTACTGGATCTACCGCATTCAAAAACTTGTAGAGCCTAAGGCTAAATCTCAAAAAACAACCAAAGCGAAAAGCAAAAGCTTGTCTGATGCTCAGATTAATTATTTCGTTTCAGAGCTTTGTAACTACAGCACATTCGCTTCTCTGTACTCAAACGTAGGCGAAACACAGAAGTCTTTTGAAGCTCGTATCAGCGCAAATCTCAGAAAACCTGAGTACGCAAAAACATACGGTCCATATCTAGCAGAGCTTGGCTTTGTAGTTGATCTAGGGCCAGAGCTATGAAAAACCAAATCAAGCCCGACGATGCATCACACATTGAAACCGATGGCACGTATTGGAAAAACGAAAAGGGTATTTGGATGTGGTGGCGTACTGGCTGGGGGTGGTGTCACTTCGTTGGGGTAGTAAACAAAAGACTATTGGATAAATTCACACCATTGTGAGGGTAAACATGACAAAACAACTGCGATGGAGTCAGCAACAGCTAGATGCACACCTAAAAGCACACAGAAATAGGGCAGAAAGCTCGCGTATGCGTCTTAAAGATGAAAACCAAGCAAAGGTAAGGAAAGCAAATAAAAGCGCTGTAAACGTCAATAAGGACTATTTGGAGCCATGCATAGAAAATCAGGTTTTAAGCTGTGAAATTGCTACAACACCGCCAAGTGTAAATCACTATTGGGAACGTGCAGGCAAAGGGATGCGATTAAGTGACAAAGCAAGACAGTTTCACGCCGTAATTCGCATATTAATTCCTGCGCTAAGACTGACTTCAAGATTAAAAATGGAAGTGACTTTTCATTTTCCAACACACCAAAAAAGGGACATAGACAATCACTTGAAAGCAACGATCGACAGCTTAGTGAAATGCGGTTTTTGTGAAGACGATGAACAATTTGATGAGCTACTTGTGAAGCGTGGAAACGTGATCAAAGGTGGCTTGATTCGATTAAAAGTTTGGGAGATGTGAGATGGTTGAAACGGTTGATTCTACAGTTTATGCACAGTCTCCTCGCGCGCGCACGCGTTTCATTAATCAGCGGACAAAGAAAAAAGTTAAAGAATTTCTCGTAAAGCAGCGCGGTTATAAGCGTCCAGACTTCAATCGAATGATCTTGGATCTGTGTGCACACTGCGGTTGGACGCATGAAAAGATCGCAGATGTATTGCCAGTGGCTAACGCTTCAACAGTGTCCGAATGGGCGCGGGGAGGAAAGCCGAACTTTGAGAACGGAGAGGCTTTCATTGAACTTTGGAAGATGGAAACAGGTATCGATATTGTGCCTCGTGAAGGCGAATGGATGACCTACAAATACACTGTAGGCCAGCTGGACATATTCGATGATGGTGGGTTGTGTGATCAAGTTATAAGTGAGTTGGAAGCGGCATCAAAAAAGCCCTTGGGGTAAGGGCTCTATTATTGGATTATTTTTTATCTAGTCTTGGATGTTGATCAACATAAAGCTCATATCTATCATCCATTAGTTTTGCATCATAAATTTTAACATTGGTTTTATTTGTTTTATTAAACAATGAAATTGAGTCTTTTAATAATTTATATTTATTAGTAGATCTAAACTTAGTTCCTGTGATTACACTTGATAAAATAGAAGGATTGTATTTGATCAATAGGGAGTCATTCTCATCTCCAAATGCTCGGTATTCATTTTCATAGAACCAACAGTCAGATTTTCTCAGTAGAGCTTTTTCGAGAATATCGTAGTTGATATTGTTTTTATTAGATTCACTAAAATTTTTTAGTTGAGTAAGGCTCATTTGAATAATGGGGAATGTATTGTTATATGAGACAGGAATGGGGCATAACTTTTCAGAAAAATCTTTAGAGATTTTAAACTCCAGCATTAAACCTTTATGGTGATCAGCATAATGAGACCACATCAATATATTTAATGGATTAGAATTAAAGCAGGTTATTGGAACTTTCTTTCGTAGAGTATGTATTTCTTGATTTAGTAATAATGTGTGCATTTCTTTAAATTTTTTAATAATAAATTTCCTTGAAAGTTGCCATTCTGCATTGTTCACTGATCTACCAGTTATACTTTCAAATTCATCTTTTGTTAGATTATCTAAATTTGATAACTCCAATTTGAATAAACAATCATAAGGGTCATTAAAGTTACAAGCGTAATTATACTTTAATTCAGTATTTTTAAAGATTCCGAATACTAAGTTATCAGCATCAATAGATATATGCTTATAAAAATAAAAGTATTTATCATCCTGAATAATATGGTCTGCACTATATTTTTCTAGAAAAAATTCGGGAATATGTTCGTTATTCATAAATGCTTATATTGTAAAGTTCAAAACACGAGTACGTTATATTAACTTCTAATTTTACACAACAAACCGCAACACATAACCCCGCACATTAACCCTATCAACCAACGATAGGTTTTTTTTATGGCTACCGCTCCACGTCGCGCAACAAAAGTACCAGGTGCAACAACGCCTGCAGAAACTACAACAGCTCAAAATGCAGAAGATGCCTTAGACGCGATTTTAGGCACAGCAGAAACTCCTAATGCTGATGCTAAAGATCAAACGCAAACCGAAGCTGATTCAACGCCTGCAGAGACGGGAGAAAGTTCAAGTAACCCCGACTATGCCCAATTAATTGCCAATCAACAGACCATCCTTGAAGGTCAAATTCGCATTGAAAACAAAATTGATCAACTACTGAAAGCTGGCGGTGTAGATACACCTAAAAAAATGCGCTGGGTTCAGGGTAAGCATGGTCTTGAATACAAGGAATCAAAATAATGTGTGGTGGCTCTGTAGGGAAAGTAATTGGCTCTGTAACTGATGCTATTGGTCTTACAGATACTAAGGCGGCTAGCAAAGGTTATGACGCTCAGGCGGCAGAAGCACAAGCTAAGCGTGATGCTCAAACGGCAGCGAATGAGGAAACTCAAGCACGTAAAAAGCGTAAAGCATCAACAGTTTTATCTTCGGTAGACGATGATAAGAAAGGCACATTAGGTGGCTAACATGAATGATCTGGCAAACCGTATTTGTAAGCGTTTAGGTGAGCTACGTGCAGAACGTGCCAAATATGAACCACATTGGACTGAGTGTTATAAGTACGGTGCGCCTGAACGTCAGCAAAGCTTTAGCGGTGGAGGTGGGCTTGCTGGAATTAGAGAAAAGCAACGTGCTGATTTATTGGACTCAACAGCGTCTGAAGCAGTTTTAAAAATCGTTGCCACTTTAATTGCTGGTACAACACCTGCAAATGCGCAGTGGTTTAAAGCTGTGCCTGACGGTGTGGACGATCCTGCAGTATTAACTGATGGTGAACATTGGCTTGAGCAAGTATGCCAGTTCATTTTTAGAAATATTCATGGTGCAAATTTCGATAGTGAAAACTTCGACCAGATGGTGGATTTCGTTGTTGCAGGATGGTCTGTGCTTTACGAAGATATCGACCGCAAGAAAGGTGGCGGTTATGTATTTCAATCATGGCCTATTGGTGAATGCTTCATTGCATCAACTCGTCAAGACAATATTGTTGACACAATCTACCGAGAGTACAGCTTAACAGCGAGTCAGATCATTACTGAGTTTGGTGAAAACAAAGCAAGTCAGCGTGTGCGAGATGCGTTTGAGAAAACACCAGATCAATCTTTTAAGTTAATCCACGTTATTGAGCCACGTAAGGTCAAGAACACATCAAGCAACCCAGTTCTACTGCCAAGAAATATGCCTTTCGCTTCGTATCATGTTGAAGTCGATGCAAAGAATATTCTTAAAGAGTCTGGTTATAACGAGTTCCCTTGTGCCGTACCTCGTTTTAGAAAGATACCCGGCAGTGTTTACGGCATTGGTCTGATGTCTACGGCATTGCCTGAGGCTAAAGCAGCAAACTCATTAATGCGCGATACGTTACGAAGTGCAGAGATTGATGTACTTGGGTTTTGGATTGCTGAAGATGATGGGGTTTTAAATCCAAGAACTGTGCGTATTGGCGGTGGCAAAATTGTCACAGCTAATAAAGTGGATTCAATGAAGCGCTTAGATAGCGGGAAGGGCTTTCAGGTCGCTGATGCTTTGCTTGGGCGTATACAAGATTCAATCAAACGCAAACTTATGGCTGACGGTATGGATTCGCCGTACAACCAGCCAATGACTGCTGCTGAAACTTACATGCGTTTAGACATGATCCGTCAACAGATTGGACCACTATATGGCCGCGCACAAGCAGAGATGCTGATCCCAATTTTAGAACGCTCATTCGGTTTGGCATATCGCTCAAAGATCCTCGGTGAGGCACCAGAAGAGCTACAAGGTCGTAATACATCTTTTAAATTTACATCCCCGTTGGCACGTACCCAGCAATTAGAAGATGTCGGATCTATTGAGCGTTTTATGGCTTCTATGAGCCCAATTGCTGAGCTAGATCCTAATGCTTTAGACAATATTAATACTGATGCAATTCCACAAGTTTTAGCACAGCGTCTTGGTGTGCCTACCTCTATTTTACGCACTGAAGATCAGTTAAATGCTTACCGTCAGAAAAAGGCTCAGGCACAACAAGCACAGCAAGCACAAGAACAGCAAGCGATAGTAGCTCAGCAGATGACTGGTGCAGTTGCGCAAGGCTTGGGCAAGGGATTGGAAGCAGAAATGACAAGTGAGGTGATGCAGTGATTATAGGTTTTGCAGTAATGAGCATCCTTGCATTGATTGCATGTGCATTCCTTTATGCCAAGGAAGTTCAAGTAAAGGACTTAAGCAAACAGCTGTTTGATGAAAAAGGTGTTAGTAGCCATCTACGCAATGAAAAACATCATGAGTGGGAGCGTGCTGAAACTTTTCAGCAAGAAGTCATTGCACTTAAACAAGAGATTGCAGATCTCAAAGCTACGTTTAAAAACTCTAATGATGACGGTGACTTTGGGAAAGTCATTCATTGGACAAATCAAATGGCTACATCTCAGACCTACTACTTAACTTTTGTTGTAGATCCGAATGGCCGAAAAATTATGAATGACTTCGAAAATAGATTTAAGCGCAGTTTATTCACGAATGATGAGCGTGAAACTTGTCGCCGTATAGGGCAATCAGAAGTATTTGATTTTATTTCAAACCGAATTAGCAATGCGCAATCACCAAATTATAGCGAACAGCTTGAAATAGCATATTTAACAGGACAATTGGAGAGCAATTATGAATGAGCAAACCACAGCACCAGTAACTACAGAAACTCAAACTATAGAGCAAGCACAGGTTGCAAACCCTAATGTTACTACTGAAGCAGTAGCAACAGATACGGCGACGACAACACCAGTGGAGCAAACTGCTGAAAAGTCTGAACCACCAGCTGTGCCCGAAAGTTCTGATGCTTATGAAATTGCAATTGATGGTTTTGATGCTAGTGCATTCAAGTCGGAAAATCCCGATGTGTTTGCAAAATTTCATGAGCATGGCTTTACCAATGATCAGGCAAAAGCCGCTATTCAACTTTGGGATGATTATCAGCAAGTCAATATGGAGTCGTTGCAGGGCGAGTGGGGTGATGACTTCAATTTAAATGTAAATCTTGCAAAGCAGGGTATTGAAGCACTGGGTTTCAAGGCTAGCGATATGGATTCACCAACTGGTGCAATTAAGTTGGCGGCCGCTATTGGCAAATACATTCAAGAAGATATGCCCCCTTCAAACACTCAACAAACCGCAGGCGGTGATATTGAATCATTGATGTTGTCAGAAGCATACAGTGATGCCAATCATCCTGATCACAAATCAGTAGCGGCGCGTGTAAGCCAGTATTTTAAGAAGCAATACCCAGATAATTAAGGGGCAAGAGAATGTCACAAGACTTCGCAACAAATAACGGGATGATTACCGCGGCTTTTAAGCGCGAATTTCATACCGCATTCGAAACAAAGGCACGCACAACCGAATCAGCTTTACAGGTAATGTGTGCGGATCGTGGTGCTATTGGTGGTTCATCTTTCACAGTCAATGATCTTGGCGATGTGAAAATGAAAGAAATGACTACGCGTTTTCAGGATACTGATTGGTCAGTTCCTGAGGCTGGTACGCGTTTAGCAACAATGAAAGATTACGGTTTATTTGTACCGATTGAACCACGTGATGAGCCAAAGCTTTCTGCAAATCCGACCAGTGAATATATGCAGGCATGTTTGTCAGCTGAATATGATGAACGTGACCGCACTATTATCAAGTCGCTAGGTGCCAGCGTATTGCGCCGTACAACAGATACAGAAGACTGGACTCCTTTGGCACTTCCATCGACTCAAATTATCGGTGCAAGTGCAACACCGATGAATAAAGCGAAAATTGTTAAAGCACGTACTTTATTCCGCAAAAATAAAATGGATCGTTTACCACTTTACATGATCTATAACTCTGAAATTTTAGAGCAAATTCTTGTAGATGATGAGCTGACACGTTGGGATCGTGAAACTATTCAAAACATTATGGATGGTGAAATCGCTAAAAAGTGGGCTGGATTCATTTGGTTGCCGTATGAAGAGCTTCCAGACGGTGCAGGTGGTGCTACAGAGGGTCGAACATTTGCAACAGCTAAAGGCTGTACTCATTTTGGCCGTAATGTAATTTCAAACTTTGATATTGCAGTTCGTCCAGATAAATCAAACGTGAAGCAGATTGGCGGTATTACATCTTACGGTGCAGCACGAAGCTTAGAAGAGAAAGTAGTTCAAATCGACTTCCTTCGTTAATCAGTTTAGCCCAGCATCTTGAGCAATGGTGCTGGGCTTTTTTTATAATCAAATGGGAAAAACAAGATGAGTAATTCAGAACAGCAAATCGAAAAAGAAATTCAAGACAAGGGCTTGAATGCTCCACGCTTAACGCCTGAGCATATTGATTCAAAGATTAAAGCGATTCGTTACGTGACTGGTGATGTAGCTCCAGCTTTTGCACATGAAGATTATTTTTCAAAAGAAGACAAAGGCACGCCTTGCTTAACAATTTGCATTCTAACTTTGGAGAATGGATTCACTGTTACTGGTGAATCAGCATGTGCAAGTCCTGAAAACTTTGACAAATTGATTGGTCAGAAAATTGCGTATGAAAATGCACGTGAAAAAATTTGGATGCTTGAAGGTTATTTGCTAAAAGATAAATTAAGCAAAGCCTAACACTCAACAAACCAACACTTAAAAGCCTTCAAGCTAATTAAAACTTGAGGGCTTTTTTATGACCACAACAAAAGTATCTATCTGTAATGCCGCACTAAGCATGATAGGTGACAGCAGTATTTCTAGCTTTGACGAAGACACAGCACGTGCAGAACGCTGTCGCAATATTTATGACCAGCAACGTAAAGCTGTTTTGCGGGATCATCCTTGGTCTTGTGCTAAGCGCCGTACTATTCTCGCACCAATTTCAACTCATCCATCATTTGGCTTTACTCATGCATTTCGTTTGCCTGCAGATTATCTACGGATTGTTTCCGCAAATATGGAGCAGTATGAAATAGAGAATCGGCATATTTTGGCAAATACAAATCAGATCAATCTTGAATATATTTTTGATAATGACAATGAAGAAACATGGGATTCAATGCTTGTTGAAGCAATGTCACTCAAAATGGCCTCACGCTTATGTAAGCCTTTAACGGGAAGTGATGCTGCTGGACAGTCAGCATTAGATGAATATGAGCGACTGATCCGCAAAGCGCGCAATGTGAATGCACAAGAGCGACCATCTGAAAATATGGTTTATGCAGAGTCATCATACATTGGGAGTCGTTACTAATGCGCCAGTGGTTGCTGAAAAACAATTTAAGTAGCGGTGAATTAAGCCCTTTACTTTATACACGCACGGACGTTCAGCAGTATGCGAACGGTGCAAAGTCGCTATTTAACGCCTTGCCGTTGGTTGAAGGTGGTGCAAAGCGTCGCCCTGGTACTCGATATCGTGGTACGTTTAATGGCGCTATTCGTTTAATTCCATTTATTCCAAATTCTGAAAACTCTTATCTTCTTATTCTAGGTTTAAGCACAATCAGTGTATTTGATCCGCGTTTGCAAGAAGTGATATGGACCGCTACAACGCCGTATTCTACAGCAAGCATGATCAATGAGATTCAAGTCGCGCACACTCGATACCGTATGTATTTTGTGCAAGGAAATACACCAGTACGGCGTTTAGTGTGTAGCGCAGATTTTTCAAATTGGAGTTTTGAAGAGTTTATCTTTTCAGTTGCGCCGACAGATGAAATCGGCACTTCACCCAACGTGGCGCTTACACCTTCGGGCATAGAAGTAGGTAAAACGATTAATCTCACGGCCACAGCATTCCCAGAATGGAATAACACGGAACAGTACTTAGCTGGGGATCGTGTAATTTATTTAGGGCAAACTTGGCGTGCTGTTACAGACAATAAGGACGCAATTCCTTCTGCAGAAAGTACTAAGTGGGAAACAGTGACAGCAGGGGCACTATCAGTTTTTACAACAGCTGATATTGGGGCTGTTGTTTCAATCAATAGTGGCCAAGTTAAGATTACTTCTATTAGTTCACCTACAGTTGCAAAAGGCGATGTGCTTGTAAAACTCACAGCGGATATACAAGCCATTGCAAAGTCATGGACTTTAAACTCACTGGCATTTACTGCATCAACTGGTTACCCGCGCACGGTGACTTTCTTTAAACAGCGCTTAGTATTTGGCAACACTAAAACAAGCCCTAATCAGCTTTGGTTTTCAGCAATTGGAAGTGATTCAGACTTTTTAGAATCTACTGAAGATGCAGATGCATTCAGTATTGCATCATCATCTGCGCAATCAGATAACATTCTGCATTTAGCGCAACGTGGTGGCGTTGTTGCGCTCACAGGTGGTTCAGAGTTTCTAATTACATCATCGGGACCAATGACACCAGCATCAGCGCAAATAGAGCAGCATACGTCCTATGGTGCGCAAAAAGACGTACGTCCGTGTATGGTCGGCAGTGAGTTGCTATTTGTTCAGCGTGGTGGTGAACGTCTGCGCGCATTATCGTACCGATATGAGGTGGACGGCCTTGTATCTCCTGAATTATCAGCGATAGCTCCACACATTCCGCAAATGCATGGCGGTATCAAAGAAATTACTTATCAGCAAACGCCCGATTCAATCGTGTGGATCGTGCTGAATGACGGCAAGATGGCCAGTATTACACTTAACCGTGATCAAGAAATGAATGCATGGGCACAACATGACTTTGGCGGTAATGTGAAATCAGCATGTAGTTTGCCTAGAACAACAGGTAGTGATCAGTGCTATTTGATTGTTCAGCGTGGGGCACATCACTTTTTAGAAGAGCTCAGCTATGAAGCAATGTGTGATTGCGAAATACAGTATGAGTTGATGATGTTTACTGATGTTGTTGAAACACTAAATAACCAGCATGTGGCGTGGGTCAATGATGATGGGTATTGGTATGCGGAACGGAAAAATGCGGAGCACGATAGTCAAATCAAGTGGCTTGGTCAGTTATTTACTTTAAAAATTGAACTGTTGCCACCTGATTATTCAAGTGTTCCGAGTACTGCAATGTTTCATAAGATCAATGTCCACAATATCATACTTTGGATGAATCACTCAATTGGTGGTTATGTAGAATCAAGAGAGCTGAAACACAAAAAGATCAATGGCGATGCGTTTAAAAACCTACCGTTTACTGGTTATGTGGAAGAGCCCTTGGCTGGTTGGTGTTCGTTGCATGAGCTTAATCTAAAGCTAACACACGACAAACCGCTACCATTTCACGTGCAGTCTATTTCTATGTTGGTATCAATCAATGAGAAATAAAATGCAAGTACGTTTAGCGTTGCAATCAGAATTAAATACGATTTTAGATCTTTGTAAAAATCTAATACATGAGTCACCTGTATTCAGCAAACAACGCTTTAATGAGCGAACTACAACTGCATTCATTAATCATCAAATCAATCATGATTCAGTACTGGTTGTCTTGGATGAATATGAAAATATTATTGGTGCGGCAATTTGTGCAACCTTCATAGATTGGCGCACTGGTGATCGTTTAGCCATTGAACAAGGAATCTATGTTTTACCAGAGTACCGCAATACTAAAGCAGGCATTTTGCTTGTAAGAGGATTTAAGGAATGGGCTGTTGGTCATGAAGCTGACCGTATCCAAATAGGCACTATGTCAGGAATTGAATCTGAACGTGTTGTAAAGCTTTATGAGCATTTAGGTTTTGAGCTGGTCGGTTATTCATTGGAGCAGGAGATTTAATATGTGTAGTCCAGGAGGAATGTTCAGTGGCGTACAAAATCTAGCTAATGCGCAAATGGCAGATGCTACAGCAAAGGGTAATGCAAATACTGTGCGCTCAGTTGCGCTGGCAGAAGCAGAAAAAATGAAACGTCAGGGTAAAAGCAATGCATCATCTGCACGTGCAGCTGCTGCTGAGATGGGCCGTGATGTAGATCAAGGTGCATCAGCGATGTTGCAGGATGAGCATATCGGAGATGCTGCTTATAACGCATCTTTAAATATCAGTGATGCGAACAACCAAGCGAACCAAATTCGTATACAAGGCAAGCAACAGCGTAATAATTACGCTATGCAGGCAATGTCTGATTTTGCTGGTGCAGCAAGTGGGGGGTGGAAATAATGCTTATTCCTCGTTCTCAGGGTCGTACAGTTTCAAAGCCCACATTACAGCAACACACACCAATGACAGGTTTAGCCAGCATAGGTAAAGCTATTGATGGGGTTATGCAGGCACGTGATGAAAAACTACAAGAGCAGGAACTTACAGCCAAACGCTTAGAGCTGATGAACAACCAGCGTGAAGCCGAGGAAGCAAAGCTTAAACTTGATGATGTTCTTACGACAGAAATGGCTGATAAAGTCACTGTTCTAAAAAATGATGTATCTAATGGCGCAAAGACAGCAGAAAATGCGCGTTTAGAAATGCAAGATTGGTCAAAGGTGCGTTATTCGGAAATTCAAAACGAATTACCCGGACACGCACAAAAACAGCTTCAAGAATATTGGCAAGCAAGTACAGGAAATCAGACACAGGGTTTCATGGCTTTACAGCTTCGTGCAGATACGCAGAAAGATTCTGCCCTTGCTGACCGTGCCACAGAGATTGCCACGCGCTATGACCGCAAGCAGGGCGCTGAATATCTCGAATCATTCCTGGTTAATTCAAATCTGCCCGAACCTGAAAAGATGGTGCGTCGTAACGCATACCAAGCAACACGTGATCAATTGGATATTGATGACCGCATTACGACAGCGCTGGAAGGTAAAGACACTCAATCATTGCAAGCTATACTGGCAGACTTAAATTCCAATAAGTTCGGCTATTTAGACGGTAAGCAGATCCAGCAGAATAAAGACCGTGTAGCAAGTCGAATTGAGGCATTGAATACGCAGCTAAAAGCCGAAGAAAATAAACGAGTTTCGGAGGCTGGTAAGTACTTAAATGAATACAAAAGCAATGTACTGACAGGCCGTGCCCAAGATTCAGATTATGAGGCCAATGTGGGACAGTTGGTGGCTGGAACAGAACATGAAGCAGAGTTCAAATTTCTGAAACAACAGTCTTTGAACTTCCAAAAATTTGCTAATAAATCTACATCTGAGCAATTGTCTTTAATCAATGCGCAGAAAGCTAAAATGAAAAATTCACCCTCTGCAAATGCTTCAGAAGAAGAAAAAATACTAAGTACCTATGAAGGCATGTACAGAGAAAAGTTGGACACGATTAAGCGAAATCCTAATCAAGCTGTTTCAGAAGCTGGTTTAAAAGTGCATAGCCTTAGTGGTGACTTGCTTAAGGCAAATCCTGCTAAATTTATCAGTGGCGCTATTGAAAATGGATCTAGCCAGCTTGCGCTACGTGATCCAAATATCAAAGTGAAGCCAATTTCAGAAGAGGATTTACCAGAAGCAAAACAGGCTTTTGATAAGCTTTCAGTGAATGAAAAACTCAATTTTATTGGTGGTCTTATTCAGCAGAGCAAGGGCATTCAAAACGGTGCAACTTTATGGGGTGCAACTTTAGGCCAGCTAGGTAATGGGAATCAGAATTACGTTGCTGCTGGATTTGCAAAAATGAATGGGTATCGCAGTACTGCAGGCCGTGATTTAGCAACTTCCATCATTAACGGCGCTCAATTACTAAAGAATAAGCAGCTGATTATGCCCAAGGAAGATGAGCTGAGATCTAAGTTTAATGCTTATGTTGGAAATACTGTATCGGGAACCAGCGCAAATAACATATATGAAGTTTTCCGTGCGGTATATGCCGATACTATGGACTCCCGAGGATTTCAGCATGATGCGACAAATGCTTCGCCAGACAGTGATATTTTAAAAACGGCTCTTGGCCTAGCTACTGGAGGTATTTATCAGCAGCCAGGAACATTTAGAAATCATATAGGCAAGGAGCTAAAAAGCTGGAAAGTTGATAAACCATACGGAATGAGTGATGAAAAATTTGAAGAAATTCTTGAGGGCCAATATCCAAAAGTTGCCCGACATTATGGCGTGACAGTTGCAGAACTTAAGACTCTTAAATTAGAACGAGTTAAGGAGAAGGGTAAAGGCGGAGTGATTAGATATGCCCTTATAAATGAGAGAAAAAACCCATTGTATTACTTAAATATGCCTGCAGGAGTAACTAAGTAATGGCGAACTGGTTAAGTGAAATTGATGACGGTGAACAGCAGTCCATTAATGAAATGAATGCTAAAGGCTTAGGGAAAGCGCCGAAGCAAAAAAAAGAAGTTGGTTTATTTGATGGTGCAGCATCCGCAATACCGCGCGGCTTAGTTGCAGGCGCTGTGAAAGTTGCAGATACCGTTTCAAAACCATTTGAACGTGTAGCCGATCATCTGCAGTACTCAATTGATGATGTGCAAAATGGCGGCCTTGATGGTGCATTAGATGTTCGTGAGCCGTCATTTTCTGATGTGCATAAAGCTAAAAACAAAGACCGCCGTGATGCTTTGGTATTGGAAATTGAGCAGCTGCAAGACGCACAGAATACAGGGACAGCGGGGAATATTTTATTCAGTCTTTCTGATTATGGTGTTCGCGCCTTAGGCGGTGGATTGATTGCAGGGCCTGTAGGCGCGGCAGCTTTAACTGGGGCATCTGAAACCAATTACAGCCGAGATGAACTTATTCATAAAGGCGTAGATGAATCCACAGCCACAAAAGCAGCTTTGATTGATGGCGGTATAGCTGCAGTCTCTACGGCATTGCCGCTGTCCTATGGTTTAAAAGGAACAGGTGGCCTTGCGGCTGATGCTGCAATTTCAGTGGGCGGGGCTACTGCTTTGTCACAGGGTGGACAGTTTGCCAGTGGTGAACTCTTAAAATCAGAAGGCTATGACAAGCAGGCAAAAAAATACGAGGTCACAGGTGAAACTGTAGCAACGGATCTGCTACTGAATACATTATTCTTTGGTGCCGCACGTGGTGCTGGCCACTATCTCAATCGTACTCCTGAGCAGATTGAAGCTGACACAACAAAACAGCAGGCAGCCTTGGTTTTAAATGAATTGGAATATGATGAAATTTCAGCGCCAGTACAGCCAAGCAACGCCGTACAAGCCAATAATCATTTAAAGAATTTGGATAGTGCAACCGATGATATTCGTGCTGGTCGTCCTGTTAGCGTACAGCATCCTGTTACTGGTGAAGAGAAGAAAAAGCCAGTTAATTATGAAGCCATGCCTATACCTACAAATGCCAAAGCAATTGCTCGCAAAGCGCAACAAGAGGGCATTAATCCTTCTGTAGCACTGACTATTAGCCATATTGAGACAGGCGGCAAGTTTGACCACACAGCAAAGAATCCAACGTCAACCGCGCATGGTTTATTTCAGGTATTAGATAAAACTTGGAAAGGGCAAGGTGGTGGTGATCGAAACAATGTGGATGAGCAAATCAAGCAGGGTTTAAAGCACATTAGAAATGCTAACGCATCTTTGCGAAAAAGTTTAGGTCGAGATCCTGTAGCACATGAGCAATATCTTGGTCATTTACTTGGACCAGCTGGCGCAAGCAAAGTATTGAAAGCGGATCAAAACGCTAAATTGATTGATATCGTCCGCACGTATGATGCAAAGAATGCAGATGCCATTGTAAACAATAACGGCATGGCTGGTTTGACTGTGGGACAGGCTATAACTAAATGGCAAGGCAAGTGGAATCAGTTAAGTGCACGCTATGGAGGCAACGGCACAAGTACTGCAATTGGCATGAATGGTTCAAGCTATGACATGGCTTATGAAGTTAAGAGTCTAGGTGATCTGATTGCATCAAACGATTTAGCGTATGGCGTAAATCCACTATATCCTGGCGAACTTCAACCACGTGACCGTACACGTGAAGCATCACGTCAGCAGATTGAAAACATGGCAAATGACTTGCGACCTGAATTATTGGGTGAATCAAGCATGTTGTCCAATGGTGCCCCGATTATCGGCATGGACAATGTCGTTGAATCAGGCAATGGGCGTACGCTGGCAATTACAAAAGCTTATGAGGCTGGTAAAGCAGATGATTACCGCGCCTTCATTGAGCAGTATGCACAGGAAAAAGGCTGGGATATTTCAGGCGTAGACCGTCCTGTTTTAGTTCGCACACGCTTAACAGATACAGACCGCGTACAGTTTTCACGTTTAGCGAATGAGGCTGATGTGGCGCAATTCAGTGCATCTGAACGTGCAGTAACGGATATAGATCGTTTGCCAGATTCATCACTTCTGAAAATTAATAACGATGGCACGTTAAATATTGACGGCTCTATGGACTTTGTACGCGGATTTGTTGACCAGTTACCGCAGTCTGAACGATCAGTTGCAATCATGCCTGATGGCCGTTTAAGCCAAGAGGGTAAGCGCCGTATTGAGTCTGCATTGGTTCAGCGTGCTTATGGTGATTCCAATCTTGTTGCGAGGCTGGCAGAGGCACTGGACGATGATAGTAAGACAGTTCTAAATGCTTTACTTCGTTCTGCACCTCAATTGGCGCAGCTAAGCGATTTGGTAAAGCAAGGCGGTCGGCATCAAAACACAATTGCTCAAGACTTAGCGCAGGCAGCGCAAAAGCTCAGTGATTTAAAGGCGAATGGTCAAACAGTACCTGACTATTTAAATCAAAATCAGCTCATCGATGATGGTTTAAGTTATGGTGCAAAGCAGTTTTTAAATGTGTTTGATACCAATAAGCGCAGTGCAAAAGGCATTTCAGAAAATATTCAGTCTGAGATTGATCGGATCGAGGAGCTAGGAGATCCACGCCAAGGCACATTATTTGGTGATGGTCCTGAAGAATCAGCGGCATTGGATGTGATTTTAAGAAATCCTGATATGCCATTTCCAAACGGGAAAATTGATAGTGATGGTAATCCTGAAATGTACACAGTGAAAGAATATTGGGCTGAACTGGAAGCCGAAGCAAAACAGGCGCAACAAGACACTTTAGCTGCACAAACTGCGATTAGTTGTGCTTTACAGTTTGGGGAATAAATCGTTTAATAAGTAAACGTGCTTATGCAAAAATACTTAAAACTTGAGGGCTTACAAGTGAGTAAAAAATTATTGGGGTATGTGTTAATTCATCCGACAAAGGAGGATTTTGTAATTGGCATCAATGATAATGAAATGATGGTCACTACACTTTATGATGCTCGGCCTGATAATGCCAAGCGCTTTAAAGACTTTAAAGCAATAGAAAAATTTGTTTCACCCTTGGAAGATTTTCTACTGGATGTTGCAAAACTTTATGATACAGGTAAGCAATATACTGTTGAATACGAGACATCTATCTCAAGTCATCCTATAAAGCAGGATGAATAACCCAACAAACAAGTCTTAAAAAAATGCTCAGATGCTAAAAACATTTGAGCATTTTTTTATGAAAGACCAATGCAAAGTAGCTGTAGCCAAAGCCTTAGGCAAAGAATCATTAACAGCTCAAGAAGCTGCGAATATTGATCAACGTGTAATTGATGCTAAAAAGGCAATTGCACGAAAGGATATTCAAGCATGGCGCAACCTATCAGAAACAGAAAAGCTCACCAAGGCAGGCGAGTTTGTTGCGCAGGATATTCAAGACCAGCTCAAACGCAAGCACGCCATTGCAGCGCGTGACATCCTCACACAGAATAAAAATCTTACTGCTTTAGAGCATCCAACATTAAGCGCCAGCGAAGTTGTAGACCGCATGGTTGCACCGCATGGCGATATGTCAGGCATTCAATCAATTGATTCAAAAGCACGTGCAACGGCATCAATCTATCGTGGCGAATTGGTGGACTTCTACACAAACATAAAAGGCGGTACAGGTGTATTCACTGATAAAGACTTGGTGCAAAAAATTGTACGTGAGCGATTTGGCGATAACACAGGTGACTCATTAGCTAAGCAGATCAGTGACAAGATGGGCGAAGTCTTTGAAGGCATGCGCCAGCGCTTCAATCGTTCAGGCGGTGATATTGGCAAGCTGGATGACTGGGGATTACCTCAGACACATGACCTTGCCAAAATAGTTAAGGCTGGCAAAGAAGCTTGGGTAAATAAAGCTGAACAGCTGATTGATACTTCAAAATATGTGCATGAGGATGGCTCATTTTATTCGCAACAACAGATACGTGAATTGCTTGAATACTCATACGATACGCTTAGCAGTAATGGTGCAAACAAAACCGAAGTAGGTCGTCAGTCTTTTGGTGGTAATTCAAAGGTTACATCACGTCACAGTGAAAGCCGTGTACTTCATTTCAAAGATGCTGATGCTTGGCTTGAGTATCAAGCAGATTTCGGCGGTATGCCGTTTGTAGACTTGGTTGAAGCTCACATTAACGGCTTATCTAAAGATATTGCGCTGGTTGAAAACTTAGGCAGTAATCCAAAAAGTGCTATGCGCATTTTAATGGATGCAGCAGAACAGAAAGACTGGTTAAAAGGTATTGATGCAAGTACTACAGGAAAGTCACGTAAACGCGCACAGACTATGTTTGATGAGTTTATGGGTGCTAATACACCTGAATCAGAAGTACTGGCTAATTTGGGCTTAGCGTATCGATCTATGAATGTGGCAAGCATGTTGGGCGGAACAACGCTTTCCAGTTTGACAGACCAAGCCATGATTAAGAAAACCGCTTCAATTCATGGCATTGCTTACCGTAAAACATTTGGTGAGCTAATCTCACAGTTAAACCCTAAAAACAAAGAAGATCGTGAGCTGGCGCATTCCCTCGGCCTTGCGACAGAAGAAATGCTCGGCAGTATTGCGCGCTGGTCAGATGATGGCCTTACTTCTGTAAGTGGCAAAAGCCAAAAGCTTGCACGTGTATCAAGTGCCATTGCATCACAGGTTATGCGTGTGTCAGGACTGAATGCTTTAACTGCAGCAAGCAAAGTCGGTTTTACCAAAATGTTGATGGAGAAATACGGCCGTTTAAGCCGTGATAAGGCATGGTCGGATCTTAGTGAAATGGATCGTGAGCTGATGTCTAAAACAGGACTCAGTGAACGTGTGTGGGAAGTAATGCGCTTGGCTGAGCCAGTTGTCGATCGCAAAGGCAACCAACTTATGTCTGCACGCTCTATATATGAGATTCCAAACGAACAATTAACCGCATTTGGTGACCCGCAAAGTGTAAAAGATGAAATTGCCTCCAGCTTTCAAGCGCATTTGCTTGATGAGCAAGGTATGGCAGTTGTAGAGGCTGGATTGCGTGAACGTACATGGATGAGTGCAGGGCAAAAGAAAGGAACAGCTATGGGCGAAATCCTAAAAGGAATGCTGCAATTTAAATCATTCCCAGTGGCATTTCTTATGCGCCATGGTAGTCGTGCTATGTCGTTTGAAAAGGGCACTTCAAAAGCTGCTTATGGTGCATCTATTGTTGCAATGACAACTTTACTCGGTGCATTGGTCGTACAGCTTAAAGAACTTGCTAATGGTAACGATCCCTCAACGATGTGGGACAGTGAAGATCCACAAAAGAGCATTAACTTTTTAACGCGCTCAGCAGTCCAAGGCGGCGGCCTTTCCATTCTTGGTGACATACTTGTGGCCGGTACAGATACCAGCGGGCGCAGTTCTACAGACTTTATGGTTGGGCCATTGGGTTCGGATGCGAAAGCGGTGCTTGGCTTAACTGTCGGCAATTTCACGCAGTATTATGAGGGCAAGGATACCAATGCCGCCAATGAAGCTTTTAAATTGTTAAAAGGCAAAATCCCTGCACAAAACTTGTGGTACACCAAAGCTGCTGCAAATCGAATGATATTTGATGAAATGCAGGATATAGTTGCACCGGGTTACCGTGAGAAGTTGATGCGTAAGGCGGAACGTGAACATGATCGCACCCGGTTTTGGGGTGATGATATAGGTGATATTCAAGCGCCTGATTTTGAAAAAATGGTGCAATAGATTCTTACCCAACAAACCGCTAGTTAAGCCCTTGTATATATGGATTATATGCGAGGGCTTTTTTTATGACGATTGAAAAGAAACCAGGTCACTTAAAACCTGAAACCAAAGAGAAATTAAAACTCTGTTTAGAAATGGCGGGTACAGATACTGTTGATTTGATCACGGAAGCTTACGGCAAAGATATATTCGAAAAAGAAGGGCGCGGGGATAAGGTTTGGCTCTATAAGGGAGCTAAAGAAGCATTGTCATGTATGGAGAAACTAAAGCGCATTCTGAATGATGATGAACTTACACGTGGCAATACAGATGAGCGTTCTATCACGCCTGAGCAACAGGCAGCACAGCTTCTTGAAAGTGTGGCCAAGAAATTAGAAGAGCGTAAACAACGCCCGAGTTGATTGTGATTAAAGTCAGCTTTGCTGCGTTCTACCTAGTTTATGCCGAGGTCATGAATTGGGTAGTGCCTGATTTTCATTTAGACGTCTGTGATTTTCTAGAGGACTACGGCGCGCTTGGCCTTTTAATGATGCCGCGTGGTCATGGGAAATCTACAATTCTAGACGTTTATAACGCATGGAAGTTGTATTGCAGTCCTGATCATTTAATCTTGCATCAAGGAGCGACAGATCCTGATGCTTATAAGGTTAGTCGAGGTACTGAGCAAGTATTAGAACGTCATCCACTCTGCCAAATATTTAATATTAAAAAGGCGCGCGGTGAAACACAGAAGTGGTGGGTGTCAGGTTCTACTGATGTGCGGCATGGTTCTATTCATGCACGAGGCATCCTATCAAACGTGACTGGTGCACGTGCTAATGAAATCCAAAATGATGACGTAGAAGTTCCGAGTAACATTGGTACACCGGAGGCACGTGAAAAGTTGCTGTACCGCCTATCTGAACAAACACATATTTTAATACCAGGAGGGCAAAAGCTTTTTGTCGGTACGCCGCATACACACGACTCCTTGTACACGCGAATTCAAAAGCTCGGCGCTAAGTGCCTTATTCTAAAAATGTTTGAAAAAGAGAAGCGTTTTGAACAAGTCATAGAGGCAATTACAGACTACAAGCCAGTCTATATTTTTAGCGGAATTGGTACTAATTCCAAACTTTTAAAAGAAGGTACTGATTACTGTGTTGAGCAAAAAGGCAATATTTATCTTATTACTTTTGATGAGTCACACTATCTCATTGATGTTTACAGTGAAGCATTGTGGCCTGAGCGATTCACTCCGCAAATCATGGAAGAACGTCGCCGTGAATGCCGAACAATCAATGAATGGGACTCGCAATACCAGCTGCATGCCAAACCTGTAGGTAATGTCCGTCTTGATCCTGACAAGATGATTCCTTATGAAATAGAGCCAGTATTAAAACGTGCTAATGGTCAGCACATAATGTTACTTGGGGAGCGCCAAATTGTAGGTATTACAATGCGGTGGGATCCATCCAGCGGTAAATTGAAATCAGATATTTCCTCTGTTGCTTTGGTGTTGCACGATGATTTTGGGGTGAAGTACTGGCATAGATCTGTAGCACTCACTGGTGATGTAGTCACACACGATGCACACGGCAATATCATCGGCGGTCAAGTTTGGCAGCTATGCGATCTGATTAAAGACTTCTATGTTACAAGCATCACCATTGAAACTAATGGTATAGGTAACTTTGCACCAGCAGCATTAAAAGGTGCACTAAAAGCTCGCCGTATACGTTGCGGTGTAAAAGAGATTCATAGCACAGGCGCTAAAAATAAACGCATTCTAGAGGCACTGGAAGGCCCATTAATGTCAGGTCTGCTATGGGTGCATACGTCTGTCATTGATACACCAGAAGAAGGTGAGAATAGCTCTAGACAGTACAAGAACATGCGCATGTTTAATCCTGCAATCACTGAGCAGCCAGATGATGATTTGGATTCACTTGCAGGAGCAGTTACAGATTCACCTGAACGTGTTGGGAAAATACACAGACAAAACGAAGTCAATGAGTCGCCTAATTGGAGATCAGATGGTGGTGTTGTTGAAGCCGCCTTGGATTTTGAGCATTAGGGTGAACTCATGGCTGTATCAGAGCAAGTTCCGTATATCGAGCACATTGGTAATGGTGTGACAACCAGTTTCGCGCTGGAATTTGATTGTGATAATCAGGACCATTTAATTGTACTGGTTGATGATGTAGAGCCAGTTGTGGGTGCGTGGTCATTAAACGGTGGTGCTGTGATTTTTGGTACTGCACCGGAGGATGGTAAAAAGATTACCATTCAACGAAATACTCCATTTAGCCGAAATACAGATTATCAGTCTTACAATAACTCATTCCGTCCACAGTCAGTGAATGGTGACTTTGATCGGGTTTGGTACAAAATTCAAGAATTAGGGGTTAAGGACTGGCTACTTGATCTTAAGATTCAGAAATTCCGAGATGATGTCAATCTAACTGCACTTGAAGATACATTAATTCAAGCTCAAGAGTTGCGTGATAGCACAGCTGGATTGGCTGACGAGGTGTTAGGTAACACCACTCAATCTCAAACACTTCTAGCAGACACAACTGCACAAGCAAATGCAGCAGCTTTATCGGCAACAAGTGCTAATTCATCCAAAGATTTAGCAAAGCAGTATGCAGATAATATTGATGCATCCCTTACCGCCATAGCAGGTGGTCACAAAGCCTACCAAACCCTAGCAGCAGCCCAAGCAGCACAAGCCACATTACCGCTAAATAATATTGTCGAAGTCACCAACGATGGGGAAAACAACGGGACATATCAATGGAACGGCACAACACTGACAAAGAGCGCTTATGATCCGCTGGCGCAGGCTAAAAATTACGCAGACTCAAAAGAACAAACTACTTATGACGCTGTTGGTAAAGCACCAGTAGTACGAAATCTTTTTGATATGAGTCGTGCTTCAGCTGGCAGCGCGATAGATGCAAATGGTGCGATTTATACTTCAGCATCAAATAGCGCCAGTGATTTCATAGAAATTCTTTCAGGCCAAGGTTATAAGTTTTCAATAACAGTTGGCACGGTTGCTTTTTATACAAAAGGCAAAGCATATATATCACAAACAGCTCTTGCTGCCGATACGACAGTCACAACACCATCAAACGCATTTTATCTGCGGTTTCATCAGGCTACCGCTACGCTTTCAAAGCAAATGCTAATAAAAGGCACATCACTTCCTGCGTCGTATATTGCTTTTGGATACGTCGACCCAGCAACAGCGAAACGTAATGAGCTTACGAATGCTAGGGCAGTCATTGATAATGCAGTGCCGAGGGGTGTGAATTTATTTGATAAATCCAGAGCTTTGCAGAACTACGCGATGGGCGGAACGGGTATTCCTTATGCAATTTCTGCTTGGTTTGTTGCAGATTTTATCGCGGTCAAATGCGGTGAAAGTTATATATCAAACAAGCCCTCTGGTAACAATGGTGGTGCTGAATATGATGAAAATGGTAATTTTTTAAGGCTTTTTACTGTTACAGCTAATACTTCTTTTACAACATCAAGTGATGCTTTTTATGTTCGTTTCCAAGTTAATAATTTGTCAAATTTAGACAGCTTGATGTTAGTTAAAGGCTCATCACTTCCTACGTCTTATGTTGCTTTTGCGTCACTGCAAGGTCTTCAAGACTCAATGACAGTGATCAGTAAAAGTTTTGATGCTATAGGATTAAAGCAAGCTTCGCGGCCGAATTTATTTGATTTAAGAACAGGCCAAGACAATTGGGCGCTTTCAAACGTGAATGGGGGTGGTTACGCTGCAACTAATAATTTCACAACAGGTGTCATACCTGTTGTGGTGGGTCAAAATATTTTTATTACTGCACACTATCCTCTAGTCAATAATGTAGTCATTGTCTTTAGAAATGGATCAACCTTTGTTTCTTCTGTTCAAGCGCCACTAGACAGCTCTTTCACTGTCCCGTCAAATGTTGATGGTATGCAAATAAGCTTATCTATGTTGCGTAGACGTTATTCATTACATGTCAGTATCGGCACAACAAAGCCCGCTGGATATAGACCGTATTTGCTGACAGGTGACAAGCCAAATCAGGATGCGCAAATTGTCTTGCTTGGTGACTCATTTACAGATCAATCAGCAACTGCTGGTGGCTGGCAACCGTATTTTATTAATCAGACTGGATCAACAATCATTGCAAACTTTGCAAAATCTGGTCGCCAAGTTAAAGATGCTCTCAAGTCTGCAGACGGTAGTCGCAACTTAACAGCGGATGATTTTGCTAATGCAACACATGTCGTTATTCCTTTGGGTACTAATGACTACGGAGCGCACAGACCGCTAGGAACTATTGCTGATGCGGTAGATGAAACCACTGCAAATACATTCTATGCAGATGTTTACAAGGTATTGTGGCAGCTATTTACGTGGAAACCAACGCTTCGTGTGATGTGGGCAACGCCTACGATACGTAGTCAATTTGTGACTGTGCCAGCACAGCCATTCTATCCGGCAGCAAATAGCGCTGGAGCAACTCTACAACAGTATAGACAAGCAATCATAGAAGTTTGTGCTTTGTTTGGTGTAAGAGTTGCAGATCAGTTCGCAAACAGCGGGTTTAACTTAATAAATATCTTGAGTGTGACAGATGATGGTTTGCATCCAAATATGTCTGTTGGTCAGCCGCTTTATGGGCGAACGCTAGCGGCATCTTTTAACTTGCTCTGATAACACAACAAACCACCACCAACCCTGATCTTTAATGAGATCAGGGTTTTTTAATACCAAAATTTAGGGGGCAAAAGTGAATGAGCCGAGTGCATCACTTTGGAAAAAATTAAATGAAGTATCGGATCGGTTGCAGAAGGTGTCTGAGCAACTGATTGAAGCTAATGCAATCAACAAAGGATACCACCAGGCGCTTGATCAACAACGTGCAAAAGTTGAAATCCTTGAACAAGACAACCATAAGGCACAAGGTGCAATTTCAATGCTCAAGTGGGTGACAGGTATTGTAATTGGTCTCGCTATTTCTGGTGGTACATGGTCGATCAACTCTATCAATCAACTCAAACAAGATATGGCGATTATTCAAAGCCATCGGGATGATAACAAATGAGCTTTACATCTGATAATCCAATGAAATACTTATCCGTAAAACTACCGGTATGGGGTGCTTTCATTCTCGGCATCGTACCAGTCATTTTACAACAAGGGATTGATACACAAATCATTCCACCACAGTACCACGCCATGCTTTTGACAGTAGTTCTACCAGCACTGGCATTATTCGGAAAAAAGAAATATCAGCCAGAATTGCACCCAGAACCAACAATTTTAGGGTTTGCAAAGTTGCCTGCCGACTCAATTACTTTTGATGAAGCCTTCCGAAGGTTAATCGGGCATGAGGGTGGCTACTCAAAAGACAGTCGTGACCCGGGGAATTGGACACTTGGCAAAGTTGGTGTAGGAACCTTAAAAGGCACAAAGTTTGGTTTAGCTGCAAATACTTACCCAAACCTTGATATTAAGAATCTAACGCTTGAACAAGCCAAAGAAATTTATAAAAAAGATTGGTGGGATAAATTAGGCGGCCATGGCTTGCATTCTGCTATCACATTCCAGCTTTGGGACTTTGCAATTAATGCTGGGCGAAGCCGAGCAATTAAAGAATTACAACAGGCAGTTGGAGTAACAGCTGATGGTGTTATCGGGCCAAAAACCATTGAGGCCGTAAACGCTCAAGACTTGAATGATGTCTTACTTTCATTGACAGCTGAGCGCTTAAAGTTCTACACATCACTCAGTAAATGGCCTACATACGGCAAAGGTTGGACGAATCGTGTAGCGGATAATTTGAAATATGCTGCGCAGGATAACTAAGTTTATGTTATTTTAATGCAAGTAATTCAACCGACTAATTAGAAATAATAAGTCGGTTTTCTGCTTTTTTAAATTGTGGATAAAAATAATAAAACACCAAAAATGCACCAATAGAATATATGTTATTGGTTTTTAATATTAAAATTAACCTACCAAACGTAGGTGACAAAATTACTGTAAACATTACAACTGAAGCTTCTGTACCTGCCACAAAATAAAGCTTGATGTAAATGTCTCATTACAGTGTCTGAGCATTAAAAAGCACCTCATTATAGAGGTGCTTTTTTTATTGGAATACGGGGGCGTTGTTTAGCTTAATCACGATTTAAAATGAGCATGCAACCAAAGCTAATAAATATTCCGCCAGTAATGCCATCAATTTTCTGACTTATTTTTTGATAGTAATGATTAATTTTAGATGTAGAAAACAAGACTGCAACTAATGCAAACCACAATAAGCTTTCAAAAAAGATTAATGCCAGTACGGAGCTTTGTTGAAGTAGTGTGGCGTCAGTATTAATTGCAAGGGCAAATACACTGCTAAAGTACACCAAAGCTTTGGGATTGGCCATGTTGGTTAAAAAGCCTTGTAGAAGTAATTTTTTACTTGATTTTAGGGCATTTGTTGCGGTGTGTTGTGCAGGTGTGCTTATTGCTGGTTTAAATGCTGACTTTAATAATTGATAGCCTAAGTAACAGAGATAAATGCCCCCGCAGACCATGAGCACTTGTTGAAGCCAGCCTATTTTTTGAAATAAATAATGTAAACCACTCACCGCGCAAATGGACCAAACCAGAATACTTAAAGCAATACCGAGCGCAGCACAAAGAGCATGTGATCGTGATTGACGAATAGCACTTTGCGTGACAAAGAAAAAATCAGGCCCAGGACTCATTAATGCAAATAGATGAATAAGGGCAATACTAATGAGCGCAGTCATGGTTGTTCGTCTTATGATTTAAGGTTGTTGAAGTTATAGGCGCTTTAAGAAGAAAAATAAAGTATTTGTTGAATTGCGTTATGCTGAAGTTGCAATTTTAGAAGTCGAGCATCATATTCTTGCTCCACCTATAAAAGGTGAAGACAAGACTAAATTTAAAACAAGACTAAGTTGAAGCGTGATATCTGAATTAGAGCGATTAAGTATTCGGATTGAGTGCTTGAAGCCATTGGCTAAATATACGACTTGCAATAACTTCTAACTGTGGCGCGTGAGCAATATTCTCTTGGCGTAGTGCAGGAATATTGATTTTGGCCTGAGTTAATTCGGCAGTATGACCAATCAGCCATTTTTCTAAGCTGTTACTGAGTACTTCCAAATGAAACTGTAATGCTAAAATTTGTGAGCCAACTGCAAAGGCTTGGTTTGGGTAAAGTTCAGAACTTGCAAGCAAAGTTGCCTGTGGGGGTAAGTCAAACGTATCTCCATGCCAATGTAATACGGGCTGATGAGCTAAGGGTGCTAAGAGATGATTTTCAGTAGGATGGATGGAGAGTGTAGACCAGCCGATTTCTTTGCTATTTCCCGCATATACTTTTGCACCCAAAGCATGTGCAATTAACTGAGCACCTAAACAAATCCCTAAAGTAGGTAGATTTTTTTCCAAACGAACTTTGAGTAAGTCTATTTCTTGTTGTAAGAAAGGATAATTCTCAGTTTCGTATACACCAATAGGACCACCTAAAATAATGGTTAGGCCTTCATGTTCTAGTGCTTTACGTAGGTCATCAACACCTGCTTCAAAATAACGTACGCGATAACCTAATTGATAGCAGACGTCTTCAAAACTACCGAGGTCTTCAAAGGCAAGGTGTTGGATGGCATAAATAGTGTCTGAAAATACGTTACTCATGGTTTTATCTACATGAATAGGAGAGGTGAATAATGTAACGTGCTCAGCTAAAAATAAAAAGTGTAAGCATGTATGTATCCATTATTTTAAATGCTATGAAGGGATTATGTAGTGTAGGATATGCACGAGCTTGAAAAATGGCACAATTTTTATAGGGTTTTGTGAATGTTAAAATTTAAGCACAAGTGTATATGTATTTTAAATACATGATGTGGCGAAAAAGTATACTTTTGATGTCAAACAAGCGAATTGGAATTAAAATTGCAACTGTTAATATGAACGCATAATTTCATATCTTAAGATTGACTTAAGGTGAATTAATAAATATAAATATATGAATAGTATAATAAAACCTAGAGAAAATAGTATGCGAAGAGAGGTTGAGCAGAATCGCGATGCGAGCTTGTTGCATGCGATTCATAAAATTTTATTAAAGGATTGGGATCCGCTCGGTATTGGATCACGACCTGCTATGCGTGATGAATACGACGAATTCTTACCTAAAATTTTTATGCTCATAAAGTCTGAGGTGAGTGAATCAGAAATTTTTGAATATTTGTGGCGTTTAGAAACAGTTGTTATGGAAAAGCGTGGTAATAAAGCACATACAGCACGCATTGCATCTTTACTCAAGCATATTAAAATTGATCCTTAACTGATTTTTATTTATCACTATATATTTTTAACTATTGTCCTATCTTATAAAAAACCGGCATATCAAATGTCGGTTTTTTATAGGTTTAAATATGATAAGGATTAGAATTTTTTCTCTACAGTTAGCATATAGCTTGGAATAGATTCATTTAAACGTGCTTGATATAAGCTACCGTCACTTACTTTCACTAAGCGTTCTTTATAATCTGTGCTAAAGATATTACGTGCATTTAATGAAGCTGACCAGTTGTTATCAAAACGTTTAGTAAAGCTTAAGTCTACATTGACCCGTTCATTACGGGTACGGTTGTAGTTTTCTGCATTACTGCTGTTATTCAGTAGGCGTGTGTACTCAGGTGTGTAATTGAGGTTTAGGCTACTAGAAACTCGCCAAGGTTGATAGTTATACGAAACACCTGTACTTGCCGTATAGGGCGCAACATCACTGGCTAAGCGTTTGGCACCATTTTCCTCTTCAATTTCGGCACGAACAGTTGATAATTGTGCATTTAACATGAATGAATGCCCATTATCAGTTTGTTTAAGCGCGTAACGACCTGCAAGTTCAACGCCGTATGTGGTTGCATTGTTTTGGTTGGTTGGGCGTTGTACAAAACGGCAACTAGGATCATTTGCTGTTGTACATACACCGCCTTGCGCATTTTCACTACGAATACTATTTTCAATATAGTCACTAATTTGACGATAGTAAGCCGTTAAATTCACACCACCTGCGGGCGTGTTATAACCCAGGGTGGTTTCGTAAGCACTGATTTTTTCTGGACGTAAGAGTGGGTTACCACCTTGGTCAGGATTATTTAATGAGCCAGCATCAGCATCAGTAGAGACAGAAACAGTCGGCATTAATTGCTCAGCTCTTGGGCTACGGAAAGCTTGGCTTAAATTGGTTTGTAAAGACCATTGCTCCGTAAAGTCAAAGCGATGTGCAAGCACAGGGCTAAGGTTTTGATCGCTGTAACTTACTAAGCCAGAACGATTAATCCATTCTTGGCGTGCGCCTAAAGTAAGGGTTTGGCGATCCGTAAACTTCCAACTACCTTCTGCATAAAGTGCGTAGCGCTGTTCGTCTAGGGTTTGTGCAATATTGCTGTCAAGCTCACTGCTTCGAAGGTCCATACCAAATTTAATTTGCTTGGTTTCATTAAATTTACGTACACCATCATAAGCCAAACCATATTCATTGATTTGCTCATCAATGTAGCTTTGGCGTTTGCTTGAGCGCGTCGACTCAGTCTCATTTTGCTGTTCTATAGACAGGCGGATTTTGTCTGAATCACCTTTATCTTTGCGTTCATAGCGGGCGTTTAAACGAATACTGTCGTTTTTATCATTTTGAATTTGGTCTTGAGCATTACCTTCGCTTTCATTGTTACGATAGAACAATTCAGCAACCAGTTTCTGTTGATCATCAATTTGGTATTCGCCACGTGGTGCAAGCATTTGTGAGCTACGATTGGTCGTGCGTGTTTGCGTTGTGGTTGTACCTGTTGCATTGGTTGTTTTGCTTACAGAGGTTGTGTCATTCCATGAACTATTCGCAGATAAGCTATACATCCAAGGATCTGTACGGCCATCCATTTGAATGCCAATATTTTTACGTTCTTCTTCTTTGCCTTTTGCCTTGGCTAAACCATATCCCGCACGAACAGAGCCACTGATACGGGTGTCATTTAATGGCTGTTTTAAAATAATATTAATCACTGCAGAGCTAGCAACAGAGGCTTGAGCTACGCTTGGCTGTTTCACAATTTCAATGCGGTCAATCATGTCGGGTGTGATGCTGTCGACCACAGACATACCGCCACGTGGGCCACCTTGTACAGGCTCACCATTAATTAAAAATACAGGTGCACCGCCACCACGGAAACGCATACTGCCATTACCGCCACGTGGGCCTTGACCTGGACTTGGTAGTTGAAAACCTGCAGCACGACGCAAGGCATCATTCACACTTTGGTCGCCAAATTTTTCCATTTCTTCACGGCTAATCACTGTTTTGGCTACAGCACTAATATCAGGGTCTTTCACTACGGCTGGTGCTTTTGCCACTTGAAAGGTCATGGTCGATAAAGTCTGGACAGGTGCAGGTGTAGCCTGAGTTGCAGTTGCTTCTGCATCTACAGCCCAAAGTGCTGGTGAAACTGCAAAAAGTGCACAGCTGAGTGCGCTATATTTAAATGATGTTGGCATGCATTTCATTATTGGATATACCAAATGTAATTTTGCGTAAGATTAGCTGAAAACTGTGGAGAAAAATGGAGGAAATCGGATTTTAAGCGACAGAATGCATAAAAAATTCACTCATAAAATCCATACAAATCTTAAGGATATGAAGTCTAAAAATACTGAACACGTATTTTGATTTATGGTCTTTAGCTCGAATGCATTGGCGCCGTAAAGGGTTTAGTAATGGATCCACAGCATGGCTGAATTGAAGCTGAAATTTAGGGTGGAGATATAAGTATTCAATTTTACATCTTGCTAAACCGTTGCTGATTTATAAGCTATATACAACGAACCAAAAAAAGTTCGCAGAATTAGTCACTATTTTTTCTGTGAAAACTTTATGAAAAATAGTGCTTAGGTTAAGATGAGCCATCATTTCGTAGAAGCATTTTGAAAAGCTATGCAACCTTTTGTTCTATATAACTCAGAGCAACGTAAAAAAGTTGAATTTGTACCTCGTAAAGAAGGTCACATCGATATGTATGTATGCGGCATGACTGTATACGACTATTGTCATATCGGTCACGCTCGGGTGATGGTTGCATTTGACTATATTATTCGCTTTTTGCGCAGTCAGGGATGGAATGTAAAATACGTACGTAACATTACCGATATTGACGACAAAATTATTAAGCGCGCCAATGAAAATGGCGAAAGTATTACGGCGCTAACTGATCGCTTTATTCAAGCAATGAATGAAGATGCAGAAAACCTAGGCTGTTTACACCCAGATGAAGCACCACGTGCGACAGATTACATTGACCAAATGCAAAATATGATTGGTAATTTGGTTGATAAAGGTACAGCGTATCCATCTGCAAATGGCGATGTATATTTTGAAGTTGAAAAATTTGCCAAATATGGTCGTTTATCTGGTCGTAAGCTTGAAGATATGCAAGCGGGTGCATCTGAGCGTGTTGATGTAGAAGTTGAGAAAAAGCATCCGTTTGACTTTGTACTTTGGAAACATGCCAAAGAAAATGAACCTTCTTGGGCATCACCTTGGGGCAATGGTCGTCCGGGTTGGCATATTGAATGTTCGGCAATGTCGACTTGCTGCTTAGGTAATCATTTTGACATTCATGGTGGCGGTTCTGACCTAACTTTCCCACATCATGAAAATGAAATTGCACAATCAGAAGCATCTACAGGTGAACAGTATGTAAACTACTGGATGCATGTAGGTTTTATTAATGTCGATGGCGAGAAAATGTCGAAGTCATTGGGTAACTTCTTCACTATTCGTGATGTGATGGATAAGTTCCATCCTGAAGTTATTCGCTACTTTATTGTGTCTTCACACTACCGTAGTCCTGTGAATTTCTCAGACTTTGCACTTAAAGAAGCCAAAACTACGCTGACACGTTTCTACCATTCATTTAAAGCATATCAAGCGCTGTATGGCGATAAACTGGTTGAAACTTTAGATGAAGCACTGGTGGAGCGTTTTAATGCTGCCATGCGTGATGACTTTAATACAGCAGAAGCGATTGCGGTATTGTTTGAAATTAACAAAGCCTTGAATACTGCTGTAAAAGAAGAAAATGCATCTCAAGCAGAAATCTACTATGCAACTTTACGTCATTTGACCAATGTGTTGGGGCTAGTACAGTACAATGTAGATGAGTTTTTAAAGTCTGATATTGGCCAAGAAGCATTAGGTTTGTCTGAAGAGCAAATTGCAGATTTAATTCAACAACGTGTTGATGCGAAAAAGGCAAAAGAATTTGCGCGTGCAGATGAAATTCGTCAATCTTTGCTAGATCAAGGGGTTGTATTGGAAGATACACGCCAAGGTACAGTATGGCGTCGTGCTGATTAATTCAGCAAACGAATGAAAAGAGTGTTGACAGTAATGAAAAAATCTCTATAATTCGTTCCCATATTGCGGGAATAGCTCAGTTGGTAGAGCACAACCTTGCCAAGGTTGGGGTCGCGAGTTCGAGTCTCGTTTCCCGCTCCAAAATTTAAAAAACCTTAGTCTTACGGACTAAGGTTTTTTTTTGCGTCAAATTGTTAAAACAAGGTGTGAAGTCTTAAAAGTTGAACATTTAGAAACGTTCAATTTCATGAGATATGCTAAAATAGCCAAAATTATTCTTAGTTTATGACAACAACTCAGACCTGATTATTGGGAATGAGTGAAAAAGGTAAACCGACTTTGAATCCACAAAATATGCCAAATCAAATTGATTTCCAGAAAACAGCTCTAGAAACACTGAGCATCGAGCGCCATGCACTAGAAGTATTGGCGAATGAAATAGATGATCGCTTTAGCAAAGCCTGTGAAATCATTTTGCAGTGTAAAGGCCGATTAGTCATTAGTGGTATGGGTAAGTCAGGCCATATTGGCCGTAAAATGGCTGCGACTTTTGCCTCTACAGGCACACCTTCATTTTTTATGCATCCTGGTGAAGCGGGTCATGGCGATTTAGGCATGTTGGTGAAAGGCGATGTGCTCATTGCAATTTCATACTCAGGCAAGAGTGATGAAATTATGATGCTGATGCCATTGATTAAGCATGTGGGCGTACCACTTATTACTATTTCAGGCCATGACCGTGGCCCAATGCCACAAAATGCTGATGTTGCTTTAACTTTGGGTGATATTCAAGAAGCATGTCCACTTGGTTTAGCACCGACATCAAGCACGACTGCCACTTTGGCATTGGGTGATGCTTTAGCAGTTGCCTTACTTGAAGCACGTGGCTTCACTTCAGATGATTTTGCACGATCTCATCCTGCAGGTGCTTTGGGTAAGCGCTTGTTGTTACATGTAAAGCATTTAATGCATACAGGTGATGAGTTACCAAAAGTATTACCAGAAACACCAATGAATAAGGTGTTGTATGAAATTTCAAATAAGCGTTTAGGCTTAACCACAATTGTTGATGCCAATGATAAGTTGTTGGGTATTTTTACAGATGGTGACTTGCGTCGTTTAATTGATAAACAACAAGGTTTTGATGTGAATTTACCTGTATCCGAGGTTATGATTCAGCATCCTTCAACGATTTCAAAAGAAGCGCGTGCTGTAGAAGCACTTGAGCAAATGAATGTGAAGAAAATTAACCAATTTGTTGTTGTGGATGACGAAAATAAAGTCATTGGTGTCATTGGTATGCATGATTTGATTCAAGCTGGGGTAAATTAATTAATGGCATCTTATGTGTTATTAGAGCAAGCGCGTCATGTAAGTGCGTTGGTGCTAGATGTAGACGGAATTCTAAGTGATGGTTTTGTAACACTCACCAATACAGGTGATGAGCTGAAATCATTTGATATTCGTGACGGATTGGGCATGAAATTGGTTCAGCAAGCTGGAATCAAAGTCATCATCATTACAGGCCGTAAAAGCAATATCGTTGAAAAGCGTATGTCTGATTTGGGTGTGGACTTGGTGTACCAAGGCCGTGAAGATAAAGGCGTGGCACTACGTGAAGCATGTGCACAGCTGAATCTTGACCCACAAGAATGCTTGTATATGGGTGATGATTGGCCGGATTTGTCTGCTTTTGCAATCGCTGGAATGAAAGTCACTGTGCCGAATGGCCATGTTGAAGTTCGTCGCCGTGCTGATTTAGTTACACAAGCAACAGGCGGTCGTGGCGCAGTACGTGAAATTTGCGATATGTTGTTGGTAGCCAAAGGGGTTTATCAAGAACTACTTGAAAAATATGCCAGTGCCCCGAATTAATAAACTAAACATTCATTAAATGTGGATAAATGCCCCGCTTATGGATACAAAATTTTTATATGTGACTGCTATTGCAATTGCAGCTGTAAGCGGTGGTTATTACTACTACAGTGGTAAAGGCAATAAACTTCAGGCTGAATCTTCACGCAGTATGAATTATTCTGCGGACAATATTCATCTGACACAAACCGATGAGAACGGCAAGCTATATGTCCGTGCTCAAGTCGATCGACTTGAGCAAAACGTACAACAGAAAACCGCACAATTGTCGAATTTAAATGCTTCTACTTATACCAATGGTCAAGTTGACGCGACTTTTTTTGCAAAAACAGCCAATGGCTATAATGACAATGAAAAAGTTGTGCTAAAAGATCAAGTAAAGGCAACAAAATTGATGGCTGAAGGGCAAATGCAATTTACAACTGATGAGTTGACGGCATTTCCTAAAACCCGTGAAATTGAAACCAATAAACAAGTTTTGGTGCAATCACCACAGGCTGAGTTCGTTAGTAATGGACTTAAAGCAAATCTAAATGATGGGCAGTACGAATTTTTTAATATTCGAGGAAAGTATGAACCTAAATCTTAAATCAAAATTATCAACAGCATTCTTAAAGCGAGTTGCGTTATTAGGTTCATTGGCTGTCGTTTCTGTGGGCGCATTTGCTTTACCTTCAGACCGTAATCAGCCAATTTCATTGGTTGCAGACCGTGCAACTTTTAATGAAAAAACAGGTGTAACCACCTATTCAGGAAATGTGATTATTGAGCAAGGTACAATGAAGTTACAGGCTAACTCGATTGTAGCCAACCTCAATAGCGGTCGCAAAATTAGCTCTATTACGGCTACTGGTAGCCCAGCGTATTTCCAACAAAAGACTGATCCAGTAAAAGGCCTAGCAAAGGGCCAAGCGCAAAAAATTATTTATAATGCCGAAACAGGTATTATTACCTTATCTGGTAATGCTTTATTAGAGCAAGAAGGTGCATCTATTCGTGGTGCTAACCTCAAATACAGCATGAACAAAGGTGATATTGTTGCCGAAGGTACCCCAAATAAAACGGGTTCTGAAGGTGGTCGTGTGAAAATTGTGATTCCACCATCAAGCGCTAAATCATTCCCAGGAGCAAGTGATTAATGGATCAATCTGCTCATAAGGTACAGACTTTATGCATTAAGCATTTAGCAAAAAACTATAGCAAACGTTGGGTGGTAAAAGACGTTTCTTTCAATATGCAAAGTGGTCAAATTGTTGGCCTGCTTGGGCCAAATGGTGCAGGTAAAACCACGAGCTTTTACATGGTGGTCGGGCTAGTAAGAATGGACAAAGGTGAAATTCATTTAGATGATTTAGACCTGTCTGATCTAGCCATGCATGAGCGTGCTCGTAAAGGAATTGGTTACTTACCGCAAGAAGCTTCTATTTTTAGAAAATTGACAATTTCTGAAAATATTATGGCGATTTTGGAAACGCGTAAAGACCTGAATAAACAACAACGTCAGCAACGTTTACAAGAGCTTTTGGCGGATTTCAAAATCACGCATATTAAAGATTCTTTAGGTATGAGTGTGTCGGGTGGTGAGCGTCGTCGTGCTGAAATTGCACGTGCTTTAGCAGCCGATCCAAAGTTCATGCTATTGGATGAGCCATTTGCTGGTGTCGACCCTATTTCGGTGGGGGATATTAAAGACATTATTCGCACCTTAAAAGACCGTGGAATTGGTGTATTAATCACGGATCATAATGTACGTGAAACTTTGGCAATTTGTGAGCATGCTTACATTGTGAGCGAAGGTGCAGTGATTGCTGAAGGCTCGCCAACTGAAATTCTAGAGAATGAAATTGTTCGTAAAGTTTATCTTGGAGATGACTTTACCGTTTAGATACATAAAAAACCTCAAAAATGTGACTTATGTCATTGTTTTGGGGTTTTTAAATTATTAGAATAATAAGAATAATCAGTAAAAAGATAAAAATATTTGCTGATACAGTATACACTTGATTAAAAAATAGAATTGTTCAAAAGAGCGTTAATAAAAGTAGAAAGGATTGGGGGCATCATAAAATATGATAACTAAAAGAGGGAGCTTTGTTATTTTGCTTTTACCATTCTCTATATCTATGGTACATGCAGAGTCGACAAGCAAAGATTATTTACACTCTTTTAAAGACGGAATTAGTCAGATTTTTTCACCAAAGCCGACTCGTTCAGCCGATAAAATAGACATTACTGAGCTCAGTAAGTTTCCACTTGATACATCTCGTGTAGCTGAACTTCCAGTGATTGGGCGTGCAGACAATGCACCATTAACACAATATGGAAATATTGCGCCACGTCGATTAAGTTTTAAAGAAGCTGTACACATAGCTGTACAGCGACGCCCAGAAATCACTCAATCTATTTCGTCTGTAGCAGAGCAGGCGTCAAATATCGATTTAGCAAAATCTAAATACTATCCACAACTTTCGGGTGGCTTGCAAACAGCCGATCTCACCAAAGGTGAGCGTGGTGGTCAGGTCGTTTCATTGAGTGCGTCACAAATGCTTTACGATTTTGGTAAGGTTAAAAGTGGCGTAAATATTGAAGAAGCCAAGATGTTGCAGCAGCAAGCACGAGTATTGGTCAGTTTAGATGAAATTTCTTATGATGTTGCAAGTGCAATTGTTAATGCAAAACGCTATCAAGAAATCACCAACATTGCTCGACAACAGATTAAAGGCATTGGGCGTATTGCAGAAATTGCAAATCTACGTGCAAAAGCTGGGATTAGCAGTCAAGCCGATCCAATTCAAGCACAGTCAAATTTAGAAGCTGCTGAATCTAATTTAGTGGTACAAGAAACCCAGTTAAAACAGTACCAGCAACGCCTTAGAACCTTACTAGGTTTTGATGTATCCAATGTTGAGTGGGGTATTCCAGATGAATTGGTGCGCAAAGCAGAATTGTACCAAGATCCAGATTTCACTCAAATTCCAAATATGATGTTGGCGCAATCTGGGGTAGAGGTCGCTAAACTTCAAAAGCAACAAGCCAAATTGAGTGCTTATCCAACCATTAATGTGCGTGGCAGTTTAAGCCAAGCTGTAAATGGTCGTAACCCCAATAATAACAAGGATGATGGTTTCTATAATTCCATCATGCTTGAAGCAAGCAGTAATTTTTATCAAGGTGGAGCGATTGCAGCACAAACTCGTGCAGCGAGTTATGCTGAGGAAGCAGCACGTGCACAGGTCAATACATCTTATTTGGACGTATTGGATCAAGTTCGTTTAATCCGTGAACAAATTGAAAACAAAAAGCGTCAAATGTCTATTTTGGTACAGCGTCGTGAGACTACAGTGCGTACCAAAGAACTTTATCAAGAACAATATAAGCTAGGCACTCGAACTGTCGTTGATCTATTAAACGCAGAACAGGCCATTCATAGCGCAGCTCAAGAAATCGTTTCTTCTCAGTACGATGTTTATGCAGCACTTGTGCAATACATACAAGTGACAGGGCGTACACGTGCAACTTACGATTTAAATAATACGACTATTCAGGGGTTTGAAGTCCAGCCATGAGTAATACAATAAATTATCAGCCGTGGCTTCAAGCGGTGTTAAACATCGCTAAGCACTACCGCATAGAACCATCAGAAGAGCGTATCCGTTTACAATTGGATTGGAACCAGCACGCCAATGTAGATGAAATGCTTGGTTTTATGGCGAAGCAAATCGGCCTCAATGTACGTAAAAATAAATTTGATAGTAGTTTTTTAAATCCGTGGCGCTTGCCGTTGCTGATTGAGTTTAACAGTGGTGAAGTGGGGATTATCGAACGCATAGATGTAGACGGTAATGCCAGCGTACAACTCAGTGGAGATGAAGGCTTATCTCAAGTTTTTCCAATTGAGCGTTTAAGTCATGGTGTGCGAAATATTTATATTTTGCGCCCTGAATCCTCTGTGCCAGACATGCGCGTCGATGAGTACATTAAGCCATTTGAAAAGAACTGGTTTTGGTCAATTGTACTAACAGACTGGAAGCGCTATATCGATATTATGTTTGCTTCATTAATGGCAAATATTTTAGCGCTTGCTACGGTCGTGTTCTCCATGAACGTGTATGACCGTGTGGTGCCATCGCAATCTATTCCAACGCTATGGGTCTTGGCGGGTGGTGTACTCATTGCAGCCATTTTTGAGTTTGCCTTACGTGTTGCACGTATTCACTTGTCAGACATTATTGGTAAGCGTTCTGACCTACGTATTTCCGACCGTGTTTTTGGTCATGCCTTACGTATTAAGAATAATGAACGCTCAAAATCTACAGGTACTTTCATTTCACAAATTCGTGAGCTTGAAGGTGTACGTGAACTGGTGACTTCAACTACAGTTACAGCCATTGCAGACTTGCCATTCTTCTTCCTGTTCTTGGGGATTTTCTGGCTCATAGGTGGCAACCTATTTTGGGTGATGGTAGCGATTGTACCTTTAATGATTTTGCCAGGCATTTTTGCACAAAAACCATTGGCGCGTTTGGCACAAATGGGTATGCGTGAATCCGCTATTCGTAATGCGATGCTGGTGGAAGCTGTACAAGGTATTGAAGATATTAAGCTTTTGCGTGCAGAATCACGTTTCCAAAACCAATGGAATCACATGAATGAAGTGTCTGCCAGTGTCAGTATGGAACAACGTAAAATCGTTGGTCTGATGAGTGCATGGACACAAAAAGTACAAGGTTTGGCCTTTGCAATTGTGGTTTTGGTGGGATGTTTTGCGGTAATGAAAGGTGAGATGACCACAGGTGCATTGGTTGCTTGTTCAATTTTATCTTCACGTATGTTGGCACCTATTTCACAGCTCACAGGTGTATTGGGTCGCCTACAACAAGCCAAAGTTGCAAAAACGGGCTTAGATGAACTGATGAAACGTTCAGTCGATCAACCTGACTATTCACATTTGGTACATCGTCCAGTGATTCAGGGGAACTATGAGCTGAATGGTGTAGTTTTCAAATATGGTGAAGATGACCCACGTCCTAGTTTGGTCATTCCAAAACTTGAAATTAAACCAGGTGAAAAAATTGCAATCTTAGGCCGTAACGGCGCGGGTAAATCAACCCTATTGCAATTGCTTTCTGGTATGCAAACGCCAATTCAAGGCAAGGTCAAACTTGATGGTATTGATTTGGGCTTAATTGATCCATCTGACGTGCGTCGTGATATGGGTTTATTGAATCAAAACTCACAATTATTTTATGGTTCTATACGTGAAAATTTAACTTTAGGCGCGCCGTTGGCAACCGATGAGCAAGTGATGCAAGCATTACAACTCACAGGTGCATTGGCATTCGTTCAAGAGAAAAAAGAAGGTCTCGACCACGTTATTTTGGAAGGTGGCGTTGGTTTCTCTGGCGGTCAGCGTCAAGCTTTACTCCTTGCGCGGTTATTAATTCGTCAACCCAATATTTTGTTATTAGATGAACCAACAGCAGCAATTGATGATGTCTCTGAAAAGCAGTTGATCAATCATTTGAAGCTGTACCTACGCAATAGAACGATGATTGTGGCAACGCATCGTCGTGCTGTGTTGGAGTTGGTTGATCGAATTATTGTGGTCAATGACGGAAAAATTGTGATGGATGGTCCACGTGACCAAATCCTTAACCAATCTGGTGGTGCGCAAAACCGCGGTACGGGAGCAAGCACATGAGTGAAAATAATCAAGAAATACAGCGCTCAAACAAAGTTTCGTATCAAGAGCCACCATTACCTAAAGCCAGTCTGATTATTTGGATTATCTGTATTGGTTTATTGGTGATATTGGTTTGGGCGTGGTTGTTTAAGTTAGAAGAAGTATCAACGGGCACAGGTAAAATTATTCCATCTTCAAAAGAACAAGTTATTCAGTCTTTAGAAGGCGGTATTATTACCAAAATGAATGTGCGCGAAGGCCAAATTGTGGAGCAAGGTCAGGTTCTTGCCCAGTTAGACCCAACCCGTTTAGAGTCCAATGTAGGTGAGTCAGAGTCTTTATTGATAGCTTCACGTGCAACCTCGGCGCGTTTACGTGCGGAAGTAAATGGTACGCCTTTAAGCTTTCCACCTGAAGTACAGCGTGATCCAAAATTAGTACGTGAAGAAACAGCGCTTTACCAAAGCCGTCGTGACAACCTTGAACAATCACTGGCGGGTTTAAAGCAGTCTTTACAATTAATTGAAGAAGAATTAGCAATGACAGCACCACTTGTTGCCAAAGGTGCCGCCAGTGAAGTGGAAGTGATTCGTTTAAAAAGTCGTGCCAATGAATTACGCAACCAAATGAATGACGTGCGAAATCAATATTATGTGAAATCGCGTGAAGAGTTGTCTAAAGCCAATACTGATGTGGAAACACAACAACAAGTGGTACGTGGTAAGTCTGATACTTTAAGTCGCACCACCTTTAAGTCGCCTGTACGAGGTGTAGTGAAAGAAATTGATGTGATGACCTTGGGTGGTGTTGTACCACAAAATGGCAAGCTGATGACTATTGTACCGTTGGATGAGCAACTCTTGGTTGAAGCACGTATTTCACCACGAGACATTGCATTTATTCATCCGGGTCAAGAAGCCTTGGTAAAAATCACCGCTTATGATTATTCAATTTTTGGTGGACTAAAAGGTAAGGTAACTGTTATTTCACCAGATACACTGCGTGATGAAGTGAAACAAGATCAGTTCTATTACCGTGTTTATATTCGTACAGACAGTGATAAATTAGTGAATAAAGCTGGCAAAAGCTTTGCAATTACACCAGGTATGGTGGCGACTGTAGATATTCGTACAGGCCAAAAAACAGTATTGGATTATTTGGTTAAACCGTTTAACAAGGCACGTGAAGCATTGCGTGAACGTTAATCCAAACTAAGTTAGCTTTGTTTTTATACAGCCTCCGCATGCGGGGGCTTTTTCATCTCTGCCAAAAATAAAAACACGTTATAATTAGGCGTTTGGATTTTACTTTGTAGACGTTATGCCATTTACCATTGCCAGTCAGGTCAGCTTTGAAGAAGACATTAAAAAAAGTCGCTTTCAAGCGATTGCTGTGCCTGTTGAAAATGAACAGGACGTTAAAGATTTTTTAGAATTAAACAAAGATGTGAGTACAACACATCAATGCTGGGCATGGAAAATTGGTCATCATGTACGATTTAATGATGATGGTGAACCCTCGGGTACAGCAGGACGTCCAATTTTAGCCACGATTGAAGGCAATGAGCTGACCAATATTTTGGTTTTAGTCAATCGTTGGTATGGAGGCATCAAATTAGGCACAGGTGGCTTGGTGCGTGCTTATGGCGGTTGTGCTGGGCAGTGCTTACTACTGGCAGAAAAAATTGAATTAATTGAAAAGAAAAAAGTAAGTTTCAGCTGTCAGTTTAATGAGTGGGCAATTTTTCAATACGAATTGAATCAGCAACAAATTGAATATACTGAAGAATATACTGCAACTGGTGTAAGCGTCATTGCGCTGTTGCAAGTCCATCAAATTGAGCCACTGACTTTAAAAATTCAAGATGTAAGTCGAGGCCGTGAGCAATTAAAAGTGATTGAAGACATACAAAATGACTGAGCAAGATCCTTTACTGAAATATCGTGAACAGCATAAGCATCGTTTAAATTATATGCCATGGTTGTACTGGAGCTTAAAACCGAAAAACCGCGTATGGGCAGAGCAATGGCAGCAAGAATACCAAGCTTATCTGATGGAGATGGAAACAGTAGAAATTGGCAAAAACTGTTTTATTTCACCGTTGGCACATATTTTTGCTGAACCTGGCCGTAAAATTATTATTGGTGATAATACCTTTATTGCAGCGGACTGTACCTTGCATGGCCCATTGGACATTGGTAACGAAGTTGCCATTAACCACCATTGCATTTTAGATGGCGGTCGAGCAGGGATTAAATTGCATGACCAAGTTCGTATAGCTGCTTATAGCCATCTATATGCGTTTGACCATGGTATGGATTTAGAGCAACCTATTTATCAGCAAGCTGTTCGTTCGCAGGGTATTGAAATAGGGCGTGATGTATGGCTTGGGGCGCATGTGGGCATAAAAGATGGTGTGACCATACATGAACAAGCCGTGATTGGTATGAATAGCATGGTGACCAAAGATATAGAAGCTCGTACGATCGTGGGAGGAAATCCTGCGAAATTTATACGTTTTCGGGATTAAGCATGAAAAAAGGCGGGTGCAAGCTAGGAAAATCATACACAAAAGCCTGCACAGTCTTAAAAACTTGTGATACTTTAAAAATAACAACAACAGATAGCCCAAAAGAAGCAAGAGAGGCTAATGATGAAGCGTGTTATTGCTTGTATAGATTCTTCGCCGTGTATAAATGCATTGGCTGAAGCTGCCGTTTGGATTGCCAAACAAACCCAGCGTGAACTGGTGTTACTGCAAGTGCTGGACTACTATCCAGCCAGTTATCACTTGGGTGAAATCAGTGGCGTGATAGGTTTTGAAAGTAATGCAATGCTCCTTAAAGAGCTGGCAGAGCTAGAACAAAAACAAAGCGAATTGGCACAAGATTATAGCAATAACTTGCTTAAGCACATTTCAGAACTCATTCATGAAAAGCATGACCTACAACCTGCACATATTCAGCTCAAGGGTGATTTTTTAGAACAAAGCTTTCAGGAACTCCGAAGTGACGATATTGTCGTCATTGGTCGAGTAGGTGAGCGCTCTGCTGAACGCAATAAGCCAATGGGGAGCAATGTCGAAAACTTCATCCGTGGTGCAAAATGCACAGTCATGACGGTAGGTGCAAGCTTTAAACCACCAACACGGTTTATTTTTGCCTACGAATATTCACCTACTTGTGTAGACCTCATGAAGCGTATTGCACAAAGTGATTTACTGCGTTTATTGCAATGCCATTTACTCTACGTTGGAGATCACCCTGAAATTTTAAATGAACCTTTGCAGTATCTGAAAAATTCTGGACTAGATGTTGTTACGGAGTATCGCTATGGTGATGTAGCTGAAAATATTTTGTCTTATCAGCAAGAACATGCGATTCAACTGATTGTATTAGGTGCATTTAGTCACAGTAAAATTCATCAATTCTTTTTGGGAAGTATTACGACGACAATTTTCCGTAACTCAACAGTTCCTTTGCTAGTAGTAAAGTAAACTTGATTTAATTGAATTGAGTGATTTATTGAATTTTTGGTATAAATAATAGCCAAAGTTATCCTCACTTACTGTGGATAACTTTGTGACTAATATTTGTAAGCTAATGTTTTTAAATAAATAAAAACAAAAGTTTGTTTTTTGTACAATTGTGTTATTTTACAATTGCAATTGCAAAACCGTCATGGCCTTTGCTACCAATTGTTTGCAAAGCAGTGCTTGATAATAAACGTGGATGGTTTTGCATTGCGCGGAACATGTCGCGAATACCTTCTATACTAGGCTTATGATTTTCTGGATTTAAGATTTCACCGGCACGAATCACATTGTCTAATACAATAATTGTTCCTGAGTGTGAAAGCTTCAAACTCAGTTCTAAATATTCAGGATAGCTTTGTTTGTCAGCATCGATAAAAATAAAATCAAAGGCTTCAGTGTCATCAGGTAGAGAACGTAAAATATCTGCAGCACGACCACATTTAAGCTCAATGGTTTGAGCTAAATTGGCACGATCAATATTTTCTTGGCCTAAGGCTGCATGTGTATCACGACCTTCAATCGTCAGAATATAACCATCTTCAGGTAGGGCACGCGCCAGCCACATTGTGCTATAAGCCGCAAATGTTCCAAGCTCTAAAACACGTTTACATTTGTTCATTTGAATGAGCATTTGCAATAGCATCCCTTGATTGGGTGCAACAGCAAGGTGGTCTGGGAAGCCACGTTCTTCTGTGTGTTTTAGAGTTTGAGTCAGAATAGGATCTTCTGGAATTAAATGTGAATCGATATACGTATCAATGTCTGTCCACATTTGTTGCATAACTTGAGCACCTCATTTTTGATGCAGACATTTTAAACCTTTCCCGCTGAAGCGCAATTTTTTGAAGCGGATCTCTGCGTATATACACAAAAAAATAGCCTCCGAAGAGGCTATATCATCACATTGTCATGCATTAGTAATTACACATAGAGCTACGACTACTTAAATCAGGCCCCCAGGTACGATAACCTTGGGTATCAATATGAATTTGCCCAGATGCATATAAACCTAATCCCATATTTAGGCTTTGTCCATGTTGTGACCAGAATTGGCATAATTTGAATTTGGAGTTTTCAATATATGCATAATCTTCTGGCTGCGGATATTCTGGGCCAATACGGAAATCGATGGCTGAGTTATAAAGGTGACGTGAAGAACTTGTACCACCAGCACATTGGTTTAAAGGCAAGTCACGATATACAGAGGTCACGCTAAAGTCGGTCAGTACGTTGGCTGCGATTAAGTATTTAAATACACGAAGCGTTGGAATTTGATTGGCCCAAAGCTCACGACTGGGCACCATGTATTGTTCTCGACCACATTTTTGCCAATCTCGCGCAGTACGCATTAATTCAAAGCTAGGAATAATATTTCCCACGCCATTTTTTTCTAAAAAAACTTCATATTCCCGCACGCGACGTAAATGATCTGCAACAGCAATCCAGTTGTTATACGCATAGGGCACAGTTTTAGGAGGAATGGGGCGCTGAAAACTAACACGCTCTTGTGGTATGAAAATACGTTTTCCTGATGGATCTGTAATGATCTGTCCTTTTTTAGGAGAAGATGTACAGCCAACAAAAACGATAGGGACTAATACAATACCGAGTAGTCCCTTTATCAAATTCTTCATTATAGAAAACAATTATTTATAAACTCTTATTATTTTAATCCAAATTAAGTGAAAAAAATGGAAAATATTGCAATCAAATGTGTGCTTTGGGTATAAAAAAGATCAGCAGAGGCTGATCTTTTTTATGACTTGGTAACGGACGATTACTTTTCTAAGTATTGTAATTTGTCTGTTTTACCATTCCACTCTTCACGGTCAGCTGGCTGATCACCAATTTGTGTGATGTTTGGCCATTTTTGTGAAAGTTCAGTATTCAGCTCAAGGAACACTTCTTGACCTTCTGGAAGCTCATCTTCAGAGAAAATAGCATTTGCAGGGCACTCTGGTTCGCATAGTGCACAGTCAATGCATTCATCTGGATTAATTACAAGGAAGTTTGGACCTTCATAGAAACAGTCTACTGGGCAAACTTCTACGCAGTCTTGATATTTACATTTAATACAGTTTTCAGTGACAACAAAGGTCATGGCGACAGCTACCTAAAAATATGGTTCTAATAACTAATGCTGTATTTTAGGCAAAAATACCCCTAACTAACAATTCCTTTTATTGATATTTATTATATGCAAGGCTGTTAAATTTGATAAAAACTGAACAATTTGATCGAAAAGTGCCTGTAATGAGAATCATCTGCAAAACCTACGGATCATTTGAAGATACGTAGGTTTTTGTTACATATTAATTAGGCTTTGAGTTGGTCCTTTAAAGCATAGAGTTGTTGTAACGCCTCACGGGGACTGAGATTATCGACATCTAAGTTCTTAAGAATTTCAAGCGCAGGCGATGCTACTTCAACTTCGACCACACGCTCTATAATTTCAGGCGTTGCAAGCGCGCTAAACAAGTCATTTTGTACGCCTTGATTGAGCTGTTGCTTCTGCTGTTTTTCCAAAATATGTAAACGATTTTGTGCATCTTTAATTACACTGTTTGGAATACCTGCTAATTTTGCCACTTGTAAGCCATGACTCTGACTTGCAGGGCCGTGTTGTACTTTATGTAGCAAGATTAAATTACCATTCAATTCCTTGGCTGTAACATGGAAGTTTTCAATGGCAGCTTCTTTGCCCAGTTCGGTCAATTCAAAATAATGCGTGGCAAATAAACATAAGCATTTAATGCGCTTAGTCAGATCATTTACACATGCCCATGCTAAAGATAGACCATCATAAGTGCTGGTACCACGGCCTACTTCATCCATGAGCACCAAAGACTGATTTGTCGCGTGGTGCAAAATTTGTGAAGTTTCAGTCATTTCCACCATAAATGTCGATTTGCCTGTAGATAAATCATCTGCTGAGCCAATACGTGTAAAGATACGGTCGATTGGACCCAATAGCGCCGATTTTGCAGGAACATAACTACCACAGTAGGCCAGTAAAGCAATCAGTGCCGTTTGACGCATAAACGTCGATTTACCACCCATATTTGGCCCTGTAATAATGGCCATACGGTGATTGAAATCAAGACTGGTGTCGTTGGGGGTGAAGGCAGCTTTGCTGAGTGCTTCGACCACAGGATGACGGCCTGCTTGAATTTGCAAACCAATTTCAGGACTAAACTCTGGCCGTGCCCAATTTCGCAAACGGGCTTGATGAGCAAAGTTGGTCAACAAATCAATTTGAGCAATGGCGCTGCTCATCATTTGTAAGTGTCTAATATCTTGGCGTAGCTCTTCGAGTAGCATTTCAAAGAGCATTTTTTCACGCGCCAAAGCACGTGATTCACTAGAAAGAACCTTGTCTTCAAAAGATTTGAGCTCTGGGGTGATATAACGCTCAGCATTTTTTAAAGTCTGTCGACGAATATAATGATCTGGTGCTTGTTCGGCTTGAGCCCGTGTGAGCTCAATATAATAACCACTGACACGGTTATAGCCGATTTTTAAGGTAGAAATTCCTGTATTTGCACGCTCTTGGATTTCGAGATCAATTAAGTACTGGCCAGCATGATCACGAATTTTACGTAATTCATCTAGCTCGGTATCAAAACCTTCGGCGATCACATTACCATCACGAAGCAGTACAGGTGGATTCTCTACAATAGCGCTCATAAGGCGTTCATGTAGACCGTGAAAATCACCTAACTCAGTATTTAATTCAAGCAAAAGCTGAGATTGCTTTTGCTCGATCAGTGGCAATAAGGCATGGCGCAAATAAGGGATTTGTGCACAGGCTTGACGTAGTTGAACCAAATCACGTGGGCGTGCACTGCCTAAGGCCACTCGACTGAGGACGCGTTCAATATCGCCAATCTCTTTAAGTACTAAACGCGTAGGCACTTCATGGCAACCTTGTAAAAGTGCCTGCGTTGCATCGAGGCGGGCATCCAGTAGAGCTGTATCACGAAGTGGTTGCATCAGCGTTCGACTGAGTAGACGTCCGCCCATTGCAGTTTGGCAGTCATTAATCAATTGAAATAACGAGGTGCCATGTTCAAATAAGGGTTCAATCAGTTCTAAATTACGACGTGTAACTGGATCAAGCGCAATAAAGTCTGTGCTTTGTTCTAACTGAATTGAGCGAATATGTGGCAAAGCGGTTTTTTGAGTCTCTTTGGCATAATGAATAAGCGCCGCTGCAGCCGCTTTTGCCAAAGGTAAATGATCAATACCAAAGCCTGAAAGTGTAGATACACCCAATTGGTCGCATAAAGTTTTTTGAGCATTGTTCAGATTAAAATCGACATTTGGGCGCTTAGTTACAGGGCAGTCTAGTTGGCGTTTGGTCTGCTCTATGATGTTTTGGTCAATGACGTTTTCATCAATAATAATTTCACTTGGCATTAAACGTGAAAGTTCAATGCTCAGTTGTTCGATATTAAATTCGAGTTGCTGTACTTTAAAAATACCAGCACTCAAGTCAAGCAGTGCAATGCCAATTTGATTTTGTTGGATGCATAAAGACACTAAGTTTGAGCTTTGATGTGCGGTTAATAGCGCATCGTCTGTCAGTGTGCCTGGTGTAATAATACGGACAACGCCGCGCTCTACAGGGCCTTTACCTGTCACTTCACCAATCTGTTCACAAATTACAACGGTTTCTCCTTTTTTAACCAGTCGTGCTAAATAACCTTCAGCAGCATGATAGGGTACGCCTGCCATTGGAATAGGTTCACCATTGGCTTTGCCACGATGTGTAAGCGTGATGCCTAAGATTTTGGCTGCTTTGTGGGCATCTTCAAAGAACAGTTCATAAAAGTCACCCATACGGTAGAACATTAATGAATGCGGGTGCTGCATTTTGACGCCCATGTATTGTTGCATCATTGGGGTCAAGCTGGAAAGATCAGCCATAAGTTCTGAACTGGTCATTGAAAAAAATCCTTCATCCTTTGTAAAGTGAGTACAAACTCAAATATGACGTAGCGTACAGTACAGCGGAGTCATTGCTCAGCTAGTGCAATTACTGTATTGGCTTTTTCATTTATTTGTAGCGCAAAAGCGAATGTGCAAGTTTAGCAAAATTCAAAACAGAGCAACATGCTCGTTTTATGGGAAATATAGAGTGCTTTGAATGGCGGGTGAAAAACCATTCACTCCTGCGAGTGATAATTGATTTGTTGTGCACGTTTGCATTGTATGATGATGTGCCTCATACAATGCAAAGTTATGATGTGCTAATGCTTAGGCAGCCGTTTTTTTCGCAATAAAATATTGGTTGCGCCCGTGTGTTTTAGCGTAGTAAAGCGCTTGGTCTGCTTGTTGAATAAAGGCAGTCATGTCTTGATCAACCGTTGGAATAGTACTGGCAATACCAATACTGACGGTCACTAAGCTTGAAATCGGGCTCGCTGGGTGTGGTAAGGCTAATTTTTGAATCCGTTGAATTAAAATGCGAGCGAGTGCTTCAACTTTTTTTTCGTCAAACATTGGGAAAAGAAGTAAAAACTCTTCACCGCCATAGCGGGCTGCCAAATCATTACTACGAGAGCTTAAATTATCAAGCTCTTTCGCAATGATCTGTAGGCATTCATCACCTGCAATATGCCCTAAGTGATCGTTATAATTTTTAAAGCAGTCAATGTCGACCATGAGTATGCTAATGGGGGTTTGATGTCGTATTGCATAGCGCCATTGCTGATCCAGAATGAGCGATAGATGACGACGATTCGCTAATCCTGTGAGAGAGTCAATTTGTGAAAGGTGCTCAAGTTGCTTAGCTTGCTCATCCATTTCTAATTTGTTGAGCTCGATAATACAGTTTTGCAAATAGTTTTCACGGTGCTGACGGTCAATCGCGTATGCCAAAGACATACCTAAAAAGCTACTAAACGTGTAGGTACGGTGTAAAAAAGTCCAATCAATGTCATATTGTAAAAAATGTGTACCCGCAATCCCAATAAGACCGCCGACCCAGCCCGCAATGAGAGCTGTATAAAACCGTAGCCCTACAAAGCCATAAATGATCACAACGGCATACATCATGGCTGCATGTAATAGTGAGTTGTCATTTCCATGACCAATAATGGTGACAGTCATAAAAGATATAGTGACCGCACCCATACAGCCAAAGCCTGTATAGAGGTCAAAATAACGGTTTAAACATTTAAAAAAAGACAGAATCCATGCAAAGAGGACGATGACGCCAACCCATGAATAGAGCGCAAACCAACGAAACACAATGGGATCATTTTGAATGGTTTGATAAATACCATAACTTAAGAAAGCATATAAAAAGAAGATAATAGGGGCGCGGAAGCGAAATTCATAAGCAGCCTCTGCTCGATATTGTTGCCTGTAGGCTTGTTCTAGGCTGGGTGAAAAATGTACATAATTAAGCCCTTTGGAAATAATTTCTTCAATTTTGTCGCGACTTAAAAGTTTTGACCCATATAGTTTCATTGGATACTGCCAAATTTACACTAATTTTATTTGTAGGTACGGGGTACAGCTCCGTACCTCCTTTTTATCTTCATGTATTACTTATGCTTAGTATTAACATAAAGCTTCTTGAGTTAACAAGCGCAAAAAATAGCAAAACAAAACATAACATATCAAATTAGTGTGAATTACTTAATGGAAAGCGATTGAAATTGAATTTATTGCTGATTAAAAGTAAAAATATAGCGATAAATGGTCAAAAATAGCTGAAAATGTCCTTGTTTAATCTAGTGTTTGGATTATGATCGAAAACAGATCCGCAATAAGAAATCAAATGAGGGCAGGGATATGACTTCAGTCGTGCGTGGTTACGAAAACCAACTAGAAATTACACCGCATAACACGTGGTCACAGCAATTCTGGGATGAATTGATTCCACATAAAAATAGAATTAGTGAGCACCCATTCTTTAACGATATGGCCAATGGGCAGTTAACGCTCGAAAGTTTCCGTTTTGCTTTATTACAGTTTTACCCATTGGTGGCGCATTTTCCATCTTACATGGGATTAGGGCTGTCTAAAGCCACCAATTTCTCAGATGCAGGTGTAACAGAAGCGCGTGATTGGCTAATTCAAAATATTAAAGTTGAAGAGCGTCATCTGAACTGGTATCGCGACTGGGCTGGCGGTTTTGGTATAACGGTTGAAGAGCTAGATCAGGTACAACCGACAGCTGCAATGAATGCAGTAAATCACTTTTTGTGGAATATCAATACGCGAGGGAGTCTGGTTGAAAGCCTAGCTGCAACCAATCTTGCAATTGAATGGGCGACAGGCGACTGGAGCGGTAAAGTGTATGCTGGAATTAATGCCTACACAGATCATCCTGAAGTTAATATTAATAAACGTAGCATTGCGTGGTTACGTGCGCATGCACATTATGATGATTTACATCCTTATGAAGCAATGGAGCTGATTAAACGAATTTGTGATAATAAGCCGGCCTTGCAACAACAAGCCCTACGTGCAGTAAAAGAAGGGTTGGCGTATTATGAATTGGCTTTGGATGAATGCAGTAAAGTGCAGGCTCGAACTTTGAAGCTAAATTAATTTATACTTAAAGCTACGACATAAAAAAACCGATCAAAAGATCGGTTTTTTTATTTGCGATCCAATAGGCTATTTGGGTTTATATAGGCCAAGTTCTGTTAAATGTAGACGTAAAATACGGCGTAGTTCGAGTACTGCTTCGGGTGTTTCTTGAATAGAATGTCCACCTTTTAACACCACTTCAGAAACGGCTCCGTTTAAATGAGCACTTTTATAAGGAACAATGCCATCTGTAATCAGTGCTGGGTCATTACTACCGCTAATATTGCCAATAATTGAGTGAAACTTTAAGCCTGGACGTGGATTGATATCGTCTGTAAGTTGCATGAAGTTTGATTTATGGCTTAAGTCACTTGGACCATTTTGTATTAAGCCTTGGTCGACTTGTTTTAACAAGTCTTTCAAATCTTCTTCCTGCGTCAGTACATCTGCAAAAGCAGATAGAAATGCGCCTGGTAATTTAATCACTTTACGGGCAACTTTGGTAAACCAGCGGTCTGCATAGTCTGTTCCGCGGTGCGGTGATGCCAAAAAGATTGCACGATTGAAGTTAGGAATGTCGTTCATCACCATGCGTTGTTTGACTACAGGTATTTTTTGATATTGATGCAACTGGCGAGAGCTCATTTTTTTGAGTGCTTCATTGCTAATATCTGCGTCACTCACTAAAAGACGCGCAATAATACCTCCCATACTATGACCAATTAAAACTGCATCTTTTTTTGCCGTACTTTTAAGATCGACTCTTGCAAAAGCTTGGGTTAGAAGTGCATAAATTTGGAAGCGACTTTCAATAATTGGCATATTTGTGGAATAGAACACTTGCCAGACTTGATAATGCTCCCTTAAAACATTATCTCCCATAATATCGTTGGTCAGGCGGATCCATGCTTCTGGACTACTGGCTAGACCGTGTACCAATACAATCACTTTTTTATCTGGATTGTAGGGTTCTAACATATAGAGTTGTGGCATCGTGATATTTTCATCACGGTCAATTAGCGATAAATAGGCGGCTTTACCGAGGTTATTTTCTGCTAACCATAAACCATAGGGTGCTGAGAAATTGGCCGCCAATGGGTAGTTTTTGGATGCAACATTCAGTGTTTCATATTTATAAGGATCGTAAACCTTAATCACGAAATCTGGGCTATTTAAAATAGCATCAATGGAGTTGCCTTGTAGGGGTTCTGCGGTCAAGGTGGCAGCCAGATAACGCGCCGTATTGATGTTGGGGTTAATGTTATTTGGATATTTATAATCCATTGGATTAATAATGTATTTGTTTTTAGTTCCTTCAGGTTTTTTATCTTCAGGTAACACAATTAAGAACTCGGCACCAAAACCATCTCGGCGGGTGATAGAGCGTAAGCCAGAGAAGTTAAGATTATAAGTTGACATTAACTGCTCAACTTTGCTGTTTTGTAGGCCAGCATAATGGCTGTAATCGATACGATAGCGACTTTTCCCTACTTGAATTTGTGTAACAGCCTCAGCTTGAGCATGGTAGGTGGTATACAGTCCAACGAGTTTTGCAATTCCTTGATTATAGAAATCGCGGATTTGAACTTGTCTGTTGTCAAAAATACGGTCTTGTGGCGCACGCTGGGTTTTGAACATATAGGCATAGCTATAACGAATGCTACGATCGAGCATATTCATTTGTTCTATTACACAGTTCTGTAAATTTTGCTTTTCAATGGCCTTTTTTTCTTCTGAACGGGTACTAGACAGCACACTAGACTTACAGGCAGAAGAATCACCAAGTGCGATAGCTTTTGCTAAATAGAGTTCACTGGCTGCAGAGTAAATTTGCTCATCTTGTATTTGGGGGATTTTTTTAATTTCACCAATACATTGTTCTGGTGTGTCGGTACAGCTTTTGGCTTCACGTCCACTCATAGACAAAACGTTGAGTGTTGCTTCACTGAGTTTACTGCGTGACAAAATACTGTCACGTTCATTAGCAATACTGACATTTAAGGCTTGGTTCTTCACGCTGACGACCTGACAGCCAGACAGTAAAGAAGTTGTTAATAATACGCCGAGCAGTAATTTATTCATTTTATGCTGCATCTTCATGCGATTTTGAGGGGAATTATTTTAAATCATACTGCAAGTTGAATTTTTTTCAATTCGCCATAAATAAAAATAGGCCAAAAATGGCCTATTTTTAACAATATAGATTAACCCGCTTTTGGTGGGTTCAATACTTGCCACACATTCCAGCGACCTTGCTTTTCAATTTCTTGAATCAAGCGGTCAGCTACGTCAGCTTCTTGAGGGTATTTAATTTTGTAATTACGCAAGATTTGAACAGCATTTTTCTTTTGTTCCATTGCGATGTAGTTGTTAGCTGCAGAAAGATAAGCTTCTTGTACGCCAGCTTTCATTGCTTTGTCTAGGTATGGAATTGCTTCGCGTTGACCGCCACCTTCAGATAAACCAAAACCAAACCAGAAGTTTGCTTCGGCATCATCTTTGTTAATTTTTAAAATACGCTGTGCATAGTTTAATGATTTAGTGGTGTAAACAGAACCTAAGTCTAGGTTACGTGCCATAACGCTTGCTTTGAATGCGCGAACTAGAATGTCAAAAGAAGCATTATCTTTTGATGCTAGCGTATCAAGTTGCTGAGTCACTTGTTTAAGTTTTAACTCAAAACCTTTGCGTTCATTACGTTGCACAAAACGTGGTGGATAGTGGCGTGCTTTGCCTTCTACTAATTGTAAGAAATCATCAATTTCTGTGATGTCAATTTCGTTGTCACCAGCAAGGACTGCATATTTCATTGTGCGTACTTTGCTGTTGACGGTTGGAATAATTAAACGATTGGTATCTAGCGTTAATGTTTTTGATGGATCGCTTGCTAGATTAACATTCATTTTTGTTACGGGTTGCGCCGCAGCTTTTTGTAGATTGATTTCAAATGGAGGTGGTGCATCATAATTAAATGGATTAAGTGCATAGAATGGTGGTGTAAGTTCAGGTTCTACAAACACCATTGAACCTTTAGGTACATTATTATTTTTATTGGTTGGTGCGCTTCCACATGCAGCAAGGGTTAAAGCAAGACAAGCAACTGCCAAGGGCTTAAGCATCATAAGAAATCTTCCATTTAAATTATTTTAAAATGTTCATCAATTGCATATTCGCCAGTCTATTTAAAGTCTGGCGAACATGCAAGCCAGCAACTTGATCCTTCCTGATCATTTGCTGTAAAGCTAGGCTTTTGATTGTTTACTTTGTGCTTCACACTCACGTCGTGCTTCTTCAATGATTTTTAACTCTTCTTCACTGAAGGGCTGTTCATCTAAAGCCTGTGTTTTAAAGCTCGGATCAAGCAAAGATAAGCGATGGCACAAGGAGTTCATGCGCTGTTCATTTAGCTGAATCCGCTCCAATAACACGCGCATACCATCTAAGATTGGATCTGACTGATCCTGTGTGGTGGCATAAGCTTGGAAACCAATGCTTTCGGCGTAGTTATTGCGACGCGCTTCTTTGTCGTCTTTTGATTTGTCTTTGGTAATAAAACGTGCAGGACTGCCCACAGCTGTCGTTTCTGGTGGAACTTCTTTGGTCACCACAGCATTTGAGCCGACTTTGGCATTTTTACCCACAGTAAATGGCCCAAGGATTTTTGCCCCTGCACCAATCACAACACCATCTTCTAAGGTTGGGTGACGTTTACCCTTGTTCCATGTTGTACCGCCTAGGGTAACACCATGATAAAGGGTAACATCATCGCCAATTTCAGCTGTTTCACCAATCACGACACCCATGCCATGGTCGATAAAAAAGCGTCTACCAATTTTAGCGCCAGGATGAATTTCAATACCAGTTGCAAAACGACTAAAAGAGGAAAGTAAGCGTGCTGAGCCTTTACAGTCTTTTTTCCACAGTTCATGTGCAACGCGGTGCATAATGAGTGCGTGAATACCTGGGTAGGTGGTTAAGACTTCAAGTGTATTGCGAGCGGCAGGATCGCGCGCAAATACAGCTTGTATATCCTCTTGGAGCTGTTTAAGCATTAGTGTTGATCCTCATCATTTTTTGATTTTTTCCATGTGCCATTATTGAGTGCTTGTACACGGCTAAAAATACCACGGAGCAAATGATATTCCATACGGTCTAATTGAATTCGGCCAAATAAACGACGCAAACGCAAAGGCAATAAGCGTGGATTTTTTGGGTCCATAAATTCAATGTCTGCCAGCATTTTTTCAATATGCGGGTAAAACTGTTCCATTTGCTCATGTGTTACCAGTGGCTCATCCCATTGCATATCAACATCATCTGTCACATGCATTTTGGCTTCTGGATCTGCAATTTTAGCAGTAAATTCCATGGCTGCCATCCGCATTTCATAACAAATCACTTGAATTGCTTGTGCAACATTCAGTACGCCGTAATCGGTGTTTACTGGAATGGTGACATGGTAGTTCGCCATCGCCAATTCTTCATTGGTTAGACCGCGGTCTTCACGACCAAAGATGACAGCCACTTCTTGTTGTTGGGTGGCTACAGCTTTCAGTGATAATTCTGCTGCAGGACGTGCATCCAGTAATGGCCAAGGAATGGTGCGACTACGTGCGCTGGTACCAAATACAATATGACAGTCTTTGATCGCATCTTCTAAGGTTTCAACAATTTCAATTTGTTCAATTAAATCGGTTGCGCCAGCAGCCAAAGCATCAATGTCAGGATGTGGGTAGGTTTTAGGTGCGACTAAAACCAACTTTACTAAGCCCATCGTTTTCATAGCACGAAGGGCACTACCAATATTGGCAGGTAAAGTGGTGTTTACCATAACGATGCGGACATGGGAGAGATGCGCTGAAACAGCTGCATTGTCAATTTGACTCATTATTGTTCCAAATTAAATAATTAAACATTTAAATTTTGCTGTGAATGGCAGTAAAGCTTATGAAAATTGATTCATCGTTTCAGCCTGATATTGATCCATCGCATCATCCATCGTCATATTTGACGGTGGGGGCGGAATTTGTACTGGCTGAGCTTGCTCATAGCTGACGGCTTTGGCTGCTTTTGATTTCACATGGTATTCGATATGCAAAGATGCTTTACCAAAATAATCACGTAGCTTTGATAAAAGCTCATCAAGCGGTGCAACTTTCCAGTCTATGCCCAAATGCAGTTCTGCGCTGGCATAGTCAAAGTCGACCAATAAATGCACAGGGATGTGGGTAGACATATCGACATTGCAATAAGGATGCAAAATGTTTTGCATGTCTTTGCTCAGGGTAGCACTCAGGTGCTCTTTGTCTAAAGTAATCTGAATACTGTTGGCACGCTTTTGGCGAATTTCATTTAAGCTAAAGGCTTTGGTTAAACGGCCCATAGGACGATCATAACCTTCGCGTTCATAGATTTCGCCTTCAATGACGACGACTTTTTCATTTTGAACAATATCTTTAAAGCGTTGGAAGCGTTCGTGATTTGCTGAAACTTCAATTCGTGCTGTGCCGTCATCCAAGGTAATCATCATGCGATTTGGGAAGTTGGCTACATCGACCACGAGACCTGCAAATACTGTGGTGACACCACGACGTGTAGGCGTAAGTTCATTAATGCGCTGTGAAATAAATGATTTCAATTCAGGACGATAAACATCGATCGGGTGGCCAGTCAGGTAAAGACCAAGTGTGTCTTTTTCACCTTTTAAGCGAACTTCATCCGACCAAGGTTTTACAGGCTTAGCAGGCTTACGTTGAACTTCTTCAACTTCGCCAAATAAGTCCATAATGCCAGTTTCTCGGTTTGAGCGTGCTTGTTCGGCTGCTTGCACGGCTTCTGGCAATTGTGCCATGAGGCTTGAGCGTTCTATGCCTAAGCAGTCGAGTGCACCTGCGCGAATGAGTGCTTCTAAGGTGCGCTTATTAATTTTCTTTAAATCAATACGATGACAGAAATCAAATAAGTCGCGATATGGGCCTTCTTGCTTGCGTGAGTCAATCACGGATTGCATTGCGGCTTCACCCACACCTTTGATTGCGCCTAAACCATAGACAATCGTTTGTGGGTCACTGGCATGGAAATTATACAAAGACATATTGACTGAAGGTGGTAATACTTCCAGTTTATTGCTACGACAGTCATCAATTAAGAACACCACGTTGTCGGTGTTTTGCATTTCCGAAGTCATTACTGCAGACATAAACTCTGCAGGATAGTGTGCTTTTAACCATGCTGTTTGATAAGCAACAAGGGCATAAGCTGCAGCATGTGATTTGTTAAAACCATAGCCTGCGAATTTTTCCATATAGTCGAAGATATGGTTGGCTGTATCTGTATCGATGTCTTTAAGCGCCGCACCTTCAATAAAGATTTGACGCTGTTTTACCATTTCTTCGGGTTTTTTCTTACCCATGGCACGGCGGAGTAAATCGGCGCCACCAAGTGTATAGCCAGCACAGAACTGTGCTGCCTGCATTACCTGTTCTTGATACACCATAATGCCGTAAGTCGGTTCGAGTACTTTTTCGAGCAATGGATGTAAGTATTCAAACTCACCGCCGTGCATACGGAAAATAAAGTCTGGAATCAGATCCATTGGGCCTGGACGATACAGCGACACGAAGGCAATAATTTCTTCAAATTTGCTTGGACGCGCTTCCTTCAGCATTTTTTTCATACCGACGGATTCAAACTGGAATACCGCGGTCGTGTTTGCATCGGCAAACACAGCGTATGCATCTGGGTCGTCTAGTGGAATATAAGAAATGTCGATTGGATCAGTAATATCTGGACGTGCATTAATATGCTTAATGGCATCTTCAATTACGGTCAGGTTTCGTAGACCCAAAAAGTCGAACTTAACTAAACCTGCGGACTCAACATCGTCTTTATCAAATTGGGCAACACGGGCAGTACCATCGGCATCACACATAACCGCTGAATAGTCAGTTAGTTTGGTTGGTGCAATAACCACACCACCTGCGTGTTTACCCGTGTTACGTGTAATCCCTTCGAGTTTAAGCGCCATTTCCCAAATTTCTGATGCATCATCAAAATCTGGGTTAGAAGGATTGGTCACCACATCTTTAAGCTGTGGCTCAGCTTCAATTGATTCTTCTAAGCTCAAGCCCAAAGGTTTCGTTGGAATGAGCTTAGAGATTCGATCGGCCAAACCGTAAGATTTACCCAAGACACGTGCCACGTCACGAATCGCACCTTTGGCCGCCATCGTACCAAAGGTTGCAATTTGCGATACTGCATCACGTCCATAAGTACGTGCTACATAGTCAATGACACGGTCACGACCTGCGATACAGAAATCGACGTCGAAATCGGGCATCGATACACGCTCTGGGTTTAAGAAACGTTCGAATAGTAGGTCATAACGCAGTGGATCAAGGTCGGTAATTTTTAAACTATAGGCAACCAATGAGCCGGCACCTGAACCACGCCCCGGGCCTACAGGTACGCCATTTCCTTTAGACCATTGAATGAAGTCCATGACAATCAGGAAGTAGCCAGGGAATCCCATGTCTAAAATAATTTTAATTTCAAACGCCAGACGTTCATCGTAAGGCTTGCGAATGTCTGCCCAATCATCGCCACGTTGTGCGAGTGGGTAGAGGAATTCTAGGCGTTCATCTAAGCCGACTTCACACAAGTGTGCAAAATAAGTGTCGATGGTGTGACCATCTGGAATTGGGTAATCTGGAAGGTCATGGAAACCTAAGCGGAGTGTGACATTACAACGCTGAGCAATATAAAACGTGTTTTCAATGGCAGTTGGGATGTCGGCAAATAACTCCGTCATTTCCGCTGCAGTTTTGAAATATTGGTCTGGGCTGTAGTTTTTAGGGCGACGGCTGTCTCCTAAAACATAACCATCGGCAATACATACACGCGCTTCATGTGCTTCAAAGTCTTCGGCTGTAATGAAGTGCACATCATTATGTGCAACTACGCCAATATTGTATTTTTTTGCGAGTTTTACAGCTTCTTGAATAAAGTCTTCTTCACCCGAACGATTGGTACGTGTTAAGGCTAAATAAACACGATTGCCAAATTTTGAAATCCATTCTTCCAGTAAAGGCTCGGCTTTTTGCGGATTGGATGTCATGAGCATTTTGCCGACATCACTGTGCTGGCCAAGCAAAACGATTAAATCGTCGTGTTGCTCTAAAATCCAGTCTTTTTGTACGCAAGGAATATCAAGTTGTTGGCCACGAATATAGCCTTCAGAGACTAATTCTGTCAGGCTACGCCAACCTTTTTTGCTCATGGCCAATAAGCTAACACGATGCTCTGCATCATTTAAACGAAGGGTAGAGCCAAAAATTGGCTTAATGCCTTTGTCTAAACATTTTTTATAGAATTTAACAGATGCATGTAAATTGGACAGGTCTGTAAGGGCCAAGGCTGGCATTTCATCTGCAGCTGCAGCTTTTACTAGATCAGGTATACGTACAATAGATTCGGTGATTGAAAATTCTGTATAAATACCAAGATGTACAAAGTGCATAGATGAGTCCCAGCGAAAACAGCTGATTATTTTAGCATGCTCTAGAGTGAAACTTACGTTTATTGCATGGCTTTCTACAGTTTTATCGGTTCACTGTTTACGCAATAAACGCAGATCGAAGTTGGTGTTCAGCAAGCAACTCCTTGATTAATTGAAAATGCGCTTAATTTTCCATTTTTAAAATTAAAAGCTAAGTTGCTTATATAGGGTAAATCATAGTTTTGCGGTTCTTTTAAAACCCTTTTAGCCTTTTGGGGTGGGAGTAAAATGACATAAGCGATTTCATTTGAATTGGCTAATTTTGCGCTCTTGGGAAAATCTTTTTGAAATTGCTGAAAGGTATATCGGGGCGTAATAGAAATTTGACCCATTTGAATTTTATCGTAGATTTGAGAGCTATTACTCCATTCCATCCAAACCTTTCCTTTGGTTTGACCTAATTGGGTAAAACTGTTTTTATTTTTATAAAATGATTCATTTTTAATTTGAGGATTATCCTCAGCATAAATTTCAAACCTTAAAAACTTAGCTTGGGTTGATGCGTGGAATTCGGTATTACCCGTACAATCAGAATATTCATACTTGAGTCTGACGGGATTTTTGCCGATTAGAACATTTGCTTTTGCTGCAGTTACAGGTGATGCTAAATCTTCGCCATTGACTTGAATACTGGTGACATAATTATAGTCAGCGATTGAGGCAGAAATTGTTGTGCAAATGGTTGAACCAATAATGAGTGCTGGAAAGAGTTGATAGGTGAGTCGCATAACTGTCCTTTTTTTAATTTTGTTGGGTAGGTGTTTCAAAGCATAAGTCTATTTATGTTAGGTCTATTGATTCATTCATTGAAGGAATTTTGGACTTTAGGCATAAACATGAAAATGGCAGAAAAATGATATATTTTTGCTCAGGTCTTGAAATATATTTGTTTTTGAAGTCTTCGCGGAATTCGGATTTATTATTTTATAATTCATGTATTTATAGTGATTTAAGTGAGGGGTGAGTGATATTTTTTCTAATTTTACATAAATTCTGAAAGAATAAAATAATATCGACAAAATTAAACCCTCCGAAGAGGGTTTTAAAATGCAAGGGCTGACGGCTTAACGCATTTTAGATAGCCAGTCACCCAAACTTTGCACAATCTGCACCAAGATTAATAGGACGATAACGGTCAAAATCACCACGCTGGTATCGAAGCGTTGATAACCATAAGAAATGGCCAAATCACCAATACCGCCAGCACCTACAGCACCTGCCATAGCAGTTGCACCAATTAAACTAATGGTGGCTGTTGTAAGATTTAAAATGAGCGAACTACGTGATTCAGGCAGTACAAATTTAAAAATAATTTGTAATGGTGTCGCACCCATCGCTTGAGCAGATTCGATAATCCCTTCATTTACTTCAAGTAAAGAAGTCTCAATTAAACGACCAATATAAGGGCCGACATAAATCGTCAACGGAACAATGGCTGCCCACGTACCGATCGAAGTGCCCACAATCACTTTGGTTAATGGAATGACCGCAATTAACAAGATAATAAAGGGCAAAGAACGTAGCGCATTTACAATCGGGTTAAGGCCATGATAGACCACGCGGTTAGGTAAAATACCTGTAGGGCGAGTCACAAATAAAATAATGGCTTGAATAAAGCCCCAAATACAACCAAACAACATGGCAAAAAACACCATGTGGAAGGTTTCTTGCAGTGCTGTTACAAACTGATCAATTGAAAGTGAACTTTTCCAAAAAGGAGCCGTTACTTCAGTGAGCCATTGAACAATCATATCTCTCATGCTTGGACTCCTGATTGTTCAACTTGTACACCACTATTTTCAAGGAACTGTAGGGCTTGCTGAATTTGACTTGCATCGCCAAGTAATTGAATAAACATTTGTCCAATTACAGAACCATTAATTTCAGTCATGTTGGCAAATAGAATATTTAGGCTGACATCAAAGGTTTTAATCACGGCTTGAATAACAGTTTCTTGAGCAGAACTGCCTAAAAATTTTAAGCAATAAATACTATTATGATTTTTATTTTCAAGATTATTCAAGATGTTAATCGGCAATTGTTGCTGCAGTACAGTTTGAATAAAGGTGCGGGTAGTTGGGTGCTGTGGTTGGCTGAAAATGTCCAATGTAGAGCCCATTTCAATGACTTTACCTTGTTCCATCACCGCGACATAGTCACAAACACTTTCAATCACATCCATTTCATGGGTCACCATGACAATGGTAATGCCTTGCTCTTGATTAATCTTTTTTAATAAAGCTAAAACAGACTGAGTGGTTTGCGGATCTAGTGCAGAGGTTGCTTCATCACATAATAAAATTTTAGGATGATTAGCAAGCGCACGGGCAATCCCGACACGTTGTTTTTGACCGCCAGAAAGTTCATCTGGGTAGGCATTTTTCTTGTGTGTAAGATCAATAAATTCGAGTAATTCTTCTAAGCGTTTTTGACGTTCAGCTTTAGAAACACCCAATAATTTGAGGGGGAGTTCAATATTTTCTGCAACGGTTTTGGTTTGCAGTAAATTGAAATGCTGGAAGATCATACCAATGTTGGTACGTTCTTGGCGTAATTCAGAAGCACTTAAGGCAGTAAAATCTTTATTGTTAATAAAGATTTGCCCTTGGCTTGGGCGTTCCAAAAGGTTGATTAGGCGAATAAGCGTACTTTTGCCTGCACCGCTGTAGCCAATCAGACCAAAAATACAGCCAGCCGGAATCTCAAGATTGATTTGATCCAGCGCCTTAACAGTTTGACCTTTAAGCTCAAAGTGCTTAGAAATGTCTTTAAATTGAATCATATCGTCAAAAGCTTTAAATAAAAGAAAAACAGGCAAAGTAAATTTGCCTGTTTAGATGTGCAAAGTATATTACTATTTTGCGTCTGTAAGATAGCTTACAGGTTTATTTACATCAACTTTTGTACCGCCAAAGTGATCTTGTACATATTTGCCTACAGCAGCAACATGGTAAAGCTCACCAACTTTTTTCAATACTTGGTCATTTTGACGATCAGCTGCAACCGCTAAAACGTTAACGTTCATTTTTGTGCTTTGGTCAATTGGCTCATAATAAATCGCATCTTTTAATACGTTTAAGCCACCTTCCATTGCCAATGTATTACCCAATACAATCGCATCTACTTCGTCTTTAACACGTACAGCAGTTGCCATCTGAATTGGTTTAATTACAATTTTCTTCGCATTTTCAGCAACATCTGCTGTTGTACCTTTAACGTTGTCAAAGTTAGCTTTTAGTTTAACTAGGCCAGCAGATTGTAAAAGTAATAATGCGCGAGATTCGTTTGCACCATCATTTGGAATGGCAATGGTTGCACCTGTTTTAAACTCATCCAATTTTTTTACTTTGCTTGAGTAAATACCCATTGGCTCTAAGTAAGTTGTAGAGAGAGGAGCAATTTTTTCTTTGTTACTGTCATTGAATGCAACCATATATGCGTATGATTGGAATGCATTGACATCCATTTCATGGTTCGCAACTGCTGTGTTCATAGACACATAATCGGTAAAGTTTTTAACTTCAAGCTTAATGCCTGCAGCTTTAGTTTCTGGCAATGTTGCAATATAGCGCCATACATCTGCGTCTGAGCCTGTAGATGCCATAGTTACTGTTTGAAGTTCAGCAGAATCTTTTTTTTGTACGGTATCTGTAGCAGGGGCTTCTTGTTTACCACAACCTGTTAGAACAACAGATGCGCCGAGCACTAAACCAAGTAACTTTTTCATGTTTTCACCCAAGTAAATTAAATTTTGGCGTTCAACTTACATATCATAAATGTAGAGAGATTAAATTAAGCGTGAAATCAGTCAAACTGACTTATAACCGCAAATTGTATATGGCTCAAATATTGTTGCAATTAGATTTCAGTCTAAATAAAAGAGAGAGTTTTATATACAAAGTAATTGTAAATAAAAGAATTTAATTAGGCTGAGCCCTAAATTGCTGAAATATAATAGCAATAATTTAATATGCAATATAGTGATGAAAAAATCTATATTTAGCACTAATAGTGCATAAAAGGTTTGAAATTTAATTAAAATAATATGAAAAACAATATATTGTCTTTATTGAATTTGATAAGTGGATGAAATATGAGCTTATTTGGTGCTTTATAAGATTTTTGGCATTGTTATGCAGAAAAATGCATATCATCACGATATGTTTATTTTGAGTCTTTTATTTTCTTTACTTATTTGTTTAAGCCATTCGCAGAGTTTGTATGAGAAGGCCTTAATTTTATGTATCACAGAGTTTCAATCGAAGGTCGTGCAACTCGGTGTGAGTTGAGTTGCACTTAAAACGCTACTTATTTTATTCAATCATTTGTATGCATAACATGAAGAAATTAAACCAATTTAATCATGCTCACTGACGGGTAGAAAATGAAAAGCAGGTGCAATCTTGAAAGCATCATTTGATTTACCTGCATAGATTTGGGATTGATCTTGTCCTAATTGCAATACTTTACATTGACCATTACTGAAATCAATCTCTTTTAAATCGACCCAAAATACATTTGGCGATACTGCCGACTCAAAGAAATACAGCATTCTTTTGTGATCGGCCACGGTTCGCCAGCGCGTTGAAGAAATATTTGGTTCTTCCGCTGTATTTAGCCCAAAAGGCACAGAGGCATTGCGGATGACACTGAATACACTGGCCAATGCATCGTTTGGCTCGGCTTTTTTAGGAATAGCGTTGATATAAAAAGACGCACGTGCAAAACGGTCAGCTGCACGGTTAGTACCTGGAAGCATGACTGTGCCACCAATTTGTTTCCAATACTGATTGAGTGCCAGTTGTTGGTCAAAAGTAGGGGAATTGGTCATCACTTGATATTCACGGTTATGGTGAATCACTTGTTTACCTTGAATATATTCAATAATTGCACTGTCGCCACTGGCATCGGAAATGGATAAGTGTAGTGAGGCCAAGCGGTTTTGCCCTGGAACTTGGTCTGAGATCACTGCAAAAGGTTCAGTTTCCATAAATTGTATGGCTTCTGCGACGGTTGCAAAATTATCTAAGACATATTGGGCCCATAGTGAAATGCTCAGCGTGGGTTTTGTATTTTTAATGCGTTTAGGGTATTCGGATTCGACCAGCCAGAGCAGGTTGGCACATAAGCCTTTTTCATTCATTCCATCTGTGGTGGCAATGTCATAGCCAGTGGCAACCACTGATCCATATTTTGCTGTCCATTCAATCGAATTTTCGCCAGCCGATCCATTTCTTTTAATGTTATTGGCTAAGATCCATAAATTGGTGCCTACATCGACTTTCCAATCCATAGAACGAGCTGTCATGTTTTGTTGTTCGTCACCTAAATATACGACACGTGTACACGCCATAGTGATCTCTATTGTAAGTAAGCATCTATTTCATCATAGTGCTTTTTTTATGATTTTTGCATTATTTTGCTTGATTTATAACTGTTATTTTTTGAGCAGATTGGCTGGATCTATTTGGCTGTATCCACATTATAAATTTCGCAAAAAAGAGTGTTTTATATATTGATACAGCACTGCAAAAGATGATTGTCTTGATTGATTTGTTAAAGCGAGAAGAATGACTTCTAGCAAAATGGAATGTGTAAATAGTCACTGCGCTGTATTTCATACAGGACATGTTTGTTTAGAGGATGCTCTAGTGGTACAAGTGGATGATTAAATTCACTGACTCTTTGCATACCAATGCGTTGCATTACACGTTCTGATGGTGTGTTTAAACTTGCCGTAAATGAAATGACTTTATCTAATCTTAAGTTTCTAAAAGCATGTTTGAGTACGGCTTTTGCACCTTCGGTGGCATAACTTTGATGCCAATATTGTGGCAGTAGTCGCCAACCAATTTCAGGTGCATTGGCTATTTCAAACTCAGGTGGATGTACATGTAAGCCGATAAAACCAATAAATTCGCCCGTGGCTTTAAGCTCGACGGCATATAAACCCCAACAGCGTGTTTCGATTGCATCGCGTAGGCGTTGCATAAATGCAGTGGCTTCAGAAGCATTTAAGGGTTTAAGAAAATAGCGCATGACGTAGTCATCTGCACACATTTGGATGAATGGGGCGGTGTTGGAGTCTTGCCATTGACGGAGAATGAGGCGAGGGGTTTGGATCAAATTTGTCATAAATTAGGATTGAATTTTAATTATAGAAAAATTTAGCAGGTTTTATTTTAGGTGATATCAAATTTTTTGATTCCTTAGAAATATGATTGCAAAGAAATATGAGATTGGATAGTATTGGTTTAAGGTCGCCTACCGTACTTACGCATGAGTAGAAAAGGGATTCAAAAATTTAATGTCTTAGTTTTAAGTCATACCAAAATTTAATTTTCTTAAGTATCAACTCGTTTGGTTCTTAGCATTTAAACATGCGTTGCTAAAAGTCTTATGACACCAAAGATTCTTTGTATAAAGAGTTTAGAGTTGGCAGTAGGGAAAATTATGTCTATTCAAGAATTCGCATTTCAATTATCTAAAAAAATTCAAGATCAACATTCTGTAAAAATTAGTCGTTCACATATTTATGAACTAATTGCTTTGGATCTAGGTTATAAAACTTATAATTCTTTAGTTGCCCAGAATCTTTTACTTGATGCTGAATATGATGATTCCGAAGAATATTATCAGCATGAATTGATGAGTGCTTTAACACTAGAAATATTTAAAAATCCGCCTAAAATAGATTATTCAAATTTTAATGAAGATGATCTTCATTGGGATGATTATGAAGGTCGTGAATTTTTAGAAAATATTAAAAAAATTATTGTAAAACTTCAGGCTTTACTGAAATTAGATGCTGAAGAGGCTTTATATTTATCGATTGCTAAAACTATTTATCGAGAACTTTTATGGTTCAATATCGAAGTGATAAATTTTAGAGACATACGAAACTCTTTGAGTTATGTTGATTTTAATAATGGTCTAGTTCAAACATTTGAAGTTCTCAGCGAAATTGATGATAATTACTTTGATTCAGATGAGTTAGATTTTGAATTAATAGGAGATAATTTAGAAAAAATATTATCTTATGCTAACGACCGTAAAAATCCTGATGCTTACGCTGTTTTAGGTGGTTATTATCGTTATTTAGCAAATCAAATAGCCCCTTATGGTAGGAGTGGTTCAAATTTTGGTAGCTATTGGGATAATGATAAACAAAAATATATTAGTTCTGATCAAACTAAAAAAAATAAAGAAAAGTATGAGGAATATATAAAACAAGCTGAACAGTTTGAATCTTATATCAAAGACAGTCCATTAAGTCTTAATGAAATCAATTTTGATGCAGATTCTGAGACAGTTTATAACCAAGTTCTCTATTTGTGTAATCAAGGTGATTTAGAAGCAATAGAGTATTTTCTTTACCAAAAAATATTTAAAAATAGTGGCGAAGCTTGGCTCTATATTTACTTGGCTCAAATGTGTGGAACTGATTTTACCCGAGATGATTTGAGGGCTTATAATGCATATACAGGTGAAGAATACGATGATTATGGACCAATGGAAATAGCAGGTCGTGAAGCAATTCAGTATGTTATAAATTTAGCTAAAATATCGGATGATAAGGATAATTTAGCGAGAAAAATTGCTACTGAGTTATTTGAAAAAATTTAATTTATTAAACAAAACCCCGCACTAAGCGGGGTTTTTTATTTTAATCAAATGAATGATTAAGCATTTTCACGCGCAATTGCACGGTAACCAATATCTTTACGGTATTGAACACCATCAAAAGTCACTTTTTGGCATAGTTCTAATGCTTTAGCTTGTGCTTCGCCAATCGTGTTACCCAATGCAGTCACGCAAAGAACACGACCGCCAGCAGTGACAATGTCACCATTTTCAAGTGCTTTTGTACCTGCGTGGAATACTTTCGCATCAGCCATTTCTGTGTCTAAACCAGAAATTACATCGCCATTGCTAGAAGTTTCAGGGTAGCCACGTGACGCAAGTACGATACCTACAGTCTTACGCTCATCCCATTCAGCTTCCGCTGGAAGGTTACCTGCAATACCAGCTTCAACCAAATCAACTAAAGATGATTTTAAACGCATCATAATTGGTTGAGTTTCAGGGTCACCAAAACGACAGTTGAACTCGATCACTTTAGGTTGACCTTGTTCATCAATCATCAAGCCTGCGTATAAGAAACCTGTATACACGTGACCGTCTTTTTTCATACCATCAACGGTAGGACGCATCACTTCATTCATGGTTTTTTCAAATACGTCCGCAGTCACCACAGGAGCAGGAGAGTAAGCACCCATACCACCCGTGTTTGGACCTTGGTCACCTTCAAAGATACGTTTGTGATCTTGTGAAGTTGCCATTGGTAAGATGTTGTCGCCATCAATCATACAAATGAAAGATGCTTCTTCACCGGCAAGGAATTCTTCGATGACTACACGCGAGCCAGCATCACCAAATTTGTTGCCTGCAAGCATGTCATCAATTGCATCAAATGCTTCTTGATTGGTCATGGCAACGATTACGCCTTTACCTGCAGCAAGACCATCAGCCTTGATTACGATTGGCGCACCATTTTTTTCTACAAATGCTTTCGCTGCATCTACTTCTGTGAATACGTCATAGAAAGCAGTTGGAATGTTGTGGCGTTTTAAGAAGTGCTTTGCAAATGCTTTAGAGCCTTCAAGCTGCGCAGCAAATTGAGTAGGACCCCAAATTTTTACACCCGCCGCGCGACAAGCATCTACAACACCATTTACAAGCGGTGCTTCAGGGCCAACCACGATTAAATCAACTGCATTGTTTTTAGCAAAGTCGATAATTGCTGCATTGTCTAAAATGTTAAGCGCAACATTTTCGCATTTATTTTCAGTTGCAGAACCCGCATTACCCGGTGCTACAAATACTTTTGCGACTTTGTCATCTTGTGCGATTTTCCATGCAAGCGCATGTTCACGACCGCCATTACCCAAAACTAAAATATTCATCGGTTCATACTCCATGAATCGAAAATGACATAAAGTCCTCAACCTGAAAGCAGGAGAGGACTTTATGCAAGATTAGAAATCTTTTAGCCCTAAATTGATTAAGGCTTTTTTGAAACGTCTTTGCTTGAGCAGCACTTCGGAATCTTTCCAGTATACATTCAGATAAGGGAACAGACCTTCGGTTGGACCTACTTTTGTTAAGGCAAAACCATTGTCATCCACAAAACTCGTCATATTTGATCTATGACCTAATTTTTCGCAGAAACAGGATGTATTGAAATAAATCCTGCCTCAAACAATTGCGGATGACGGGTACGCGTATCAACTTAGATCTTGTTCCACAAAATCATGTATTAGTGGCGGAAGTGACGCATGCCAGTGAAGACCATTGCAATACCAGCTTCATCAGCAGCAGCAATCGTTTCTTCATCACGCATAGAACCGCCCGGTTGGATAATGCATTTGATACCTGCTTTGGCAGCGTTATCAATACCGTCACGGAATGGGAAGAATGCATCAGATGCCATTACAGCGCCTTCAACTACTAAACCAGCATGTTCAGCTTTGATCGCAGCAATACGAGCAGAGTTAACGCGGCTCATTTGACCTGCGCCCACACCAATCGTTTGACGGCCTTTCGCATAAACGATTGCGTTAGATTTAACGTATTTCGCAACTTTCCAAGCAAAGATCAAGTCATCAATTTCTGCTTCAGTTGGCGCACGTTTAGTCACAACTTTAAGGTCATCTTTCGTGATCATGCCTAAGTCTTGGTCTTGAACCAGTAAGCCGCCATTCACACGTTTGTAGTCAAGCTGTGCTTTACGTTCAGTAATTGCTGGAAGTTCGCCACATACAAGTACGCGTACGTTTTTCTTCGCGCCAGTTACTTCAAGCACGCCTTCAGCAACGCTAGGAGCAATGATCACTTCAACGAATTGACGGTCAACAATGGCTTGAGCAGTTGCAACGTCTAATTCACGGTTGAATGCAATGATACCGCCGAATGCAGATTCAGGGTCAGTTGCGTATGCAAGGTCATAAGCAGCTTGAATGCCGTCAAGTGATACTGCAACGCCACATGGGTTTGCGTGCTTAACGATTACACAAGCAGGTTTAGCGAATGATTTAACACATTCAAGTGCAGCGTCAGTGTCTGCAATGTTGTTATAAGATAATTCTTTACCTTGTAACTGTTTTGCAGTTGAAACAGATGCTTCAGTTGCTGTGTCTTCTACATAGAACGCAGCAGATTGATGCGGGTTTTCACCGTAACGTAGATCTTGAGCTTTGTTTAATTGCGTGTTGAATGTACGTGCAAATTTGTCAGCAGTACCTTCTTCTTTACCTACGCGAGCGCCTAAGTAAGATGCGATCATACCGTCGTATTGAGCAGTATGTTCGAATGCTTTAACTGCTAAGTCAAAACGTGTTGCGTAAGATAAAGCACCCTCAGCTTTAAGCTCAGCAATCACAGTTGCATAGTCAGCAGCATTTACCACGATACCTACAGAAGCATGGTTTTTAGCAGCAGCACGAACCATTGTTGGACCGCCAATGTCGATATTTTCAATCGCATCTGCAAGTGAACAGTTTGGTTTAGCCACAGTCGCAGCGAAAGGATAAAGGTTAACAACAACTAAATCGATTGCATCGATGTTGTGTTCAGCCATCACAGCTTCGTCTAGACCGCGACGAGCTAAGATACCGCCATGAATTTTCGGATGCAATGTTTTAACACGGCCGTCCATCATCTCTGGGAAACCAGTGTGCTCTGAAACTTCAACTACAGCCACATTATTGTCTTTCAACAATTTGTATGTGCCGCCAGTAGATAAAATTTCTACCCCTAGAGCAACTAGGTTTTGTGCAAATTCAACAATTCCGGTTTTATCGGAAACAGAGATTAAAGCGCGTTTAATAGTCATGATCTTCGTCACAGTTATCAAGGAACAAATTAAATCAAAAAAGGCAAATGCAAGATAAAAAAAATGCCTGCGGAAGCCGCAAGCATTTTATCACTTATTCGCTCATTAAACCGTGAGCTTTTAACTTTTTACGTAAAGTGCCACGGTTCAAACCGAGAATCTCGGCAGCGCGTGTTTGATTACCACGCGTATACTCTAGAACTACAGATAAAAGAGGTTTCTCCATTTCTGCTAGCACCATGTCGTACACTTGAGAAGGTTGCTCACCTTGCAATTGTGCGAAGTAATGGCGAACTGCGCGATCTACGTGAATACGAAGAGCGACATCAGATTGTGCAGTAAAAATAGGAGATTTGCTATTCATGCGAATTAATCCGAAAAATCAAAATATCACTTGGGTAAAGTGATAGTTATAAAGTGGTCTAAAATTTAAATGAACTCCGTTTTAGATCCTAAAACGGTTGGTTCTAAAACTGTACATTTAGCATGCCACAATCTGTCAACTTGGTCGAAAAATAAGCGTAACAATAGTTAAATATATGTTACGGACCATTTTAAAAACAAAAAAATCTGCTCTATACGCGATATATATATAAGGCGCATTTCGCTGATGTTCTATTTGTATTAAAAAGACTGAAGAGATTGCAGCACAAAGCTTTCGTGGCGCGTATCATACCATTGTCTAAGAAAAAGTGAGCAAGAAAACTGCATTTTTTTTTAATTTTTTTGCAATTTTTAATAGTTTTTTTCAATTTTACGGGCGAATGATTTCTAAAGTATAGCTGTCGAAGCTTTTGCGTGCATGCGAGAGCTTAAAATTGAAGTTATATGGCGTGTTGCTTGGTATGCGCTGAATACCTGTAAGGCTGTCTGTGAGATAGTCTTTAGGTTGAATGTTGTAAACTGCAAATTCTTGTCCGTTGTGTTTTAGCTCTACACGAATGATTGGCAGTAATAGGCTACGAGTGTGATGATTGACAATTTCACCTCTAAATAAGACTTGGTCTTCACCATCAGCTTTTACACGTACTTTCTTTAAGTTAACTAAATTGTAGTGCTCTTCAAGCTTTGAACAGGTAAATACTTCACAGATACCATTAAAAGCACTGCTCATGATAGGGCTGTTTTTTAAATACTGTGGGTTAAACCAAAAGAACTGAAAGAGCAGTACGCTAAAGAGTAGGACGTTAACTGTTGTCCAACCTATATAGCTAAGTACGGAACGTTTTTTTTCTACTTCCGTATTTTCAGACCAGTTTAAAGCAGGGAAGTTGCCAATTGGGTCTGTACTAAAATAGTTAAGGTTATTAAGGTAAGTGCGGAGGTCAATATTTGAGTTTTCGACTTTTTGATCAAATATTGCTAATAGGCTATTGCTATAAATGTTGGTTGCAATTTCAGCTTGATCTGCCTCTAAGTTGATTTGTGCAACATCTATAGGTTCAGCCGAAATAGGGGTAGGTTTTTTTTCAACAGCGTTAAACATCTGGACGTTGTCACTTTGGACATCGACCAGATGTGATAATGCATTAAATGTATGGGAACATTTTGCACAGCAAACCATACCCTGCGAGATCGTCAACTGAGCGACAGATATGCGGTAAGTGGTCGAACAAGATGGACAAAAGGTCTGTTTGTTGCTCATAAATGCTTTTACATAAAATGATTAATACGAGTGACGTTTTCCAGAGATTCTGCACCAGTATTCGTCACGTTTTTCGACCTTTAATATATCAAAGAATTTACTGTAAATGTTAGAAACATCAGCAACTTGCTCTTCAATTACACCTGCAAGTGCGAACTCTCCCTCAGATTTAATTAAAGTTGAGAATTCTTCGGCAAGCATCATTAATGGGCCTGCAAGAATGTTTGCAACAAATACGTCAGCTTTTTCATTTTTAAGCTCAGAATTGAACTCTTCTGGTAGGCCGACATACAGACGATCAAGCACACCATTTAGTTCTGCATTTTGTTTTGTTGCTAAAACAGCTTGTGGATCGATGTCAGTTGCATAAACTTTTTTTGCACCCAACAATAATGCAGCTACGCCTAAAATACCTGAACCACAACCGTAATCGATGACAATTTTATCTTTTACGTCAGTTTGGCCTAACCATTGTAAGCATAAGAATGTAGAAGCATGGTTACCTGTACCAAATGCTAGGCCCGGGTCGAGCTTAATATTTACAGCATCGGCTTCAGGTGGTGTCATCCATTCAGGCACGATCCAGTATTTCTCACCAATTTGAATTGGCTCGTAAGCATCCATCCATGTGCGTTCCCAAGCTTGATCTTCAATAAACTCATGGCGTAATGGTGCTTCTGGCATTTGGGCAGTAATAAATGTTAATAAAGCATCAACATCAATTTCTTCGCCTTCTTCTTCGGCGTAGATACCTGTCACAATGACTTTGTTCCAAAGCGGTGTTTCACCCGGAAGCGGTTCTAATAAATCCTGATTTTCAGCATCATCTAAAGTTACGCTGACAGCACCTAGTGAACTTAGTAGTGTTTCTGTGAAATCTACTTGTGCTTGATCAACAGTAATATGAATTTGTAGCCACTTCACAGTTAAGAACCTAATCGTATTATTTAAAGAGCTATTGTAGCGGAACTTCATGAACTCCGACTATAGCTTGACGGGCTAACATAAAAATAAAAGGATACTAAAAACGTATCCTTTGATGAGTTTGGGCTTGAGTGAGTAAATGAAACTAAGTTAGTTGGGTTGAGTTTCGACTTCTGTTGGGGTAAAAGCTACAAATTTATTGAGCAACAGACCAAAGAGTGCGGCAAAGATATACATAAAAATTGAATAAACCGCTGCAGGCATTGCAATCGCTGTATTCATTAGTACAGTCAGTGCGATAGTCATAGCTAAAGTGCTATTGTGAATACCAATTTCAAAGGCACAGGCGCGGGCTTGTGCACTATTAATACCAAATAGGCGCGGTACAAAATAGCCAATACATAAGCTACAAATACAAAATAGCGCAGTTGCAATACCAACTTGAGAAATATATTCACCAATATTCTGCCGTTCTGCCACTATTGCACCAATAATGATTAAAACCAGAAAAATCACGGCAAATATGCGTAAAGGTTTGTTGAGCTTTTCGCTTAGGCGTGGTGAGTAATGGCGAATGAGCATACCAATGGCAACGGGTACAATAATAATGCTAAAAACTTGTAAGATTTTAGAGAACTGTAAGGTGATTTGTTGACCATCTTGCAGAAAGTGGGAAATCGCAAAATTGACAATTAAAGGTAAAGTAAACGCGGCAATCACTGAGTTAATGGCAGTGAGGCTGATATTGAGCGCTAAGTCACCTTTAAATAAATAGCTAAATAAGTTGGCTGTACTCCCGCCTGGTGAGGCAGCTAAAAGCATGAGTCCGACAGCGAGTAATGGGGGTAATGCCAGTAGTTTACATAGTAAAAATGCAATACTCGTAAGTACGATGAGCTGGCAACACAATGCAACAAGAACAGCTTTAGGGTGTTTTCCGACGCGAGCAAAATCTTTTAAAGTGAGCTCTAGGCCAAGTCCAACCATAATAATGGCAAGTGCTAAAGGGAGTAATATCGTAATAATTTGTGAGTTCATCCTTGCCTCGTTTGTTAATTTTTTCGAACTTAGTAAGCAGTGTTAAGTGAGCAAGCTCCTTGGTTGTGGATTGAAAGTTGTATTTAATTTCTTGTTGTTGCGAGATTTGATCTCAGATTTTTTATGGATTGCCTCAATCTGGTTGAGGCATGATTTGTTACTTCTTAAATAGTGTGTCGTTTGTGCAAGATTGAATACTGTATTAAGGTTTAACTTGGTTGCTGAGTAAATTGCTCTTTTTGCGCGTTAAGATATAGCCAAATCCAAAAGCGAATAAATACATATATATGGAATATACACCAGCAGGGATGGCAATGGTGGTACTAGATAGTACGGAAATTGCAATTGTGATTGAAATGGCGGTGTTGTGAATACCAATTTCAAAAGTACATGCACGGGCTTGTCGTTCTGTTAAGCCTGCTAAATGTGGAACCAGATAGCCAATAAACATACTGCTAAAGCAAAAAATTCCGACTGCAATACCAACATCGACAAAATATAAAATCACATTTGAGCGTTCACGGAACAGTGCATAAATAAAAATTGCGGTGAGAAATAAGATACACAGCATCCGCATGGGGCGATTACATTTTAAAGCAAGGTGTGGAAAATAATGGCGAATAAGCAAGCCAATACACACTGGGATAAAGATGATCAGAAAAATATAGGCGAATTTATCGGCCTGTATGCCAATCGTTGTATCGGACTGCATAAAGTAATGCAGTGATAGATTGACAATAAAAGGCAGAGTAAAGGTGGTAATCACTGAGTTGATTGCTGTTAAGGTTAGATTTAAAGCCACATCACCTTTAAATAGAAAACTCAGTAAATTAGCAGTCGGGCCACCCGGTGAAGCAGCTAAAAGCATAAGCCCAACAGCCAGCAATGGCTCAAGATCTAAGACCACACAAATGAAGAAAGCAATGCTGGTTAAAATGACCAGTTGGCAAAAAAGAGCCAAAAAAATAGCTTTAGGATAACGCCCTACACGTAGAAAATCTTTAACCGTTAACTCTAGGCCTAGCCCCATCATCATAAAAGCCAAGATGACGGGTAGGAAAAAAACAAATACACCCGAATCCATGGAATATCCTTATTTTTATGTTCCTTCTGGATTGAGTTTAAACAAGTTTTCTAAATAAGCAACAAAGAAAAAGGGCGAAAATTAAGCATTTTGCCCCTTAGTTTGGATGGAGTGTGAACTATATTACATTCATATATTAAAAATTATCGGGGACTGGGTGGTGCAAAGCCTAAAGCACATTTACCTTTCACTTCTTTACCATCTACTGTAATTGATTTGGCGTTTGCATCACTATGACATACCGAATTTAGCTCAGCTTCTGTGCCTAGTAGTTTAGTTTTGCTGCTAGAGAAAAACTGAGGCTGGCAGGTCCCATTCCAAATAATGCCGCGATAAGCAAAACTAACTTGATCGCCCTGGGTTTTGCCTTTACACACTTGTTGATACTTTTGTGCATCATAAGTGCTTTGAACTTTGTCATTTGCAGAGGCTGTAAATGAAGTTAAACATAAACCATAAAGCATGGCTGAAAGAAAAATATTCTTATACATGGCCGTTGTCCTTAAGTTTTTGTTGGAACACACTCTAGATTAATAAATAGTCAAAATAAAACAACCGCTATTGCGTTATGAAGAGGATATAAATGTTTTAAATTGCTGAATTTTGCAAATTACGTACAGGCTTAAATGGATTTAATGTGCTTTTGTGTAGTGAAAATAAGATAAAAAACGACTGAATCAGTCAACTTATAAGTGAAATTTTGCTATAATCTTGGGTCATCCATTTTTTGAAATCTCTCCATACCACTATGCATTATCCTAAAGTTTACGATGTCATTGTTATCGGTGGCGGTCACGCAGGTACCGAAGCAGCTCTCGCTGCGGCTCGCATGGGTCGACAGACTTTGCTTTTAACTCATAACATTGAGACTTTAGGGCAGATGAGCTGTAACCCAGCCATTGGTGGTATTGGTAAATCGCATTTGGTGCGTGAAATTGATGCCTTGGGCGGTGCGATGGCATTGGCTGCCGATAAAGGCGGTATTCAATTCCGTATTTTAAACTCACGTAAAGGTGCGGCAGTACGTGCAACACGTGCGCAAGCTGACCGTGTACGCTTTAAAGCGGCAATTCGTGAAACATTAGAAAACCAAGCGAACTTAGATATTTTCCAGCAAGCTGCTGATGACCTCATTGTAGAAGGTGATACCGTTAAAGGTGTGATCACACAAATGGGTGTTCGCTTTGATGCAAAAACTGTCGTATTAACTACGGGTACATTCTTGGGCGGTGTGATTCACATCGGTCTAAACAATGCATCGGGTGGTCGTGCGGGCGATCCTCCTTCAATTTCGTTGGCTGCGCGCTTGCGTGAATTGAACTTACCTGTAGGTCGTTTAAAAACAGGTACACCACCACGTATTGATGCACGTTCTGTCGATTTTTCTGTAATGACAGCGCAGCCGGGTGACTTCCCATCTCCGACGATGTCATTTATGGGTGATGCGTCTATGCACCCAGAACAAATTAACTGCTATATCACACATACCAATGAACGCACACACGACATTATTCGTGGCGGTTTAGATCGTTCACCGATGTATACGGGTGTAATTGAAGGTGTAGGTCCACGTTACTGTCCTTCAATTGAAGACAAAATTCATAAATTTGCTGATAAAGACTCGCACCAAGTATTCCTAGAGCCTGAAGGTCTGGATACTCATGAGTTATATCCAAACGGTATTTCTACTTCTTTACCTTTTGATGTGCAGTTTGAATTGGTTCGTTCAATCCGTGGTATGGAGAATGCACACATTCTTCGTCCGGGTTATGCAATTGAATACGATTATTTCAACCCACAAGCATTGAAGTTCTCTCTTGAAACCAAAGCAATTAATAACTTGTACTTTGCTGGTCAAATTAACGGTACAACAGGTTATGAAGAAGCGGGTGCACAAGGTTTACTTGCAGGTTTAAACGCTGCGCGCCGTGCATGGGATCAAGAACAATGGACACCAAAACGTGATGAGGCGTACATGGGTGTATTGGTTGACGACTTAATTACATTAGGTACCAAAGAACCGTACCGCATGTTTACCTCACGTGCGGAATATCGCTTAATGCTTCGTGAAGACAATGCGGATCAGCGTTTAACTGCGATTGGCCGTGAAATGGGTCTGGTAGATGATGCGCGTTGGGATTCGTTCTGCCAAAAAATGGAAGCTGTAGAAACTGAAAAAGGCCGTTTACAGCATCTTTGGGCTGCGCCAAACAACCCATTGGGTAAAAAATTCGTTGAAATGACAGGTGATGATCTGTCTAAAGAAACTAACGCAATTGATTTGTTAAAACGTCCAAATATTAATTTTGCTCAAATTGCTGAGCTTACAGGTTCAGAAGTGTCTGCATTTGTGGGTGAGCAAATTGAAATTGCAGTGAAATATGCGGGTTATATTAACCGTCAGCAAGAAGACGTTGCGCAAATGAAGCGTTTGGAAGATACCAAAATTCCTGCTGATTTTGATTATGACGCAGTTTCAGGTCTTTCTCGTGAAATTACCATGAAGCTTAAAGGTGTGTTGCCTGAAACACTTGCACAAGCCAGCCGTATTCAGGGTGTTACACCAGCGGCGGTTCAATTGGTGATGATTACGATTCGTAAAAATGCCAATGCTAAAAAATCTGCTTAAGATTTCAAGTTGAAATAAAAAAAACCCGCTTAGGCGGGTTTTTTTAAATTGTTTGGATTAATAAAGAAAGACCAAAATCAATAATGGTATTTTTTGCTATAAGAATATAAATCTTTAATAACAATATATGGGTTGGGGTTTAAATTGAATCAATTAAGTTTAGAAGATTTGCATTTAATTATTTGTGCAGATTTGTGTGATCAGATTGGAGATGGTGAATATACTCAGTCTGAGCAGGCATGCTTTGTCGCGGGAACTTTAGTACATACGAATAAAGGATTAGTTTCAATTGATCAGCTTAAGATCGGGGATATGGTGCTTTCTAAACCTGAATCTGGTGAAGGAGAATTGGCTTATAAGCGAGTTGTACATACATTTAAGACCAAAGATAAGAAGCCGATCATTTTTCAAAGATATATGACACAAGAGGGTGTCGGGTATTTGTTTTGTACTAAGGAGCACTTGTTTTGGGTGGATGAGTATATAAATGAAATTGAGGGAAAAGTTATAATAAAAGCGATAGGTTGGGTGCCAGCAATTCAGCTTGATGCTACGTGCTTACATTGCTTGCAAACTTCTAATCTTAAATTTGTTGCAGTTGATACATTTGAAGATCAATATAAACTCTTACAAAGTTCTACATTAGACTCTAGATTGGTTTATATGCATAACACCCAAGAACGTATAGGGGTTTTTGATTTTCGTAGTGGTAAACCTGTGTGTTTGAAAGGAGGTGGAGTGTTATTTGATTCACTTACGTCGGCATCGAGTAGTAATCTTTTACCGACTGAAGATATTTATATTTATCCTTCATCAGATGATATTCCTGAAGTGCAGGAAATCTTAAATTCAGGTGTTTTAGAGGGATATTGTGATTATGTCTATACTATTGAGGTAGAAGATTATCATACATATTATGTGGGGGATATTGGTATTTGGGTTCATGATATGGGTGGGTGTAAGGTATCTATTGGAATCTGATTTAAGTAGCATTTAAAGTGTGCGATCAGTGCATAATTTCAGGATTCGATGCGTTTTATAATAAATGGTGGCCTTTATGTTTCTTAAATGTAGTTTCAGGAAATTTTGGCGATTAAGGTATTTCATTCGCATATTATGCACGATTATTTTAAATACTTCGTTTTAAATAATCAGATGGAGATAAATCTTTAATTTTGAGTTTTTATTCTTTGGAAGCAATCAACATAATTTTTAAACTGATGGAAACTCTTTGCTAAAATACTCAAAGTTCCAAATTTTGATCATTCCAATGTCATGCTAACTCATTGAACTTGACACTTAAACCACTCAAAACATCGCTTGCCCACATTGTCATCAATACATCATCAATTGTTAAGAAGAGCAATATATTCAACTATGTGAGCACATTTTATTTATGGTGTGAATACATTACCAATGAATCCAAGCAAACCATGCAACAAACAGTTGCTGATTTTCCTGCCAATGATAATCAAATCAATACGTTTGCTGAGTTAATAGTTACGAACAATTCGTGCAATATTTGATTTTAAACTCTGATTTCGGTGTGGCAGGCTATTCGCGTTTTAATGGCTTAGCCTTTAACTTTTTCTTCGACTTTATCGTCAGCACTGTCCATGCCAAGCTTTTTAAGTTTGAGTGTCAGCGTATTGTCAGCAGTCTTGAAGTCCAGCCATATGGTGCTTACGGCCACGGGGTTGCTGTAAAGTATCATTGATTAGTGCGCAATTTCTTGGACTGTAAAGCTCATTATTAATATTTGTTAGTAAGTAATTGTTTGATTGTAATACATTTTAAAAATAGAAAAAACACGACTAGAATTCTCAACAGCACAGCATTTTATCTGAAATCGTATTATCTATCGTTTTTTATTATGGTTATATAGTTATAAGCTTTACTTTAATTAAGTAATTGTTTTTTAATTATAAATTTAATTATTTAGACGTAAAATATATTGATATACAACCTTTTGTCTATAAGTTTCATTAAGTTTGGCTTATAAATCAAGCTTTAATCCGACTATTGTAGTGGTATTTATTGTGACTCAATCGGCAGAGAATGCACACACAGTCAGATGTGGCTGTGTGTGTACTACGGATGGAGTTAGATCATGGCACAAGTACAAACGAGTAAAATACAGAAAATTTTAACGGTATTTTTGTGTTTCTGGGTGGCGTTTTTTGAAGGTTTTGACCTGCAGGCACCTGGGATCGCGGCGAAAGGAATTGCAGCGACATTTTCATTAGATCAGGTACAAATGGGCTATGTGTTTAGCTTAGGGGTATTTGGTATGTTATTCGGTGCATTTTTTGGTGGCCGTGTAGCAGATTATTTAGGGCAAAAGAAAGTGTTGATGCTTTCAATTGCGATCTTTGGCGTATTTATGACAATCACTGCATTGGCGCCAAGTGTAGAAATATTATATGCAGCTCGCTTTTTTACAGGCTTAGGTTTGGGGGCTGCTATGCCAACCATGATTTCAGTGGTGGGTGATGAAGCAACTGAAGCAAACCGAGGTAAATTAAACAGCTTGATGTATTGTGGCTTACCTGTAGGTGCAATCTTTGTTGCAAGCTTGGCTATTATCTTTAAAGATATTTCTTGGCACACATTATTTTTAATTGGTGGTTTAACACCTTTAGTATTGCTTCCATTTATGGCAGTTATCTTAAAAGATAAGCGCAAAGAAAAGGTTGAATCTGTAGCAGTAGAAGCTGTACCGCCTATGGCGCAAGTGCTATTTGCAGAAAACCGCTACAAATACACATTGCCACTTTGGGTGAGTTTCTTCTTTACCTTGATGGTGAACTACATCTTAATCAGTTGGTTGCCAAACTTACTTATGGAGCAAGGCTTAGAAAAATCACAAGCATTTATGATTATGCTGATTTTCCAAGTAGGTGCGGTTATTGGTACGCTTGGTTTAGGTTATTTACTTGACCGTTTAAAGTTGTGGCAAATGGCTGTGATTATCTATATCGGTCTATTTATTGCGGTATTAATTTTATTCACAACCAAATCTATTCCATTGTTGGTATTTGCAGGCTTAATTGGGGGTATTTTCTCTACAGGCGGTCAATCGATTCTGTACGGCATTTCACCAATTTTCTATACCTCAGCAGGCAAAGTAACAGGTGTAGGTAGCGCAATTTCTCTTGGTCGTTTAGGTGCTATGACAGGTCCATTACTTACAGGTAAGATTTTGGCTTTAGGTCTTGGTACTACAGGTATTTTACTTGCAAGTGCACCAGGGATTGTATTGTCAGCGGTTGCTGTGGCAGCGTTATCTGCTTATAAATCGAGTAAAAAATAACGCGAATTGTTGTGGTAAAAATTGAGATATAAAAGGAAGCTTTGGCTTCCTTTTTTTTGTGGAATCTGATATTCAGGCTAAGTTAGAATATAAAAATAGCATCAGCAAATACTGAGTTTTTGCTAAAATCATTTGATTCACTCAAGATATAAATATTCATGGCTTATCAACTTATTCAACTTCCTATTCAGGCAACCGATAATATTAACTGCCCACATTGCCAGCAAGCCGTGATCAATTGGTCAGAAGAGCAATATGTACAGCCCTGTGAGCATACGTTGTTTATTGCGATGGATATTGGCTTTGAATACATTACGGATGAATTTGAGCATACTTTGCGCCGTACTGTAGATGATATGCATGCCAACGACGATCAAGTGGTGGTGATTGAGGAGCTAACAGCATCAAGCTATCCAGATTTTGTTATTTATCAGTCAGATTTAGGTGTTGAAGGTTACTCGCGCTATGTGGGGATTACTGCTTAATGCACTAAGGTTTCAATAAAAAAGGCTAATCCGAAGATTAGCCTTTTTTATTGCATGAGCCGAGAGAATTAGCTTTCTAATTCTTCTTCAACTTCATCGTCGGCACTGTCCATACCTAGCTCTTTGAGCTTACGGGTAAGCGTATTACGTCCCCAACCTAAAAGCTCAGCTGCATGGCGTTTACGACCACGGGTTTGCTGTAATGCGGCATTAATCAGTGTGCGCTCAAACATTGGTGTGGCAATGTCTAGAATCTTCATTTCGCCATTTTTAAGCTTTTGTACCGCCCATTGGCCAAGTAGCTCGTCCCAATGGTGAATTGAAACACGATCTAAAGTATTTGGCGCAGGCGAGCCTTCACCACTTTGGTGAATTGGAATTTGTTTGAGTTCAGAAGGTAAATCTTCAGGATAAACCTCACGACCTGTAATCATCACTGTGAGCCAGCGACAAGTATTTTCCAATTGACGCACGTTGCCTTGCCAAGGCAGTTTTTGCATATATTCTTGCGTTTCAGGACGCAATATTTTTGGACTGACGCCCAATTCTTTACCTGCACGCGCCAAGAAGTGCTGCGCAAGCATAGGGATGTCTTCGCTACGGTGTGCAAGTTTTGGAATGTGAATACGAATCACGTTCAGGCGGTGATACAAGTCTTCGCGGAAGCGACCTTCATGAACAAGTTTTTCAAGGTCCTGATGGGTTGCAGCCACAATACGTACATCAACCTTTACAGGAATATGTCCGCCTACGCGGTAGAACTCGCCATCGGCCAATACACGTAGTAAACGTGTTTGGGTTTCAAATGGCATATCGCCAATTTCATCTAAAAACAGCGTACCGCCATTGGCTTGTTCAAAGCGACCTTGGCGTTGTGTATTTGCACCCGTAAATGCGCCTTTTTCATGACCAAACAATTCTGTTTCAATCAAATCTTTGGGAATAGCAGCCATGTTGAGTGCAATAAACGGTTTGCTACTACGCGGAGAGTGGCGATGTAACGCATGCGCAACCAACTCTTTACCTGTACCAGATTCACCATTAATGAGTACCGTAATGTGCGATTGTGATAGACGACCAATAGCACGAAATACTTCCTGCATTGCAGGAGATTCACCAATAATTTCAGTGGATTGAATGGGTTGAACGGTTTTTGCAGATTCTTGTTGTTGAAGCTTCGCAATATGCAAAATTGCACGATTGACCAAGGCCAATGCTTCATCAATATCAAAAGGTTTTGGTAGATATTCAAAAGCACCAGTTTGATAGCTCGACACGGCAGATTCTAAATCTGAGTGCGCTGTCATAATAATGACAGGAAGATCGGGATGACTACCTTTGACTTTGCCTAGGAAAGTCAAACCATCAATACCGGGCATACGAATGTCAGTTAAGATGACATCGGGTGCATCTACACTAAGTTGATCGAGTGCAGATTGAGCCTCTTCAAAGCTGGTAACATCAAAACCTTCTTCTTTAAATGTTTTTTCTAAAACCCAGCGCATCGCGCGATCATCATCGATGACCCATATTTTATTTCGCGACATGTCCTGACTCCCAAGGTAAATATAAGCTAAAAGTTGTTTTGCCGGGAACAGATTGGCATTCAATCATTCCGTTGTGTTGATGCATAATATTTTGCGCAATACTGAGGCCTAAGCCTGTACCTTTAGCACGTCCAGTCACTAAAGGATAAAACACAGATTCTAAAATTTCTTCAGGTACACCTGGGCCGTTATCTTCAATGTCAATGCGTACAGCAGAGCGTTTGAGTACACCATTAATGGTAACTAGGCGCTGAATACGCGTGCGAAGAATCAGTTCTGGTTGGTGTTCTTCAAAGAAATCTTTATTTTCAGTCATGGCTTGCACAGCATTAACGCTAATGTTGAGCATGACTTGAATAAGTTGATCGCGATCGGCCATGACATCGGGTAAAGAAAGGTCATAGTCACGTGTGATTTTTATTTTCTTTTTGGTTTGGTTCGCAATGAGGGCACGTACACGTTCTAAAGGCTCGTGTACATTGGTTGGTTCATAGCTTGGAAGTTGGCGTGAACCCAGCATGGTGTCGGCCAAATTACGCAAACGATCGACTTCACTAATAATAATGTCGGTAAATTCACTGTATTTAGGGTCATTTAAACTACGAGCCAAAAGCTGTGTTGCACCGCGGATTCCGCCCAATGGGTTTTTAATTTCATGTGCCACGCCACGAATTAATTGGCGTGCAACTTGGTGTTGCTGAATTAGGTTTTCTTCTTTGGAGATTTTAAGCATTCGGTCAATTGGATTAAGCTCAATAATCAATAAAGGGTGATATGACTTGCCTGAACTTAAAAGCGACACCGTGTAATCAACATGAATGTCTTTGAAGTTCACATTAATCGTTGCTTCGCGTCGTGTATAAGGTTGCCCAGATTGTAGGGTGTTGTTTAGGGCTTCTTCTGTATTGAATTCATCATTGGGCATGTGCAATAAATGAAGTACAGGCAGGCCTTCAGCCCGAAGTAAACTGATGTCAAAAAGTGCTTCACATGACGAATTTAAGTAATAAATATTGAGATTACTATCGACCAGTAAAATCGCTGTGGTTAAATTATCTACTAATAGCCGATAATCGATGGTCATAGGTTGATCCATTAGCGGTGGGTGTTCTGTTTTAAAATGGCGCAATGGCATCTTCATAAGGCATTCTGTTTTCAGTAAACGGACTGAATTGATGCAGAGTAAGCAAAATGCACGCCAACTTTTCTAAAAGAACGCCAAATTTGAGTGCTGAATTAAAAGAATGTGCCGAAGTTGGCCTTTAATTTAAATGTATAGCGAATAAAAAAAGGGCTGTAAATAAAATATGGTTCAAAATGGTGCATTTTTAATTATATGGATGAAATTATAGCATTATTTTGGTGCATGATATAAAGAGTGGCCTTTTCACCTATTTTTATGCAAAGAAAAGACATACAATACGCGCATTCTAGTGGAGCGCAGATTCATGAAATCCCCCAAAGTCGGTTTTGTTTCTTTAGGTTGTCCTAAGGCATTGGTTGATTCCGAACGAATTTTAACTCAGTTAAAAACTGAAGGTTATGATGTTGCATCAGATTATGATGGTGCAGATTTAGTTGTTGTAAATACCTGTGGTTTTATTGAATCTGCAGTACAAGAGTCTTTAGACGCCATTGGTGAAGCAATGAGCGCGAATGGTCGCGTGATTGTGACAGGTTGTCTAGGTAAAGACGAAGACAAAATTCGCCAAATGCATCCAAACGTCTTAAAGGTGACAGGTGCTGCGGCATATCAAGAAGTTATGGAAGCGGTACATGAGTACGTTCCAGAGCCACCAAAACATAATCCATTCATTGACCTTGTTCCAGAACAAGGGATTCGTTTAACACCAAAACATTATGCATATTTGAAAATATCAGAAGGATGTAACCACCGTTGCACATTCTGTATTATTCCAAGCATGCGTGGTGATTTAGTTTCACGTCCAGTGGGCTCGGTATTAAGCGAAGCACAAGCACTCAAAAATGCGGGTGTAAAAGAAGTTCTTGTCATTTCACAAGACACTTCTGCATACGGTGTAGATACAAAGTACAAATTGGACTTTTGGAATGGCCAACCTGTAAAAACTAAGTTTTACGATATGTGTGAAGCTTTAGGGCAGTTGGGTATTTGGGTTCGTTTGCATTATGTCTATCCGTATCCGCATGTCGATGCTGTGATTGATTTGATGGCACAAGGTAAAATTCTTCCATATTTGGATATTCCATTCCAACACGCAAGTCCTAAAATCTTGAAGTTGATGAAACGTCCTGCGCATAGTGAAAATACACTAGAGCGTTTAAAAGTATGGCGTGAAAAATGCCCAGACTTAGTCCTTCGTTCAACTTTTGTTGTAGGTTTCCCTGGTGAAACTGAAGAAGACTTCGTGATGCTGTTAGATTGGTTAAAAGAAGCACAGCTAGACCGTGTGGGTTGTTTTACATACTCACCTGTTGAAGGTGCTACAGCAAACGATCTGCCAGATCATGTGCCTGAAGAGATTAAGCAACAACGCTATGAACGCTTCATGGAAGTTCAACAAGAAATTTCTGCAGCGAAACTGCAAAAACGTATTGGTCAAACCATGACAGTGTTGGTTGATGATTTAGAAGATGAGTTCCCAGTTGCAGTTGCACGCTCTTATGCGGATGCACCTGAAATTGACGGTAACGTCTTTGTTGAAGATATCGATAAATCATTGATTAAGGCAGGTGATTTGCTTGAAGTGGAAATTACCGATGCAGATGAATATGACTTATATGCGAAATTAATTCGTATTAAATGATTCACGAAAAATAATTGAAATTAAATAATTCGGAGTTGATGATGCTTGATTCTAAAAAACCGCGTTTTGGTCGCATTCTTCTAAAGCTTTCTGGTGAAGCTTTGGCAGGCAATAAAGATATGGGTATCGATGCACAAGTGCTCGATCAAATGTCACTCGCAATTGCGCACCTTGTTGGTTTGGGTGTTCAAGTGGGTATCGTTGTTGGTGGTGGTAACTTATACCGTGGCAGCCAGTTACAAAAGGATGGCCTCGTTGGTCGTGTAACAGGCGATCAAATGGGTATGTTGGCAACTGTAATGAATGGCCTTGCATTACGTGATGCTTTGGTGCGCCGTAATATTAAAACGCGTTTGATGTCTGCATTGCCAATTGGCGCAGTAGTAGAATCATATTCAAGCCGTGATGCAATTCGTCATTTAACTCGTGGTGAAGTGTGTGTATTTGTTGCGGGTACTGGTAACCCATTCTTCACTACAGATACAGCAGCATGCTTACGTGGTATCGAGATTGAAGCAAACTTAATCTTAAAAGCAACTAAAGTTGATGGCGTATACAACAAAGATCCAAGCAAATACGATGATGCTGTGAAATACGATGCTTTGACATTTGACCAAGTGTTAGATGAAAAATTAGGTGTAATGGATTTAACAGCAATTTGCTTATGCCGTGATCATAACGTGCCACTTCAAGTATTTGACATGAACAAAGCAGGTTCATTGTTGTCTGTAGTGATGGGTGAAAAAGAAGGTACTCACGTTACGAACTAATGTACGTGGGGCTGAAAGCTCTCTATACTACAACTACAGATTATATTTAGTTATACCTCATTTAAAATTTAGTAAGGAAGATCTTATGATTAACGATCTTAAAAAAGACGCCGAAGAACGCATGAACAAGTCGCTGGAGTCTTTAGAGCATGGTTTTGGAAAAGTACGTACAGGTCGTGCGCACCCATCGATCCTTAACGGTGTTATGGTTCCTTACTATGGTTCTGATGTTCCATTAAATCAAGTTGCAAACGTAGGTGTTGAAGACTCACGTACACTATTGGTTCAACCATTTGAACGTACAATGGTTGCTGCAATTGATAAAGCAATTCGTGAATCTGACCTCGGTTTAAACCCGATTACTGCTGACGCGATTCGCGTGCCAATGGCAGCACTAACTGAAGAAACACGTCGTGATATGCAAAAAGTTGCGCGTAACGAAGCTGAAAATGCAAAAGTTGCGATTCGTAACATTCGCCGTGATGTTTTAGGTGATATCAAAGCATTGTTGAAAGAAAAAGAAATTTCTGAAGATGATGAGCGTCGTGCTGGTGATGACATTCAAAAAATTACAGACAAATTTGTTGCTGAAGTGGAAAAACGTTTAGCTGCAAAAGAAGCTGAATTAATGAAGGTCTAATCTTGAATGACCGTTTCTGAAGAAAATTCCAGTCTTCCAAAACATGTTGCCATCATTATGGATGGCAACAATCGTTTTGCCAAAAAAAATCTAATGCAAAAAGGTGAAGGGCATCGTTCTGGTAAAGAGATCCTAGATCCAATTGTAGAGCATTGTCGACAAGCGAATATCCAAGCATTAACTGTGTTTGCATTTTCTAGTGAAAACTGGAAACGACCTCAATTTGAGGTTGATTTGTTGATGAAATTGTTAGAAGAAACAATTCATGAACAATTGCCACGTATGGAAAAATTTAACATTTCGCTTCGTTTTATTGGAGATCGATCACGTTTATCTCCAGAATTACGTGCACTCATGTTGCATGCCGAAGAAAGGACTGCTAACTTCTCTAGCATGACGCTGACCATTGCGATAAGTTATGGCGGTATGTGGGATATGGCGCACGCTGCACAGCAGATTGCGGCCGATGTTATGGCAAACAAATTAACGCTTGATGCAATAGATACCGATGTATTTGGTCGCTATGTCAGCATGAGTGATTTACCTGCAGTAGATTTGTTAATTCGTACAGGTGGAGATTTCCGTCTATCTAACTTTCTATTGTGGCAAGCCGCTTATGCAGAATTGTATTTTACAGATACATTATGGCCAGAATTTACCGTTGAAGAATTAGATGATGCTTTTGCAGTATTTGCAGGGCGTGAACGCCGCTTCGGTAAAACATCAGAACAAGTTCAACAAGCGTCACTTGAGAATTAATAAATGTTAGAGCGGATTATTACCGCATTGGTGCTAGTTGCGGTTGTACTGAGCTGTATGTTTGCTTCGTCTTCGCATTACCCAATGTTTGTGCTGATGATCATTGCAGCTGGGGTTGCTGGCTATGAGTGGTTTAAACTCATGCCTAAAAAATCTAAGAATGTAAATAAACCGCTTGCATGGGGCTATGGTTTAGTCACTGCTGCGATTTCTACCTTAGCATTAAGCTATAATGATGTGGCTTTATTACTTTGGGCAGCCTCGATTTTGACGTGGTTGCTCAGTGTTTATTGGGTGAAATCTTATCCAGAATATGACGGTTGGTATAATCCAACGCTTAAAGTCATAGGTTTGGTTTTGGTTTCAGCTGCTGTTACAGCCATTTTCTCTGTTTGGCAGAGCTCACCGTGGTGGCTCATGTACTTATTCCTGTTGGTTTGGGGTGCAGACAGTGGTGCTTACTTCGTAGGACGTAAGCTGGGTAAAAAGAAACTCGCACCCGATGTGAGTCCAAACAAATCTTTAGAAGGTTTGTATGGTGGTGTGTTTACTGCAATGTTAATCGTGGTTGTAGTTGAGGTGGTTTATCTTGACTTAAGCTTAGCAGAACATGCTTTATTCCTTATTTTATCTGTGATTACCGTATTTAGCTCAGTATTGGGTGATTTATTTGAATCGATGATTAAACGTCGTGCTGGCATTAAGGATTCGGGTCGAATTCTTCCTGGTCATGGCGGTGTGCTCGATCGAATTGACTCATTATTGGCTGCTGCCCCAATTTTTGCTGCGGGCATATATGTTTTAAAACTTCTTGGCGTAGATTTATAAATGTCTCAATCTGTTTGTATATTGGGTGCAACAGGGTCGATAGGTCAAAGTACCTTGAAAATCTTGGCGCAACATTCACAAGAGTATTCCGTTTTTGCAGTGACTGCGCAGAGCAGACTTGCAGAGCTGGTAGAAATTTGCAAACAGTACCGACCGAGATTCGCTGTTGTACCATCCTCTAAAGTAGATGAATTACGACAGCTCCTTGTGGCAGAGCAATTAGCTGACATCGAAATTTTGGCTGATGAGGTAGGCTTAATTGCTGTTGCTTCACATTCAGATGTAGATGTGGTGATGGCAGCAATCGTTGGTGCGGCTGGTCTGCTTCCGACTTTAGCTGCTGTAAAGGCAGGTAAACGTGTTTTACTTGCCAATAAAGAAGCATTGGTAATGTCGGGCGATATCATGATGCAAGCTGCTTTGGATCATCATGCGACACTATTGCCTGTAGATTCTGAGCACAATGCTATTTTTCAGTGCTTACCTCAAAACTATTTTCAGGCCGAACGAAATGGTCAACCTAAACTGGGTGTGTCCAATATTTTACTGACCGCGTCTGGTGGTCCATTTCTAAACCATAGCCTAGAACAATTACATTCGGTGACACCTGCGCAAGCATGTAAACATCCAAATTGGTCTATGGGGCAAAAAATATCTGTAGATTCTGCTACGTTGATGAATAAAGGTTTAGAGTTGATCGAAGCCTGCCATTTATTTTCAATTGAAGAACATTTTGTAAAAGTTGTTGTGCATCCACAGAGTATCATCCACTCTATGGTGCAATATGTAGATGGTTCGACCTTGGCACAAATGGGTAATCCAGATATGTGTACGCCAATTGCACATGCTTTGGCTTGGCCAGAACGCATACAAACGCATGTTCCGGCATTAAATGTATTTACACATTCGCAATTAAATTTTGTTGAGCCTGATACAACTCGATTCCCTGCACTTAAATTGGCACGTCAAGCTATGAAAGTAGGTGGAACTACACCTGCGATTTTAAATGCAGCCAATGAAATTGCGGTGGATGCATTTTTAAAGCAAAAAATTGGATTTATGCAGATCCCTGCGATTGTTGAGCAAACATTGAATCAACTGGCACATCAGGCTGCAAACAATCTGGATGTGATTTTACAAGCAGATGCTGAAGCGCGTGCAATTGCACAACAATTGGTGACCAATAAAGGAAGTTAGTATGAGCGCCTTGTTTATTATTGTGGCTGCAATTCTGTTGTTGGGGCCCTTAATTGCAATACATGAGTTTGGTCATTATTTTGTTGCACGTAAACTTGGCGTAAAAGTGTTGGTTTATTCCATTGGGTTTGGGCCAACTATTCTGAAGTGGACTTCTAAGAAATCAGGGATTCAATACCAGCTTTCGGCATTACCATTAGGTGGCTATGTCAAAATGCTAGATGAGCGTGAAGGCAATGTTGCAGAAGAGGATTTACCTTTTGCATTTAACCGTCAGCATCCTTGGAAGCGAATTGCAATTGTAGCTGCTGGGCCATTAATTAATTTGGCCTTAGCCGTGGTTTTGTTTTGGGTACTTTTTTTACCTGCACAAGAGCAATTAAATACACGTGTAGGTAAAGTGTTGCCAAATACACCTGCTGCAACAATGCAGATGCATACAGGTGACAAAATTACTGCAATTGATGGTACACCTGTAAGTACATGGGAAAAGCTCAATTATGCGCTGGTTGACCGTTTAGGTGAAACAGGCAGTATTTTGGTGACAGCGGATCGTGCTGGAGAAGTCAAAAACTTTCAATTGCCTATCCAAGGTTTTCTTAAAGATCAATCTGAATCACCTTTAGATATTTTAGGTTTTGTTCCATACCGTCCAGTAATTCCAGCGACTGTCACAAAATTGAGTGAGGATGGGGCTGCGATTCGCCAAGGCATGAAGGCTGGAGATCGTATTGTTGCGATTGATGGTCAAAAGATGAATGATTGGTTTGATGTGGTACAAGTGGTAAAAGCATCACCAGAAAAGTTATTAAAGATTGATGTATTGCGTGATCAAAAAATTGTGCATTTAGAAGTAATGCCACAAGGTCAACGCGATAATATGGGTAAAGTCACAGGTGTGCTTGGGGTGCAAAGTGACCCTGGTAAAGTTGTGATTCCTGCAGAATATAAGCAAACAATTCAATACACACCAGTTGAAGCGTTTACAATGGCGCTAGATAAAACAGGTCAACTTTCGAGTATGATTCTGAACTCCATTGTAAAAATGGTTCGAGGTATGATTGGTTTAGATAACTTATCTGGCCCAATCACGATTGCAAAAGTGGCAGGCCAAAGTGCAGAAATGGGTTGGCAAACCTTTATCTCATTTATGGCACTCATGAGTGTGAGTTTGGGAATTTTAAACTTATTACCTATTCCGATGCTGGATGGTGGTCATTTAGTTTACTATTTTATTGAATTAATTCGTGGTAAACCTGTTTCTGAACAAATACAATTGGTTGGACTGAAAATTGGTATGGTACTGCTGGGTAGCATGATGCTACTCGCACTCTTCAATGATTTTATGCGTTTATAAGCGTAGATGACGAAATAAATTTAACAGCGGAAAAGACTGGCATGCAGCACACACATTTATTTATGCCTTTGGCACTCGTTAGTGCAATGGCAGCTACACAACAAATATATGCAGCGGATGATTTTGTAGTACAAGATGTAAAAGTAAACGGACTTGTCCGTTTAACACCAGAAAGTGTGTATGGCATGTTGCCAGTCACTAGTGGTGATCGTGTCAGCGATTCTTCAATAGCAAATGCAATTCGTACTTTATACGCAACAGGACTTTTTGATGATATTAAAACATCACAAGAAGGCAATAACCTGATATTTACAGTTGTAGAACGTCCTGTTATTTCTAAAATTGAGTTAAAAGGCAATAAGCTGATTCCTAAAGAAGCCTTGGAAGAAGGCTTAAAAAAAATGGGTCTCGCTGAAGGCGAAGTACTGAAAAAGTCTGCATTGCAAATTGTTGAGACTGAGCTTGAACAGCAATATATGCAACAAGGCCGCTATGATGCTGATGTTAAAGTAACAACGACTGCAAAACCAAATAACCGTGTTGATCTTTTACTGGAATTTACTGAAGGTAAAGCTGCAAAAGTTTTTGATATTAATATTATTGGTAATACAGTATTTAAAGATGCTGATATCAAGCAAGCCTTTGCTGTGAAAGAAAGTGGTTGGGCATCTGTTGTTTCACGTAATGACCGTTATGCACGTGAAAAAATGGCAGCCAGCCTTGAATCATTGCGCGCAATGTATTTGAACAAAGGCTACATCAATTTCAATATTACCAATTCAAGTTTGAACTTGAGTGAAGACAAAAAGAACGTCTTTATTGAAGTATCAGTAGATGAAGGTGAGCAGTTTAAATTTGGCGAAACTAAATTCTTAGGTGATGCGCTTTACTCTGAAAAAGACCTTCAAGCATTACAAATTTATAAATCGGATGAGCTGTATTCACAAGAAAAAGTGAACGCAGTGAAGCAACTATTACTGCGTAAGTATGGTAACTCTGGTTATTACTATGCTGAAGTCAATGTGGTGCCACAAATCAACAATGAAACAAAACAAGTTGATTTAAACTACTACATTAATCCAGGTCAGCAAGTTACAGTTCGACGCATTAACTTTACCGGGAATAGTAAAACTGCGGATTCTGTATTGCGTCGTGAAATGCGTCAGATGGAAGGTGCATTGGCAAGCAATGAAAAAATTGATTTGTCAAAAGTACGTTTAGAGCGTACTGGCTTCTTTAAAACTGTAGATATTAAACCTGCCCGTGTACCAAATTCACCAGACCAAGTGGACTTAAACATTAATGTTGAAGAACAGCACTCAGGTACAAGTACACTTGCTGTTGGTTTCTCGCAAAGTGGCGGTGTAACTTTCCAAGCAGGTTTAAGTCAAACTAACTTCTTGGGAACAGGTAACTCAGTTGCGATTGATTTATCACGCTCAGAAACACAAGATTACTATAACTTAAGTGTTACAGACCCGTACTTCACTATTGATGGTGTACGTCGTGGTTATAACATGTACTACCGTAAAACCAAGCTAAACAATGACTATAACGTAAACAACTACGTTACAGATAGTTTTGGTGGTGGTATTAACTTTGGTTATCCAATTGATGAAAACCAAAGTATTAGCGCTGGTTTAAACATTGATAGTACTAAAGTTACTACAGGTGCCTACGTATCAACTTATGTGCGAGACTACTTATTAGCCAATGGTGGTAAGACCACAAATACTTCAACCTATTGTTTGGTTGAATTGGAAAAAGATCCTACAACTGGTGAAATGGTGTGTCCACCTGGTAAATTGTCACCGGAGTATGGCTCAGCATTTGAAGGTGACTTCTTAACCTATAACTTAAACTTAGGTTGGTCATATAACACATTAAACCGTCCAATGTTCCCAACCAGCGGTATGTCACATCGTGTGAATGCTGAAATTGCGGTACCAGGCAGTGATGTTGAATATCAAAAACTAACTTATGATGCACAAGCCTTCTTCCCATTGGGTAAAGACTTTGTATTACGTGGTTATGGTAAGTTAGGTTATGGTAATGATTTACCGTTCTTTAAAAACTTCTATGCAGGTGGTTTTGGTTCAGTACGTGGTTATGACAACAGTACTTTAGGTCCTAAATATCCTGGCGTTCAATACAGCGAAACGCATCAGAAAGACTGGGATAAAGAAGAAGTTGGTGGTAATGCCTTGGTGCAATTTGGTACAGAGCTAGTACTTCCAATGCCGTTTAAAGGTGATTGGGCTCGTCAAGTTCGTCCAGTATTGTTTGCTGAGGGTGCACAGGTCTTTGATACACAGTGTAATGTGCCTTCAAAAGATATTCACCTAGATACAACAACTGTAGTGAATGCTAAAAAATACTGTGAAGACAATTTTGGCTTTGATGCAAAAAATATGCGTTATAGCGTAGGCGCTGGATTCACATGGATTACTATGATTGGTCCATTATCGTTGAGCTATGCATTCCCATTGAATGAAAAAGCAGGCGATGAAACGAAAAATATCCAGTTTGAAATTGGCCGTACGTTCTAAATACGGTCCATTTCGGAATAAGTGATGGAAGTTAAAATGAAAATAATACTTAAAAGCCTATTCGCCCTTAGCGTATTGGGCTCTACTGCTGTACATGCCGCAGGCTATGGTGTGGTAGACCTAGAGCGTATTGTTGAGCAAAGTGCATATTTGAAACAGCAAAATATGTCTTTTCAGCAACAAATTAAGCCCCAAACAACACAGATTGAAAATCTGAGTAAAGAGCTTGAAGCAATGCAATTAAAAGCACAACAAAGTGCAAATAAATTGTCAGATGCGGAAAAGCAAAAACTTGCTCAGCAATATCAAACTAAGTTAAGTACTTTAAATGCTTTGCAGCAAAAAGTTCAGACTACGGTACAGTCGAATATTCAATCGATTAACCAAGTTATGGACTCAAGAATTAAGCAAGCAGCTGAACAATTGCGGAAGGAAAATAATCTGGACGTGGTTTTGAATAAAAATTCTGCGCTGGCTTATGACGCTAAGTATGATTTAACTGATAAAATGATTCAAAAGGTTAATGCAATTAAGTAATCGATGAATCCTGAACAGTTAAGTTTAAAACAGCTCGCCGGCCTCGTGCAGGGCGAAGCTGTTGGTAATGCAGATTTACGACTCAAAGGTTTGGCTAGCCTTGAGCATGCACAGCCAGAGCATATCGCATTTGTAAATGCAGAAAAATATCTTGATCAAGCTAATCAATCTCAAGCCGGTGCACTGATTGTCACGGCAGAGCTTAAAGCACATCTCAATTCAGCCCAGCAAAACTTTATTGTGGTGGCTAATCCATATCTTGCCTTTGCCATATTGACCCATGTGTTTGAAAAAAAGAACACAAAAACGGGTATTGAAGCGACAGCCCAAATCCATCCATCTGCCATGATTGCCGAAACAGCCTATATTGGTCACTATGTTGTCATTGGTGAGCATTGTGTTGTGGGTGAGCATACTGTTATTCAAGCACATGCAACTTTAGATGATGATGTTGAGGTGGGGAGGGATTGCCTAATTGAATCACATGTTACCTTAATGGGTGCGTGCAAATTGGGTGATCGTGTTCGTATTCATGCAAATACAGTGATTGGTAGTGAAGGTTTTGGCTTTGCACCTTATCAAGGCAAATGGAACCGAATTGCACAATTAGGTTCAGTACGTATCGCAAATGACGTACGTATTGGGTCAAATTGCAGTGTTGATCGTGGTGCAATGGATGACACAATTTTGGAAGAAGGTGTCATTATCGATAACCTTGTGCAAATCGCACATAATGTTCATATAGGTGCGCATTCGGCTTTAGCTGCAAATATTGCAATCGCAGGTAGCACAACCATTGGCAAAAATTGTATCATTGGTGGTGCTAGTGTAGTCTCAGGGCACCTTAAAATTGCGGATAATGTGACTTTGACAGGAATGTCAATGGTGACAAATAATATTTCTGAAGCTGGAAAGTATTCTTCTGGTACAGCGTTGTTTGAAAATCAGAAATGGAAACGCACAGTTGTTCGTATGAGACAATTAGCAGATGTGCCATTGACCCAGCTGGTCAAACGACTTGATCATATGCAAGCTCAAATTGAGTCCCTTGAATCAACTTTTAAACTGCGTAAATAATATGATGACTGAGTCGAATACACCTGCATTCACGAAACCAGAGTTGCCAATGAGTGCACAAAAAATTCGTGAATATCTTCCACACCGCTATCCATTTTTGTTGGTTGATCGTGTTACTGATATCACTGAAAATAGCATTGTTGGTTATAAAAACGTTTCAATCAATGAAGAGTTTTTACAGGGACATTTCCCAGAATTTCCGATTATGCCGGGTGTGTTAATTGTTGAAGCAATGGCGCAAATTTCAGGTATTCTTGGCTTCGTAATGAACAATAAATTACCAACACCGGGTAATCTATTTTTATTTGCTGGTGCCGAGAGAGTGCGTTTTAAAAAGCCAGTCGTTCCAGGTGATCAATTGGTGTTAAAATCTGAACTTGTCATGCAAAAACGTGGTATTTACAAATATAATTGTATTGCTACTGTGGATGGCATAGTCGCAGCAACTGCGGAAATTATGATTTCGCATCAGAAAATAGAGCAAGCATGAGTAATAACGAATTCATTCATCCCACCGCTATTATTGACTCATCAGCAGTCATTGCTCCAGATGTGAAAATTGGCCCTTATTGTATTATTGGTCCAAATGTCACAATTGGTGCGGGCACCCAACTGCATTCACATGTTGTGGTTGGTGGTTATACCCGTATTGGTGAATACAATGAAATTTTCCAATTCGCAAGTGTTGGAGAAGTCTGTCAAGACTTAAAATATGCAGGGGAAGAAACTTGGTTGGAAATTGGTGACCACAATTCGATTCGTGAGCATTGCAGCTTGCATCGTGGCACAGTTCAAGATCAAGGTCTGACAAAAGTGGGTAGTCATAACCTATTAATGGTGAATACACATATTGCACATGATTGTGTGGTCGGTGATCACAATATCTTTGCAAACAATGTAGGTGTTGCAGGGCATGTGCACGTGGGCGACTATGTTGTAATTGGGGGTAACTCAGGTATTCACCAATTCTGTAAAATTGATTCTTACAGTATGATTGGTGGTGCATCACTTATTTTGAAAGATGTCCCAGCGTATGTCATGGTGTCAGGAAATCCTGCACATGCATTTGCAATGAATATCGAAGGCATGCGTCGTAAGGGTTGGTCGAAGAACGTGATTCAAGGTCTTCGAGAAGCATTTAAGTTGATTTATAAATCAGGCTTAACCACGCAAGAAGCTTTAGATAAAATTCGTGCAGAGATTTTACCTGAAGTATCTGAAGCGCAATTACTAATTGATTCATTAGAGCAGTCAAAACGTGGTATTACACGTTAAGCTTTAATCTAAAAAAGACCGCCATGAGGCGGTCTTTTTTATGGGTGTTTAACAGAAAATTTAACGTACATTATCTGCTATAACATCTAAATTATTTAAAGTATTTGGCTTCTTCAGACTGCGGGTAGCTCTTAAGTAACTTTTGTTTGTACTGCGTTGCTTGTGCTGTGTTGTGATCGACATCTTTTGCAATGCTATACAGCTGATAAAGTGCTCTAGAAGCACGTGCTGAATTTGGGTATTGGTTTGCGACAATGCTGTAATTTCGCTTAGCCTCGCTAAAATTAGATGGCTCTATCGCAACGTTAAACTCGGCCAGCCAGAAATGAGCATTACTGATATAAACGCTGTTTGGATTGTTTTTGATAAAGTTTTGCATTGGTGCAATGGCTTTTTTAGCTCCGCCTTGTTTATAGGCATCTAATGCTACTGTATATGCAGCTTTATCTAACTCATCGGATTTAACTGCAATTGGAGCAGTTTTTGTTGTTGTAGGTGTAACGGTTGATTTTGCAGGAACAACAACAGCCGATGTTTTAATCGTTGGGGTTGGTGTATTGTTCACTGGCGCAGTTTTTAAGGTGTTGCTGGTGCTGGGTGCAGTACCTTGTTGGTTATCCTCCTCGGGCGTAGCGCTTTCTTCTGAAGGCTCTACTTTTTGTTGTAATGTTTCTAGGCGTTGATCCAAATCAGCATAACGGTTATTTAATTCATTTTTAAGTTTTTCAATTTCGTTATCATGCTCTTCAATTTTACCGCGTAAAGTACGAATGTCATTTTCAAGCTGTTGATTTTTCTGCATGAGTTGCCAATTTAGATTGGTGGTTACCGTTTCACCTGAGCCTGTAGAAATAGCGGCTTGTGTATTGTTAGGTGCGTAACTCGCCGAATTTTGGCTTAAACCCCGTGATTCAATTGGAATATTGGCAAAAACGGGTGCGGTGCAGCAAAGAAGCAGTGTGCCGAGCGCATGTTTTTTTAACATAATTTAAGTTCCATATAGTCTTTTCATTAGCTACTCAACTTCAGTTGAGTCAGGCATCATGTTGATTTTTAATAGACACATTAAAAACGCCAACTTCATTAAATGCAATACGCATTTTCATGCTTGTTGTGATGAAAGGTAAATAAAATTCATTATGATGGAGATGGTATTTTTCTAAAAAATCCTTATTTTGATTTAAAAATAATCAAACGAATAAATGGTTTAGCTAATTTATGTCAGAGTGCTTGCAAGTTTAATAAAAATCTCTATACTCTGTTCTTGCAATGGTAGCCCTGCTGGTTACTTCGCAATTGTACTCTACGAACCCCGCCAGGACCGGAAGGTAGCAACGGTAGTAGAATTATGATGTGCCGAAGTTTTGCTGGTAGGGTTGCCACCAGTTTCTTTTATTATTATAAAAATTAAATCCTCTCTTTTATTTTCTCAATTTTACTTCTTTAATCAAAGTCTGTATCTGATTTACGTTTAATTGCCTTCATAATCGCATCCATTTCAAAACCTCGATACATTAAGAATCTAATTTGCTTTGCTTTTAGCTTTTGATCTGTCGCGACATCAGTTCCATACTTTTTTACTTTAAGTTCATAGGCCTGCTGTACCCAATCGGTTTCTTTTAGTTCATCTTGTATCAGCTGATGATCAACCTTTTTATTTTTTAATTTCATTTTAATTTGATTTGGGCCTTTGCCTTTACGCATTTGGCTCGAGAGCATCATTTCTGCAACACGCTGGTCGCTCTGATAGTTTTCACGTGAGAGCTCATCGACCAGTGTAATGACCTCATTGCGATCTTCTGCATATAGGGCAAGCTTTTCAATTAATTCGGCTTTAGAGAACTCTTTACGTGTAAGCACAGCAAAGGCGTAGGAGCGTAAGCGTGTGCCTTTTAGTCCGGGCTTAGTTTCCTTCACTGGGTCTGCAAATAAGCCATCTTCTGCTTTAAATGATGGGTTATCTGTTTCTTTGGGGTTATTTTGCGTTGTTGTGGCGGATTCTTCTTCACCAAACTGTTGTTTGAGCGCTTCATAATCGAGGAGTTTAGGAAATTTTGGATCGGTCATATCAAAAGTGGCATATTGCTGAACAATGAAAAACGCCCCGTAGGGCGTTTTATAGTTTAACCTGATTTAGATGTCATTATGCATCTAGAAAATCTGGTTCTTCTTCGTCTTTATCTTCAACAACAGGAGTACCTGTGGTCAGAAGTTGCTCACGGATTAATTTCTCAATCGTTTGTGCTAATTCTGGATGTTCTTCAAGATGGCGAATGGTATTGTTTTTACCTTGGCCAATCTTGTCGCCTTGGTACGAATACCAAGCACCCGCTTTATGTACGATGTCTTGTTGTACAGCAAGATCAATCAATTCACCAAGGTGGTTAACACCTTTGCCGTACAAAATTTGGAATAGTGCTTCACGGAAAGGAGGCGCCATTTTGTTTTTTACTACTTTGACTTTAGTTTCAGAACCGATGATTTCATCACCTTCTTTCACTTGGCCAATACGACGGATATCTAGGCGTACAGATGCATAGAATTTTAATGCATTACCACCAGTTGTAGTTTCTGGGCTACCAAACATCACACCAATTTTCATACGAATTTGGTTAATGAAGATAACCATACAGTTTGAGCGCTTAGCATTACCTGTAATTTTACGTAGTGCTTGGCTCATTAAGCGTGCTTGTAGGCCCATGTGCGAATCGCCCATTTCACCTTCAATTTCAGCACGTGGCGTTAATGCAGCTACAGAATCGACAACGATTAAGTCAATTGCACCAGAACGTACAAGCATGTCTGCGATTTCAAGCGCTTGTTCGCCATTGTCTGGTTGAGAAACCAATAGGTTGTCAATATCTACGCCAAGTTTGCGTGCATATTGAGGGTCAAGTGCATGTTCGGCATCGATAAATGCACATGTACCACCTGCTTTTTGACATTCAGCAATGGCTTGAAGTGTCATGGTGGTTTTACCTGATGATTCAGGACCATAGATTTCAATAATACGGCCTTTTGGTAAGCCACCAATACCTAGCGCAATATCAAGTGTAAGCGAGCCCGTAGACACTGCTTCAACTGCTTGTGTGGTATTGTCGCCTAAGCGCATTACTGTGTTTTTGCCGAATTGCTTTTCAATTTGGCTTAAAGCTGCGTTTAACGCTTTGCTTTTATTATCATCCATCTTACAACCTCAATACGATGTCACTAAACAATATACTCAAGTGGATGTATTTACTTTAAACCTTTTCCACCAGCGTATAGTGACAGAATTCATCCTGATTAACTATACCTATCACAGTGTGTGCGACACATTGTGACGCGTCATTCTACATCATCATGATACGACCATTGCTGGTCAAACATCTGATCATTTTCTTTTTTAAATTTACCAATATCACGACGATCTTTTTTGCTAGGTCGGTGATCTGGTCGAGCTAGATTATGCAACTTTCTTTGTGATGCAAGCAATTCCCGTTTGGCTAAACTCACTTCCGTTTCATCATAAAGTAGCTGAGCAACAGGAGCAGGGCCACGTACATCAGAGAGTGATTTTACTACAACGGTCTTTTTCTCAATGCCTTGTTGAATGGTGAGTTCCATTCCTACACGTACTTCACGTGAGACTTTTACGCGCTCACCATTTTGGTGGACTTTACCACCTTCTATGGCATGTTTAGCAATAGAGCGGGTTTTAAAAAACCGTGCAGCCCAAAGCCATTTGTCTATACGCATTCCAACCGCATCTTCGGCTAGGTTTGACTTACGCATATTTTTTGAGTTCCTCAGCTTGTTGTAAAATAGGGATGAGATCTGTTAATGCATCGAGCATTGGATAATTGAACGAATCGCGTGGTGCTTTATGTGAAGACGGTTGGCGAATACTAAACAAAGCATCTATTCCGTAGCCTTGCGCACTTTTTAAGACTTTTTCCGTATCATCAATAAAATAGCAATGTTTTGGGTTAAAAGGGTGACGTTCATGCAAAGCTTGCCAAAATTCATTAAATTCTTTGGCATGACCGACGGTTTCACTACTAATAATGACATCGAAGTAGGCGGCAAGCCCTGTTTCTTCTAACTTAAAAGCAAGGCCAGCTGTATCAGCATTGGTGGCCAGCCAAATCGGGTACTGATGCTGTTTTAAATATTCGAGTAATGCGATACAGCCTGCACGTTTTGCGACCTTATGTTTCTGTTCAATTTGCATCGCTAGCACATCTACGCCAACTTGTGAGGTCCAAAAGCGTGATGAGTACCATTTTAAGGTATGATTATGTTGTTGATAAAAATTGAATAAAGTCTGAGTGCTTTGCTCTAGACTACATTGGTGTAGCTCGGCATAACGAATGGGTAAGAGCTCATTCCAAATAAAGTCATCGTAGGCAAGATCAAGGAGCGTGCCATCCATATCAAAGATGATCGTTGGCTTTTCTGAATAATTTGACATATATAGGGCATTCTATGTTTAAAACTACAGCAATACCGCAAGACCCGACAATCTTACAGTTGATGCCCATTGTGACACAGGCATGTGAAATTTTGCGAGAAGAATATCGCCAGTATTGTGTCGGTGGTAATTTTGAGGTGCTGAAAAAGTCTGATCAATCACCTGTCACTCAGGCGGATTATCGGGTAAATGCTTATATTTGTGAGCAGTTAATGAACTTGTCTGACTTGCCTATTTTGTCAGAAGAAGGTGAGCAAGATTTACGTCGGCAATGGTCTGAGTTTTGGTTACTTGATCCTTTGGATGGAACCAAAGAGTTTTTACATCAACGGCCTGAATTTACAATTAACCTGAGTAAGGTCTCAGGTGCAAATACGGTTTTTGCAATATTGGCCATACCAGGTGCAGGAGATGTTTATATCTGCCCAGAACAGGGAATGCCTCTAAAATATAATATTGATAGCCAACAATGGTTTGAATACGAAGCTCAAACAACAACTGTAGTGCAGGTTGGTTTAAGTCAAAGTAGTCAAAACAAACCTAAGTATGCAGAATATTTGCAAGCTTTGTTACAATTGACAGACTATGCAGTATTTAAGGCGGGAAGTGCGTATAAGTTTTGCATGATGCTAGAAGATCGTGTGGATATTTACCCGAGATTTCATCCAACCTGCGAATGGGATACCAGTGCGGGTCAATGTTTGATCGAACGCATTGGTGGTGGCTTACTTGATTTTAAAGGTCGTCCCTTTGTTTATAATCAGCGTGAGAGCTTGTTAAATGGCGGTTTTATCGCTTTTAAAGATGACAATATGAAAAAACTTGCTTTACAGGCACTTGAGTTAATGCAGAACAGCGATTGAGCTAAAAACTGTTCATGCTATAGTAATGCAAACGATTGTGCATTTGATGTGTTATGGCTTTAGATCTGCTTCCTCCTAGTATGCTCAAGGCTCTAGATTTATTGCCTGATGCTAAAACTCCAGTGACTTTATTTACACGACACTCGATTCGTGAAGTGGTTACTGGTCAAGGATTAGCAGGCTATGATTTACAATTGACCAATCAAGGCCGTGATTTGGCACAAGCTTGGGGTGAGTATTTAATTGAAAATACGGACCGGGTTATTGAGCATTGCATTTCAAGTCCTATTCAACGTTGTGTAGATACCGCTGCGCTGATGATTGAGGGTGCGGATGCAAAGTCTGTTGCAGTAAATACGCATCATATTGAAATTATTGAGCAAGGCTTATTGGTCGAGCCAGGAAGTTTTGTTTTAGATATTAAACAGGCAGGCCCATACTTTAAAAAGCAAGGTGCATTAGGCTTTATCAATAGTTTTGTAAATAATGCTTTACCAGGCATGAAACATCCTATTAATGGTGTCGTGGATGTACTGGAATTGATATATAACACGCATCCAAGTAATCATTCGGGTTTAAGCCTAGCGGTGAGCCATGACACGATTTTGGCGGCTATATTGGCGGTTATTTCGGGTAAGCATGGGATTACACGTGAAGAATGGCCAAAGATGATGGAAGGGCTATTTGTGTGGTTTGAGGGAGATATTTTTCTCGAATCCAAGCTGAAGTGGATTTGGCGTGGCCAATTAAATGAACTCAATATTGCAGATTTTCAACCGCAAACCTAATACATGTATTAAAGCGCATTAAAAATCTAGTGCTTCATTCTAAAAGTAATGTAAAAAGCTCAATATATATCTATTGAGCTTTTTTTATAGTTGATGATTCATTTAAATTTTAGCTTTGATTCGTTTTGGATAATCATTCAGGTTAATGTAGCGTCCAGTATCATTTAAAGGCCAAATCGCTGTATTGGTTGCGGTGTTTTGCTGATGAATGCGGCTGTATTTATCAGCGGCAATCAAAGTCGCAATCTCATGCTCAGCAAGGGTATAAGCCTCGACAACCTCTTGCGGGTATTGGGTGCGTTGATAAAACTGGCTTTCTGACTCACCTGAATGTAAGGCAAATATACGTTCAATTGCAGGTAAATAAACGCCATAAGCCAACCATGCATCAACCCCTTGTGAGGCTTGTATTTCGGCTGTGCCTTTCATATTAGAAATGACTTTGGATAAAATATCTTTTTCGCCTTTGGCACTAAAATAGTTGATGTATTGCTGTTCGGTCTGTTGAAATTTTTCAAGTGTGGGTAGAAATTTGTCAATCATGCTATGAATATCCCAAAGGATGGTGTTATCAACATACAATAGATCGATTTGGAATACCATAAAAAAAATATGGGATTATTGGGTTTGGAATGATATTGGTTTGATTTAAATTATGAGGGAATAGCTTGGTTTTTAGATGATACAAAAACAAAAAAAGCCCAAAAATGGGCTTTTTTCACTGCGACAAATTAGTTAGCTAACGCTTTAACTTGTGCATTTAAACGGCTCTTATGACGAGCAGCTTTGTTTTTATGGATGATGCCTTTATCAGCCATACGGTCGATTACAGGTACAGCTTTTTTGTAAGCTTCTGTAGCAACAGCATAGTCACCAGCAGCAATAGCAGCTACTGTACGTTTAAGATAAGTACGAACCATAGAACGTAAGCTAGCGTTGTGTTTACGTGCTTTAACGTTTTGACGAGCACGTTTTTTTGCTTGAGCAGAGTTTGCCACTCGTGCACTCCTTGAATTAGATTGGTCTGGGCGGGCTGAAATTACATCTGAAAACCAACATCAGAAGAACTATCACCAGCCCGTAAACAAGTGCCATATTGTGATTAAACTAAGTGCTTAAGTCAAGTCTTGACATGCTTTGACAACATTTTAGATGAAGAAAATGTCCTAAGAAAAGCGTAGATTAGTCATGTTTAGAGGATATTGTATAAAAAATGAGTAAATCTATAGAAAATGCAATCGTGATCGGGGCAACAGGTTTGGTGGGTCGACGACTAATTCAGTCGCTGAGTTTGTTGGACGACTGTAGCAATATTACAGCTGTTGTTCGAAAAAGAGATACGCAACTGAATCAAACGGCTAAAGTGCAACAATTAGTGCTAGATGATTTTTTAAAACTCAATAAACAAGATGTGATGGCATATACACATGCATTTAGTTGTTTGGGCACCACAATGAAACAGGCAGGAAGCAAAGAAAAATTTTATCAGACGGATTTTAGTATCAATGCGCATTTTGCGGAATTACTAGAATATTCGCCAACACATTTTATTTTGCTCAGCGCTTTAGGTGCAAATAGCCAATCGCCATTTTTTTATAATCGGGTCAAAGGCGAGCTAGAGTATTATGTAAAAAGTTTAGATTTGTGTTGTACCTCCATTATACAGCCCTCATTGCTTTTGGGAGAGCGAGAAAGTTCACGTACCTTAGAAGATGCTGCACAAAAACTGTATAGACGCTTTTCGCATTTCGTACCCGATACTTTTAAATATAAGCCAGTGACAGCCGATCAAGTGGCTCATACTATGGTCGAGGTAGCACATACGCAGACCGAAAAATTTCAGATTTATGATAATTTACGCATACAAAAAACCAAATGAGGGGAAATATTGTGTCTACAGTGCCATTTGTGACGTGTGACTTACTCGATGACAATCCAGAAAAAAATATTCAAGTGATGTGCCCATCATTAGACGGAAAGTTTTTTAAGAGCTATGGCGGGCGTAAAAGCTTTAGTGGCCAAGTGGTTACAGTGAAATGTTTTGAAGACAATTCGCGTGTAAAAGAACTATTGGCGACGAATGGGCAAGGTAAGGTGCTGGTTGTTGATGGTGGTGCTTCCATGCGTTGTGCACTGATGGGTGACATGATTGCAGAATCAGCAGTAGAAAATCACTGGAATGGCGTGATTATTTATGGTTGTGTCCGTGATGTAGATGCAATTGCAACTTTAGATCTTGGTGTACATGCTTTGGCTGCGATTCCACAAAAAAGTAACCGTAAAGGCTTAGGTGAAACGGATGTTGCACTCAGCTTTGGCGGTGTTGTTATACAGTCAGGCCAATTTATTTATGCAGACAATAACGGAATTGTGATTGCAGAAGAAGCTTTGGTTCAACTTTAAGTTGTAGAAGTGGATGTGGTCTGTCAGGTCTACGATGTATATGCCTGATTATAAATTGAATGTAAGCGCTCAATAAAATTTTAGATAGCACAGTACTGAAGTGGTGCTGTGCTATCAGTCATTAAGTCATTTTCTGCTGAGCGTCACCTTTTAAAGTGACCTGCCATAAAAATACCAATACATAAAACGAAAAAGGATGAGATCTATGCTCCATCAAATTAAAGTGATTCAAGCAATTGCCTCTGCTGTATTAGAAGGTGGGCGGGGTACCAATGGAACAGCTCATCCTAAACAACCAGAAAAGGCCCTGAAACTTTATGAATTTGAAGGTTCACCGTTTTGTCGCCGTGTGCGTGAGGTAATGACGACACTCAATTTAGATTATGAAGTATATCCTTGCCCCAAAGGTGGTGAGCGTTATAGAACTGAAATGAAAGCATTGGGTGGGCGTCGCCAATTTCCATTTTTAGTTGATGACAATACGGGGACGCAACTATATGAATCGCAGGCGATTATTCATCATTTATTTAAACATTATGGCAAAACAGGCCAAACACCAAAACAATATTCACATTACCCTAAAGTACCTGTACTCGCTTTAGCGGGAACTGTGGTAAATGGTGCGCGTGGTGTTTGGGTTAATAAAAAGATATTAAAACGTGAAGCCCCTGAAAAGTTACTAGAGTTGTGGGGCTTTGAAGCGAGCCCATTTACGCGTATTGTGCGTGCAGAGCTGACTGAGTTAGAGCTGGCTTTTAAGTTTCATAACGTATCCAAAGAACGCTGGCAAGATCAAGGTATGGCGATTTTACGTTTAAAGCCAGGCCAATATGTGCCACTCGAAGGTGGAAAACGTGAGCAAGTGTTGAAATTAATGGGGGATAATATTCAAGTCCCTTATTTGGTCGACCCAAATACAGGTGTAAAATTATTTGAGTCTGCGAAAATAGTAAAGTATTTGCGCGCACAATATGGTGCCTAAATCAAATACAGGCGTAGAATAAAAAACATTGTCAATTTAGAGCAGTATGTAGCGTATATTTCAACTTTTATGTGTCATCGCTTTAAAGCCGAGGATAAAAAGAACATTTCGCAATATTGCTCCTTAAAAAGTAATTAAATTACTTATTTCTAGGGATATTCTTAGAGCAATAAATTGATTACTTTAAGAAAATTTTGGGGTGGTAGATAAATGGCTGTTTCTGATGTGATATTACCAGTTCCTGTATTAGTGGTCGAAGATGAAGAGATTATTCAATTTAGGCTACGCCAAATTTTAACGGAATTGGGTTATAAACCCGCTGACTTACTCTTTGCGAAAAATGTGAAGGAGTCTTTTCAGATTATTGAAGAGCAGCCTATTTCACTGGCTTTGGTCGATTTAGGTTTGCCTGATGGGAATGGTCGACAAATTATCGAAAAGCTACGTGCTATAGAAAGCAGTGCGATGATTTTGGTGATTTCTGCATGGAGCACTCAAGAAAGTTTGTTTGGTGCAATTAAGGCAGGAGCGACAGGTTATGTGCTCAAAGAGCGTGATGACGCTGAAGTGCTGTTGTCGATTCGGAGTATTTTGCGTGGTGGTGCGCCAATTGATCCGTTTATTGCCCGTGAAATTTTAAAGCAAATTGCAGTTGAGGAACAAGGACAGTCTGAGCCTGAGCAGATTGGTTTAGTTGATGCGGAGCAGGTATTGCTCACTGTACGCGAAACAGAAATTCTTAACTTGGTTGCACAGGGCTTGAGTAATCGAGAAATTGCAGAGAAATTGTGTGTCTCACGGTATACCGTTGAAAGCCATATTAAGCATATCTACCGTAAACTTTCCGTAACAAAACGAACGAAGGCCGTGAGCGCTGCTCGCTCTTTAGGAATTTTATAAATGAGCAAGCTAAAATTTACATGCTTACTGTTATGGTTTATTTGTAGTTTTAGCTTTGCTAGTGAAAATTTTGTTATCAATCAACAATGCCAAGTCATTGTAAAGAACATTCAAAAAGCACAAACACCCTCTATAGATTCGATTCCTACTCAAGGTTGGGAAGAAGTCGCGAAATTACCTGATCGATGGTCAAATAAGGGACCATGGAAAGATTATGTTGGCGGAGCATGGTATCGGGTGCAGTGGCATTGGCAATGCCAAAATCATGAAAAATTAAAAGAACCCATCGCATTTTCGCTCGATTATATTAATGTTGCAGGCGCCGTATATCTGAATGGGGATATGTTGTGGCGGGACCAAAACTTGGTCGAACCTTTATCTAAGAGTTGGAATATTCAACGCTCTTGGATTTTACCTATCTCAGGCTTACGCACGCATGAAAATGAGATCATGATTTATGTCACAGGCTATTCAGACTTGGGTGCAGGGGTTGGGAAAATAGATTTTAATAATGTTGTTGGAAATAGTGCGATGATCCGGCAAAAAACATGGGACCATCGCACACTTTTTCAAATCAATTCGATTTTATCGAGTACTCTGGGCATTATTTGCTTAATTATTTGGCTATTTCGCCCTAAAGAAACCAGTTTTGGTTGGTTTGCTTTAAGTTCATTGTTTTGGGTGCTTTTCATTACCAATATTCTGATTTCAGAAACGGCGCCATATCCAAATACTGTGGTCATGATTAAATTTAACATGATCTGTTTGGTTTTATATTTACTCACTTTTAGTACTTACTTGGTTCGTTTTATTGAGCAAAAACATCCGAGGCTTGAAAAGGTGCTCTTGTGTATTACTGCAGTGAGCCTTCTTGCGATAGCTTTGACGGGGTTAAGCACACTTAATTTAGTGGTTGTAGTGGTATTGCTCTTTTACATACTCTTGTTTTTATGCGTCTATTTTTATTTATGCATAATGGCATTTCGTAAAAAGCGAGGCGATTTTATATTTTTAGCATGTTGTATGACGGTTGTATTGCTACTCGGTTTATTTGATTTAGTGGTATTTGTGGTGGGTGTACCTTATGAGGTTACATCACTTACGCCGTATACTTCACCCATTGTCACGATTTTTATCGTGGTGATATTGGGGGTTAGGCTCAACCGAAATATTAAAAAAGTCGAAGATTTTAATAATTATTTAGCAACTAAAGTAGAAGAAGTCAGTGCAAACTTGAGTAAAAGTTTAAATGAACAACATCAGCTCGAATTGAGTAATGCGCGTTTACACGAGCGTATGGATTTATCTCATGATTTGCACGATGGTTTAGGTGCATCACTGGTACGTTCTATGATTATTGTCGACCAGTGTGAACATCAAATACCGAATCAACAGTTTTTATCAATGTTAAAACTTTTGAGAGATGACTTACGTCAAATTATTGATACTGGATCAGCTGAAGGGAGTCGAGTGCCTGATTCACCAGTTTTATGGCTTGCACCTGTACGTTATCGTTTTAATTTACTGTTAGATGAGTTAAATATTCGTGTTGCATGGCATGTTGCGCCATCTTGGGTATTTCAGCCTACCGCATTACAATGTTTAACACTCATTCGAATTTTAGAAGAAAGTTTGGTGAATGTCGTTAAGCATAGCCAAGCAACGTCAATTGTGGTGAGCTTAAACTTTACAGCAACGCAACAACTTGAATTAACGGTGCAAGATGATGGCGTTGGTTTTGATGTAGAGTGTGTGAATCAAAACGGTATGAGTATTGGTGTACGTAGTATGAAAACTCGCGCTGAACGCATGGGTGCAACTTTTTCAATTCAATCTGCATCTGGTTGTACTCGTATACAAGTACTAATTGACGCCCCCATTGATGAGAATGATTCATCTGTATAAATGATGATATTGATGTCTAAGTTGAACGATTGAAGTGATTTGAGCTTAAAAATGAATCCAATGAAGAGAATGGCCCTTCATTGGATGATTCCTTTAGCTTAGAACAAAATATGTAATCGGCTAAATCGTCAATGCTGTTATTTATTCGGCATCGTCCGTTGGAGCAAGCATAACAATCGATTCATTCAGTAAATGTGCGATATCTTCCAAAATGTCATTATCTGCAAGATTTTCATCTAATAAAATGAGTTCACCATCGGCAAGGCGTTTTAAGTAGCTTGCAGAAGCATCTGAAGTACATATAGCTTCGCCATTGGCCCAAAATAGCAATTGGCCATCTTGTTCGGTATAAAGTAGGCGTGAAGCAGGTTCCATCAGCAATTGATAACCTTGCTCAAGTACGGCCTCTAAGTCACCTGTACCAATTTCTTCAGCTTCAGGAATGTTGTCTAAATATTTTGGTTCAGACATCAAGCTCATGATGGCATCTTCTAAAATATTTGAGTTTTGCAAATGCTCAAAAAGTTTAGTTTTTAGATATTCCAGTTCATTTTCAGTCACTTGACCAATCGCACTTTGTTGATCACGAATAATATCAAGCAATGGATTTTTTAAAGCACTATTTTCTGAAAATTTATCGCTCACACGATCCATCATGTCGGTTACATTCGGCATGCGGAAGCCAAATGAGTAGGTGAGGCAGTCATCTTCAGCAACGCCGTAATGTGCCAAACCTGGTGGTACATACAATAGATCGCCAGGTGCTAAAACTTCATCAAAATGAATGTCCATTTCTGGTAATAGGCGTAGAGGCTGGCCTGCAACAAACTCTGTATCTGCATTACACATTTGACCTAACTGCCAACGGCGATGCCCATAGCCTTGAACTAAAAATACATCATAAAAGTCAAAATGCTTGCCCACTGAGCCACCTTGCGGTGCGTATGACACCATAATGTCATCACGGCGCCATTGTGGAATGAAGGGGAATTTTTTCCATAAAGCCGCCAAATCAAAAGAATAATGATCTACAGCTTGGATGAGTACAGACCAAAGCTTGGGCATTTTTTGGAAGTCAGCTTTGATTAAAGGTGAAGATTTTACAGACCATTGATTTGGGTCTTTGTCTTTTTGCTTAATTAGACGTGCATTGACGTTTTCATCAAGTGCCAATTCCATAATATCGCTTGGCTCTAAAATATCAGCAATTTCAGGAAGCGCATTACGTACAAGGAGCGGTTTTTTTTGCCAATATTCGGCAAGGAATTGCTCAGCGCTAATACCGCCGAGCACGTCTAAAGGTTGGGACATAAGAAAAACCATAAATTAAATTTCCCATATTGTCCCTTGTGTCTTTGGCTGGTGCAAGTAAAAGCTTTATTTTAAGAATTATTTACAACTTACTCAAAAGATCCTGCTTTTTGAGGAGCTGATATGTTTCTTCGGCATAATACATCACGCGATCACATAACTCGCCAGATAAGATCATGGGCCATGCTTCATGATGTGATTGCCAATTAAAAGGGTATTTTTGATCGATATAAAATGGCCACCATTCACTGTGTTGAATTTTGTCCGTACTAAAATGTAAAGACGCATTTTGATGAATTTCTTTCCATAAATCAGGATCATGGTAATCAGATATTTTTTTAGATAAGCCCCAGAAGAAATCTCCATAGTTTTTGGCATAAAATTGAATAATAAAATCAATATGCGTGTGTGGGTTGTCAAAGTTGATTGTGAGACCTGTGGCTTTTTCTCTAGAAAAATGACCTGTAATGTGCCAGTTTTTTTGTTTACATGTCTGAATTAATTGTGATTCAAATTTTTTGATCAGTTGATCTTGTAGCTCATTTTGATATTTTATTATTTCAAAAGCAGACGCCATATATTGATCATTTGAGCTGATGAGATTAAGTAAATGTTGCTGTTCAGACATGTCTTGTATTCCTAAAAAACTTTTTCGAATAAAGGTGTTAAATGCATTTAGAAAGTTATTTACGCGTTCATTTTGGCATCGGAGCATGCACTGATTAAGCCATTCAATTAATTCCGGATACGAGATTAAGGTGAAGTGATTTTTAGATTTCCATTCTTCTAATTGACTCGGTTCAACACTTTCAGCACTCGGTTCGTTGCCATAACCAGCCAAATAAACCAGATGCCAATGGTGTTGCATATCTTGGTTTCTATCATGCCGTTTAGATAGTTCAGATGCGTAGTCTTTTAACTGATTTTTTTGATCAGCGGCATAAGGTTTATTTTCAATACAAATACCGAAGCTTTGTGCGCTGTCTATATATGGAATTTCTAAATAAATATCCATGCGACGTTGCGTTTGGTTGCGAAAGGTTAAGACTTCGATAGCTACTTTGGCACGTTGAATATCTAACAATAAATAGTGCGATGCGTTGGTCAGTTGCTGTAAAAATAAGGACAGAAAAATATGTCCTTGAGCGTGATCTCCTTTTGGATTAAGCAAGTCAGCAATCATGCGACTGAGCATTAACTCATCGGTATAAATATAATTAAAAATAGAAAAATTGGGTGCGAGTTGTTGCACATATTTGCTTTTGGCAAGCGCTAAGGCTCTGAGTTCATCTGAAACTGAGCGGAGTAAATGTTCGATATTTTGCATGGGAGTATTCCAATTTTAATATTCTACAGCACGCATGTACTATAAGTTTTATGCACACCATTTCTAATAAGTAAAAGTACTAATTGTTTGTTTTATCTAAGTATATCTGAAAATTTCAAACCCATGTTAGCTTAATGGTGGCCCAATATGCTTGGGTATACACGATGAAATAGCGCTTTAAAATAATCAGATTTATTGTGCTATTTGGCTACCAGCACATGCTTTCTATTGTGGATGTACCTTGCTCGACGTCAAACGAACAATCACAATACTGGCATTATCATAAGGCTTATGTTGTTCGAGTTTTTCTTTGAGTTGTAGTAACCAATTTGCCAAAGATAGATTGGGCTGAAGCAATGGCCAGTGAGAACAGGCCAATGATTGATAGATGCCATCTGTACAAATGACCAAGGCCTCATTTTCAGTTAAAAACTGCTCTTGTAACGGTGAGAGGCATACCTCATGGCTGTCATCAGCACAAAAGTATTGGGTGAGCATGTCATAACAACTGGCATAGGACACTCTATTTTGAATGTCGGTTGGTGCAAGAAGTTCTTCAATAAAACTATGGTCACGTGTAAGTTGACGCCATTGGGGCGTTGCTTGTGCGAGTGAATAAAGATAGGCACGACTATTGCCCAAATGCTGTATCTCAATAAATTGTGATTGACTGTGTGTGAGCGTAATCAGTGTTGTACTGGTGCCGTGGTGCTCAGGCAGTTGCGAGAAATATTGGCAAAATTGTTGCTGTAAAAGGGCAAAGTTGAAAGGGACTTGCATTGACTGATTTTGATCGACCAATTGTAGAATTTTTTTAGAGGCGAGCTGTGCCTGAGGGCTTTGGCTGACACCATCAGCAAGTGCAGTACACCATGCTTCATGTATGGGATATATACGACGTTTACTCAGGATACGGTCATGTTGTAGCACTTTATGCGCAATCAACATGGCATCTTGTTGTTGTGGTGATTTGAACTTGAGTGAAAAACCTTGTAATTCAAAGTTCAGGTCGTTCATAAATTACTCCGCATCAAAATATGGCAGAGTGGTTACGCCTTTGCGCTTTGCTTCGCGGCCTAATTTATAAAAATAATTAAAAAAAACAGCGCACTTAAATACTAAGGCGCTGCCTATTAATTTGTTTTAGACGTCGTACTTAGAAATTAAGGTACTAAAATCTTCAGTTCACGCAAAATCTGACAAAGTTTAATCATTGGCATGCCCATTAACGTGGTTTGATCATGGCCAATCATTTCTTCAAACAAACTAATCCCCAAGCTTTCACACTTAAAGCTACCCGCACAGTGTAAAGGTTGTTCAACGTCTACATAGCGTTCAATTTCAGGCAAGCTCAGTTTGCGGAACTTCACTTTATAATGTTCGATCAAGGTCTGTTCAAAGCCAGAACTCGCATGTTGTACGCTGAGCGCCGTACTAAAGTAAACAATTTTGTCCGAGTTGGCTTGTAATTGTTTAATGGCTTTTTCTGTGCACAGTGGCTTGCCAATAAAAATATCGGGAGCGCCTTCACGCCAAGCGACTTGGTCCGAACCAATCACGATCGCATCTGGATATTGGCTACTAATACATTTGGCTTTTTCAAAAGCCAGTCGTTTTGCCAAATCATCCGCATGGTTTTCACCGCGCGGCGATTCATCTATATCAGGTACGATTGAACGGTAATCAATCCGTAAACGATCCATTAAATCTTTACGGGTTTGGCTAGAGGAGGCCAAAATGATTTCGGGAGTACTCATTACACTGCATATTCCATAAGTACATCAAGCGGTACATAAGACAGCACAGCTTGATGACATGCTTGTATTTTGACAGGTGGGGCAATGCCAGCTTGGTATGCTTCCACCCAACGCGTCACACAGATGCACCAAAAGTCGCCGGGTTGTAAACCTGGAAAACCAACTTCTGGTAATGGGGTGATAAGGTCATTTCCCGCTTTTTGCGAAAAATTAAGAAATTCAGAGGTCATTTGTGCGCACATGGTGTGCTGGCCTAAATCCGAAACGGCTGTATGACAGAAACCATTACGAAAAAAACCGGTAATGGGATCAAAACAACAGCTGGCCAAAGGCTCACCTAAAGCGTTAAGACGATTAAGATGCGGGTCTGGATGAATAGACATAGGCTTTGAATCTTGCTCTGATTTTTCCCTATGATAGCAAAACTTTAAGTTTGGATGCCTTTTCTGCAAAAGAAGCTAACCTTTTTTCACATAATCATTTAAAATCTTCGCGTTTTGATATCAATAAAGAGAGCAATGCATGAACTTTCAGCGTATGACTGATCTTGATTTAGCGGGTAAGCGTGTTCTAATTCGTGAAGACTTAAACGTACCTGTTAAAAATGGCGTGATTACAAGTGATGCCCGTTTACGTGCGGCATTACCAACAATTAAAGCAGCCCTTGCGCAAGGTGCAGCTGTAATGGTGTATTCACACCTTGGTCGTCCTGTTGAAGGTGAACCTAAAGCGGAACAATCGCTTGCTCCTGTAGCGGCATACTTAACAGAAGCTTTAGGCCAAGAAGTTAAGTTAATCACTGAATACTTAGATGGCGTTGAAGTTGTACCAGGTCAAGTGGTATTACTTGAAAACTGCCGTTTTAACGTTGGTGAAAAGAAAAACAACCCAGAATTATCTGCAAAATATGCAGCACTTTGTGATGTCTATGTAATGGATGCATTTGGTACGGCTCACCGTGCAGAAGCATCAACTGAAGGCGTTGCACGTTGTGCAAAAGTTGCAGCTGCAGGTCCTTTATTGGCAGCTGAATTAGATGCTTTGGGGCGTGCGCTACAAACTCCTGAAAAGCCAATGGTTGCGATTGTTGCGGGTTCTAAAGTATCAACTAAGCTTGATGTATTAACATCACTTTCAGATATTTGCGATCAATTGATCGTTGGCGGTGGTATTGCTAATACATTCTTAGCTGCTGCTGGCTTTAACGTGGGCAAATCACTTTGCGAAAATGATTTGATCGACACTGCAAAAGCAATTGCTGCCAAAGTATCTGTACCACTTCCTACAGACGTAGTTGTGGCAGATGCGTCAGAAATTAATTTTGATGACTTCTTAGGTTCATTGGCTGCAGCGAAAGCAGTTGTGAAAAAAGTTGAAGATGTAACTGACAACGACATGATTTTGGACGTTGGCCCAGAAACAGCGAAAGCATTTGCTGAAATTTTAAAAACTTCAAAAACAATTCTGTGGAATGGCCCAGTAGGCGTATTTGAAGTTGATCAGTTTGGCGAAGGTACTAAAACATTATCTTTAGCGATCGCTGAATCTGCTGGTTTCTCAATTGCTGGTGGTGGCGATACTTTAGCTGCGATCGACAAATATGAAGTTGCAGACAAAATTGGTTATATTTCTACAGGTGGTGGTGCATTCCTTGAGTTTGTAGAAGGTAAAACACTTCCTGCAGTTGCTGCGCTTATTGAGCGTGCATAAGCATTTCGTCTTTGATTAAGACTGAAATACAAAAAAGGGCTGACAATTGTTAGCCCTTTTTTTATGGCCGTTCATTTTTCAGTCATAAAAATGCAATATTTCTGCAATAAAATTTTCCATGAAGTTAATCATCAACCCGTAGGACAATGTGATGAACCTAAAACTGGCACTTGCAGCAGTATTAATTGCGCCTTTAGCATTAACAGCGTGTGCAAAAAAAGATGCAGCTCCACATGATGCGACTGAAGCATCTGCTGCAGTTACAAATGACAAAGTGACGCCAGAGCAACAAGCGGCAATTGACTCTTTAGATAAACCAGTCTTGGACGAAAAAAATACGGATGTACCTGCAGAAATTGCAAATGCACCTGCAGATGAGGCGACAGCAGACACTGAGCAAACAGAAGCTTCAGCAGCAGCTCACTAAAATTGCTGACATTATTTTAAAAGTCCCTGCATAAGCAGGGATTTTTTATATAAAAGTTGGTTTTTTTGCTGAATTGAAATGATTGTGCATGTAGAATATGTCGCATTACCTGGGAGGACATTATGGCTCTTATTTCATTGCGCCAGCTCTTGGATCACGCCGGCGAACACAACTACGGCGTACCAGCGTTTAACGTAAACAACTTAGAACAAATGCGCGCTATCATGTTGGCCGCAGACGAAACGAATTCACCTGTAATCGTACAAGCTTCTGCTGGTGCGCGTAAATATGCAGGCGCTTCATTCTTACGTCACCTTATTTTGGCAGCAATTGAAGAATGGCCGCATATTCCTGTTGTAATGCATCAGGACCATGGTACAGACCCTGACGTATGTCAGCGTTCTATCCAATTAGGCTTCTCATCAGTAATGATGGACGGTTCTTTGGGTGCAGACGGCAAAACACCAACAACTTACGAATACAACGTAGACGTAACTCGTCGTACAGTTGCAATGGCGCATGCGTGCGGCGTATCAGTTGAAGGTGAAATTGGCTGTTTAGGTAGCCTAGAAACTGGTATGGCTGGTGAAGAAGATGGCGTAGGCGCAGAAGGCGTTCTTGACCATTCACAGCTTTTAACTTCTGTTGAAGAAGCGCGTAGCTTTGTTGCTGATACAAATGTAGATGCTTTAGCAATTGCTGTAGGTACTTCACATGGTGCTTACAAATTCACGCGTCCACCTACAGGTGATATTTTAGCAATCGAACGCATTAAAGAAATTCATGCGGCATTGCCAAATACACACCTTGTAATGCACGGTTCAAGCTCTGTTCCTCAAGAATGGCTTGCAATCATTAACCAATATGGCGGCGACATCAAAGAAACTTATGGTGTTCCTGTTGAGCAATTGGTTGAAGCAATCAAACACGGTGTTCGTAAAATCAACATCGATACAGATTTGCGTTTAGCGTCTACTGGTGCAATGCGCCGTATGATGGCTGAAAAACCAAGCGAATTTGACCCGCGTAAATTCTTTGCTCAAACTGTTGAAGCAATGAAGCAAATCTGTGTAGACCGTTACACAGCATTTGGTACAGCTGGCAACGCTGACAAGATCCGCCCGATTTCTTTAGAGAAAATGGTTGATCGTTATAAATAATTTGTCATAGATTATTTATCAGCAAAAGCCCACAATATGTGGGCTTTTCTTGTATTGATAAGAAAAAATATAAAATATCGCTTGATAGAGGATACACCATCATGGAATTGATATTTGCAGCTGCGCTGTGCAGTGTGGCGGTATCTATAATCTTAAAAATATGCCGAGATCGAGGCTTAGTTCCAATGCAAATGATTGCATGGAATTATGCGATGGCCAGTGTATTAACCTATTTATGGTTTAAGCCAGATTTAGTCCATGTGTCAGTCGAGCATACACCATGGTGGTTGATTACCGTTTTAGGCATATTGCTCCCTGCAATTTTTTTCAGTTTGTCCAAATCATTGCAAAGCGCAGGTATTTTAAAAACTGAAATTGCCCAGCGTTTATCGGTGGTGTTGTCATTGCTGGCAGCGTATTTCATTTTTCATGAAGCCTTTAATCAGCTGAAAATTTTGGGCATTATCATGGGGGTTTGCGCCGTATTTTGTATATTAGATTCACATAAAAGCAAACAGTTGAATTATGGTGCAAAACCGATGGCTGTTATTTCGCTTTTAGCGGTTTGGGTAGGTTATGCACTCATAGATGTATTGCTGAAATATACGACAGGCTTGGGTTTACAATTTTCAGTGACACTGAATTTGATGTTTATTTTTGCCTTTGTTTTGTCCATGCTATACATCATTGTTAAATATAAAAGTATGGGAACATGGCAAAATATTAGTGCAGGTTTACTACTTGGCGTATTAAATTTTGCCAATATTGCCTTATATGTGAAAGCACACATGCTCTTGAAAGATTCGCCAGCAGTCGTATTTGCAGGCATGAATGTATTGGTGGTGATGCTCGGTGTGCTCAGTGGATTATTTATCTTTAAAGAGCGTGTGAAGCCCATTGTCGCTTTGGGTTTAGCTTTAGGCTTAAGTAGTGTTTTGTGCTTGGCCTATGCAATGTAAAAAATCATGCATAACTGGAGGAAGTTATGCATGATTTACTGTAGGCTGTTACATTTTCTAGATTATTCTTTTTGCATTATTTTTATTGTCGTTAAGCATTAACTCAACGCATTACTTAAGTCATTTAGTGACTATGTGGCGTTAATTTACTTTTGACCCATGACAAGTAGCTGTTCATTGCATGAATAGGGTTTTGTATTAAATCGCCAGTTTCAGCAATGCCAAGTAATTGACCTTGTGCCTTACATTGAGGGCAAGCAGGGTAATGGTGTTCTTGTATTTGATAAGGGTGCATATAGCAGGTATTACAATGGGTACATTCAAACTTCATTGGTAGGTTAAACAGCATAGACATGAGTATTCCCCTTGATTGAATATAAATCGTATTTAATAAAAAGCAAAATACAGGCCAAAAAATAAAAACATTAATTTAATTTTTATCTAAGGCATTATTTTTAAAAGAATATTTTAACTATTTAAAGATCGGCTGAAGCCTTGTAAATAGCTTTTGATGAGGGGGATGGGATGTTTAATAAAGTCTTGTGTCTCTACTGTGCCTTGTAATTGTCCAGGTTGCTGACATTGAGGGCAGTGTGGATAAAAAAGGTGTGCTTTTGCTTGGTAGGGTTGTAAATAAATGGATTTACATGAAGCGCAATAAAATTTCATCGGTAATTTAGGTGCAACAAACATGATAATTGACCAAGATATTAAGTTGCGCAAAATATACTCGATTTATGTTTAAAAAATAAGTCCTAAAATGACATGAAAGAGGGAATAGTCCCCCTTTCGTCGCTTTATTGAAAATATTAGAGCTTGGTGAATATTTCTTCTTGGCTCAGGCGTGATTTGGGGAGTTTGGCGTTGAAGTCTTTTTCACTGCGGTAGCCCAAGGTTAATAATACGGAGGGAATTAAGCCCTTCTCAACAAGCTGTAGCTCATCGCTCATAATATCCTCATCAAAACCACCAATCGGTGTTGCATCCACACCTTCAATACCTGCAGCTAAAAGCATTTGGCCAAGGGCAATAAAGGTTTGATTTTCGGCCCAGCGCTGAATATCACCTTTTTCGTTGCGATAAAAATTCACATAGCCCGTACGGCTGTCTTTTTGACCTTGTTTGGCTTGCTCATCTTTAAATCGACCACTTGCTTCATCACGGCTCAGTAAGTGCTCAAGGTGCGTTTCGCTAATATCGGCTTGGGTACAAAATAAAATGGTGTGTGATGAGTCGAGTACTTTTGGTGCATTGTAGGCATATTTACCCACCAAGGCTTTTGCAATACGTTCTTTCGCGGCACTATGATCGGCAATAAAAAAGTGCCAAGGTTGAATATTGATAGAAGAGGGTGTCAAACGAAGAATTTCAAGTAAACGTGCAAATTGTTCTGGTGGAATTTTCTTGTTTGGGTCGTAAGCTTTAGTGGTATAACGACTTTTTGAAATATTGAGCAAATCCATGATGAAGCCTTCCAGAACGGTCTAAAATAATGATTTTATTTTAATATAAAACTTTGGGGTGAGTTCTTAAATATCTATATACATTTGGATGAATTCGGTAGTGTTTTTTAGCACCTTCAAATTTATTTAAATCAATGATTAATTTTTGGCTTAGTAATATTTGAATCGTTGGATTTTTAGGGTCAAAACCCAGTTCAAGTACTTGTTTTTCTGTAAATAGAGACAAAAAGTATTTTTCATCATGACTTAATTGGTTCAATGCATCTTGTATATCTTTATGTGCGCTTTTTAGTCGGTTTTTTTCATTCAAATGGCCGTGAAATTTATGTAAAAATTCATACAGTATTAAAGCTGTGCTTACTAAGTAAATGAGTAGCAATGGGGTTTTAATGATTGAGATCACGTATGTGAGTGCAGGGTCGAGATCAATAAGTATGACAATAAAAAGCAGTACTAGAAAAATATTGAAAATTTTATTGGTTTTAGAAAAGTCTAATTTCATTGTTTCAATGATAAGTTTGATTTTTCTAATAATCTCAATATTTACAGTTTACTACAAGTATTCTATTAATAACTTTGAGCAATGAATTGATATAAAATCTCTATTGGCAGAATCTACCAAAAGGCGTTTAATCAAAGGATGTCTCTTCTCCTGCACTGAGCAAGTAAATGATAGATTACACAAACCACTTTAAACGTAAATTAAAAACTCAGCAGCAAATTGGCCTCTGGGTTGGGCTTGCAGATGCTTATGGGACTGAAATTGCTGCCAATGCCGGCTATGATTGGTTACTTATTGATGGTGAGCATGCGCCGAGTGATTTGCGCACAACCTTATCGCAGTTGCAAAGTATAGCAGCCTATCCTTCACAAGCAGTCGTGCGCCCGCCGATTGGCAGTGTGCAATTGATAAAGCAATTATTAGATATTGGCGCACAGACTTTGTTGATTCCAATGGTGGAGTCGGTTGAGCAAGCCGAACTGATGGTTAAAGCAGTTCGTTATCCGCCAGAAGGTGTGCGTGGCGTAGGGGCTGCATTAGCACGTGCAACACGCTGGAACAGTATCCCTGACTATTATGCAACTGCACATGAAAATATTTGTTTATTAATTCAAATTGAGTCTGTAGAAGGACTTGCCAATTTAGACGATATTTTAAAAGTAGAAGGGATTGATGGTATTTTTATTGGTGCAGTAGATTTATCTGCAACAATGGGCTATGAAGGTAATCCGAACCACCCTGAAGTACAAAAAGCCGTGATTGATGCTATTCAGCGCATTCGTGCATCTGGCAAAGCAGCAGGTATATTGTCTACACAACATGAAGCAACCGAGCAGTATTTAGCCTTAGGTACGGAGTTTGTAGCAGTCGGTGTAGATACCAGCGTATTAATGCAGTCGCTAAGAACTTTGCTTCAGCGTTACAAACCAGATGCAGAAGAGGTACAAGTTTCTGCAGGTTATTAAGCAGTCGAGCGTTAAAATTGTAATGCTGAATTGCACACATTATGCGCTTTCATGTCTTGATCTTTAGGCATGAAAGCACCTGTAATAAAACACAATATTTTTTAAAGCGATTGAATAAAACAGTGAAGAATAAGAAAAAAATAAGCACTTTTATACTGATTGTTTAAAAAATGTTACAAGTTAAATTTGCTTTGTTAAGTTAAAAAATGTATAAAAGAATAACTAATAGGTGGGTATTGTTCCTGCTTTTCTATTTATATAGCGGTTTGTGATTTATATAAAATCTAAGTGAGTTGCTTAGATTGCATCTAGTAGTTAGTAATACAGAATAATTCCTCTATCTGCGTTAATTTATCTCTTTGCGTGATTGTCACAAATGCTCAACTTTGAGTAATTGTAATGAAAAAATTAAATGAATGGCATATTGCCAGCCAGTCAAATGGCGGTCAAATTAATGTGAAATTGGTACCTATGCAACGCCAACAAAATACACCAAATGGTTTTGTTTGGGTGGATGTAGGACAAATGATTGAATTGGAAACAGGTGAAACTTTTGCTTTAAATTTGGATGGTAAAAGCTTCTATACGGGCCCAAATCAATTGTATCGCTTAAGTCATTAATCTGATATCAAAAGACTGTTTATACAGTTCAACAAAAAAACGGTAACTTGAATAGTTACCGTTTTTTTATGCTTGAATTTATGTCGTGCTATACGCTGACAGTATCCGCTTCAAGGCTTTGTGTTGTTTTGGGTGCTGAATTACGGTGGCGATATTGCGCTGCACGATGCTCATCTGGAAGTCTTGGCCCTTGTGCAAACAGCTTCTCGCGTAAGGTGCCTTCACGATATGCTGTAGGATAAACGCCTCTACGTTGCAATTCGGGGACAACATAAGTCACAACATCTTCAAAGCTCTGATGAGCCAAAATATATGCGAGGTTAAAGCCATCAATTCCTGTCACATCAATCCACTCTTGCAGTCGATCTGCAACCGTTGTTGGTGAGCCAACAATGACAGGCCCATTACCACCGACACTGGTCCAGTGTGCAATTTCTTCAATGGTCCACACTTTATTTGGATCTGCTTCAACATAAGACTGCAACATTGATTGAATGGCATTGGTCTGAATATATTCGACTTGGTCTGTGGCTTTAAATTGAGCAAAATCGACACCTGACCAACCCGATGCAAGCGTCAAGCCACCATCGTAACTGCCATATTGTTGATATTCACGAAATTTAGCTTGAGCTTTTTCATCAGTTTCATCTACCACAATTGCCAACATGGTGTAGATCAGTACAGAGTTTGGATCTTTGCCTTCTTGGGCTAAATTATGGCGAATACCTGAAGCTAATTTTTTAACAGCGACTTGTGTTGGTGCAGAAATAAACACACATTCAGCATTTTGACTGGCAAATTTTTGCCCACGTGCTGATGCGCCAGCTTGATATAAAACAGGAGTACGCTGCGGTGACGGTTCACAAATATGAATGCCTGGTACGCTAAAATATTGCCCTTCATGTTGAATAGGGTGAACTTTTGTATGATCTGCAAAGATGCCTTTTTGCTTATCACGTAAGACAGCATCATCTTCCCAAGAACCTTCCCAAAGCTTATATAAAACCTCTAAGTATTCATCCGCAATGTCATAACGATTGTCATGGCTGACTTGAGTTTTTAGGCCTAAATTTTTTGAGCCACTTTCTAAATAAGATGTCACGATATTCCAGCCAGCACGGCCTTTGGTAAGATGGTCTAAGGTACTCATACGCCGTGCAAATGGATATGGATGTTCGAATGAAATAGAGGTCGTTACCCCAAATCCTAAGTGCTGAGTTACGGCAGCCATTGCTGGTACAATTTGCAAGGGATCATTGACAGGGACTTGTACTGCACCTGTTAAAGCGTGTTCAGCTGAACCATGATAAACATCGTAAATACCTAAAACATCTGCAATAAACACACCATCAAAGATGCCACGTTCTAAAATTTTGGCTAAGTCAGTCCAGTATTCTAGGTCTTTATATTCGGTAGAGCGGTCAAGCGGATGTCGCCATAAACCAGGCGATTGGTGGGCAATGCAATTCATTTCAAAGGCATTAAAGCGAATTTGTTTTGTCATCATGTAATCTATATGTGGAGCTTGCTTTTATATTAAGAAAAATATACGGATACGTTATGAATAAAAAAATGAATGTTTATCATATAATTGATATAGCAATAATTGTGATTTATAAATAAGTCTTTAAAATTAACTTAATATTTGTTTAAGATATTGAAATATATGTTTAATTTATGGATTGTTGTTTTTGGGTTATTTGAGATTTATGTTTAATTATTATTAAATTGTAAGGAAGAATGACATTATTATGAAATAAAATATATCGGTATTTTGTATTTTAAATAAAGTGATTTGGTTTGAAGATTAATATATAAAAAATCAAAATAAAAAGTGCTAGCTTAATTATAAATAACCATTTGAGCATTGAAAAAATGACATCAAAAATTGAAATTAAATTAAAAGATGCACAAAAGATTCCTCGTGATTTTTATCATTCTGACGATTTAGCCCATGTGGTTCGTAGCGATGAAGAAGCAATAGCAATTGCTGAAACTTTGGCACATGAATTTGCCAAAGAGGCTTCAAAGCGTGACCATGAAAGACGCTTACCTTTACAAGAGGTACAACGCTATTCTGCCTCTGGGCTATGGGGGATTAACGTTCCACGTGAGTTTGGTGGTGCAGGCGTAAGTTATAAGACGCTGGCAGAAGTTGTCAAAATTATTTCGAGTGTAGACTCTTCTTTGGGGCAAATTGCCCAAAACCACTGGGCTTTTGTAGAGCATATCCGTTTAGATGCTCAACCTGAGCAACAAGCTTTTTTCTTTGAGCAAGTATTACAAGGTAAACGCTTTGGCAATGCATTTTCGGAAAAAGGTTCAAAAAACGTGGCTGAGCTCACTACGCGTATCGATTTTGAAGCAGATCATGCCCTTATTAATGGGCAAAAATTCTTTGCGACAGGGGCCTTACTTGCGCATTGGGTTCCCGTGGTTGCAGTTAATGATGGAAAGCCTTATGCAGCCTTAGTGCCACAACACACACCAGGCTTAACTATCATTAATGACTGGAGTGGCTTTGGGCAACGTACAACTGTCAGTGGTTCAGTGCTTTTAGACAATGTGAAAGTCGATTTAAAGTATGTTGTACCAATCCATCAGGCATTTGAGCGTCCTACAGTTGCTGGTGCAATTTCACAATTTATTCAATCTGCGGTAGATGCAGGTATCGCCCGTGGCGCGATTCAAGAAACCATTGACTACGTGCGTCAGCATGCTCGTCCTTGGATTGATTCGGGTTTAGAGCAGGCTGTACAAGACCCATATACCATTGCCAATATTGGTGAAATAAAAATTAAATTACGTGCAGCAGAGGCTGTATTAGATTTAGCCGCAGTGGCAATTGATAAAGCTTTGCAAGAACCTACAGAAGAAACGGTGTCTCAAGCGACTTTACTCACGGCTGAATCTAAAGTGCTGACCACTGAAATTGCACTTTTGGCAGCCAATAAGCTGTTTGAGTTGTCAGGTACACGTTCAACTTTATCTGAGCTGAATTTAGATCGTCATTGGCGCAATGCCCGTACCCATACGCTACATGACCCTGTACGTTGGAAATTAAATCTTGTTGGAAATTATTATCTTAATGGTGTTGCCTTACCCCGTCATGCTTGGAGCTAAGAGGAATTAAATATGAGCATTCAAAATAATCAAAATTTATCACTCGGTGCTGATTACGAGCAGGTTGCGACAAAATTTCGTCCTATTTTTCAGCAGATTGCTTTAGGTGCATTAGAGCGTGAAACGCAGCGTAAGCTACCATTTGACGCTATTCAAGCTCTAAAGCAAGTAGGCTTTGGCGCAGTACGTGTACCAACGGCATTTGGTGGTGATGGACTATCTCAACAGCAACTGTTTCGCCTATTGATTGAATTAGCGAAAGCCGATTCAAATGTGGTGCAAGCACTGCGTGGGCATTTTGCCTTTGTCGAAGACCGATTAAATGCGCATAAAGATCAAGATCAAACGATATGGTTTAAGCGTTTTGTACAGGGTGATTTGGTGGGCAATGCTTGGACGGAAATTGGCCAAGTTGAAATTGGTGATGTTGCTACACGAGTGACGGCCAATCAAGATGGACAATTAAGTGTGAATGGGCAAAAGTATTATTCAACCGGCACTATTTTTGCGGATTGGATTGATCTTTTTGCTTTGGATGAAACCCAAAATCAGCATGTGATTGCAGCAGTTGCTACAAAGGATGCAGGGGTAAAAATTAGCGATGATTGGGATGGTTTTGGCCAGAAAACCACGGGGAGTGGTACTTTAACCATTCAAGATGTGGCCATTGAGCGCGATCACATTTTGCCATTTGAGCAGCGTTTTAAGTACCAAACTGCATTCTATCAAGTGGTGCATCTCGCAACTTTGGCAGGTATTGCACACAGCGCAGTGGCGACTTTTAGCGAAGAAGTTCGTCAGCGTACACGAATCTTTAGTCATGGCAATGCAGATTTAGTCCGTGATGATGCGCAAATTTTACAAGTCATTGGTAAAGCTTCAGCTCAAGCCTATGCCAGTGAAGCTATTACATTAGCTACAGCAAAAGCTTTGGATGTTGCTTATCTGAGTCATTTTCAGTCGGATGCCACCTTCGAGCAACAGGCCAATGACCGTGCTGAATTGGAGTCATCCCAAGGTCAGGTTGTTATCTCTGAATTGGTGCTTAATTTAAGTACAGAATTATTTAACAGCTTGGGTGCATCGGCCAGTAGTACGGCTAAGCAACTGGATCGTTTCTGGCGTAATGCACGTGTGGTATCTTCACATAACCCACTTATTTATAAGCAAAAGGTGATTGGGGACTGGGTGGTTAATCAAACGGCCTTACCTTATGTTTGGCAAATTGGTAATAGCCCTGTAGCGAAGCAAGCTGAAATTGCTGCTTAATCGTACACATTTGAATAAGTAATAAAAAACTGTCATTTGGCAGTTTTTTATTGTTTTGAGAACTTATGACTCAATTTTTGAATAGCAGTAAACGCACTGTTGAATTTAAAGCATTCAGACCTGAAATTTGCTATGTGAGGAGGAATGTCGAAACTGGTTGTAACTTTAATATGACCACGTACTGAGTTTTAAGGATGGTGGGCTTATATGATTTTGAGGGGATATTTCTAAAATTTGCGCCTCATGTGCACGCCAGTCGCCTAATACAATACGTTGTTTATGTGCAACTTGGTGAATGGCTGGGCGGTGTGTATGACCATGAATTAATACATCGACATGAGCCAAAGCATTTTCAACGGCCTGTTGATTCACATCCATCACTTCATAGCTTTTAATTTGATTGGCTTGTTGGCTTTTTTTGCGAAAGCCATGTGCTAATTTTTGTCGGAAGCTTAAAGGTGTTTTTTTGAGTAAGCCTAAAATGAGTGGGTTACGAATTACTTTACGAAAGCGTTGGTAGGATAGGTCATCGGTGCAAAGGAGATCACCATGTTCAATGCGATACCGTGTATTGCCAATTTGTAGCGTAGAGATTTCTTTGAGCAAAGTACCGTGGAATTGATTGAGAAATTGTTGCCCTAAGGAGAAGTCACGATTACCTACAACAAAATAAACCTGATTGCCTGATGCATGAAAAATTTGCAAGGCCTGTACAATTTCATTCAGCCATGGGGCACTGTAGTCATCGCCAATCCACGCATTAAACCAGTCGCCTAAAATATACAGCTGGGTTTGCTGGGTTTTATAGTGTTCTAATAAATCCAAAAACCCCCGAACGAGTCGAGGGTGATCAGGTGACAAATGTAAATCAGCGATAAACAGATAGGTCACAAATCTTTTCCTTATCATCCTCAAGGTTTCTCTAAATAGAGAAACCTTTTCATTACTCCATTTTAAAGCGATGCTTTAAAACTAATAAAGAATGGAGAGGATGTTATTTATTCAGCAATGATTTTTGCAGATTCGATCACTACGTTTTCAAGCGGAACGTCAGCGTGGTAACCACGGTTACCTGTACGAACGCCTTTAATTGCGTTAACTACGTCTAGACCTTCAGTTACTTTACCAAATACTGCATAACCCCAACCTTGAGCATTTTTGCCAGAGTGGTTAAGGAAAGAGTTGTTGCCAACGTTAATAAAGAATTGTGCAGAAGCAGAGTGAGGTGCTTGTGTACGTGCCATTGCAATTGTACCAAGGTCATTGGTTAAGCCGTTGTCAGCTTCGTTTTCAATTGCATCGCGTGTTGCTTTTTCTTTAAAGTTTTCATCCATACCGCCACCTTGGATCATGAATCCGTCGATTACGCGGTGGAAAATCACGCCGTCATAGAAACCGTCACGAACGTATTCTAAGAAGTTAGCTACAGTTTTTGGTGCTTTTTCACTGTTAAGCTCAAGAACAATACGACCTTTATTGGTGTTTAATTCGACTTGAGGAAAACTCATTGTGTAATCTCCTAATCATGGACAACAAAGCCATGGGTTTTTTGGTTGTGAGAAGCATAAGCAAACTGTAAACTACAAGGCAAGTAAAAACGTTATTTTCTTTGTAAAATAGATCAAATATCGTTTAAGGGGCTGTAAAACATTCATAAATCATCTGGCAGATCAGCTAGAATGATGAAGGTTTAACAAACCCAATTTATCCCTATATTTTTTTCATCAAAAGTGATTTTTTAACTATGAAGCCGAATGATGTTGTTTCAACACTGCCAAATAACCCGACACCAAGTAATAATGCGTCTGTCGATGCTGCGCAGCAAGAACAACAGCCTGGCTTAGATTTTGTTCGTCAAATTATTACGGACGATTTGGCTACTGGCCGTTCAAAACAAGTTGTTACGCGCTTCCCACCAGAACCAAATGGTTATCTACATATTGGCCATGTAAAAGCAATTTGCTTAAACTTTGGTATTGCACAAGAGTTTGAAGGTTTATGTAACCTTCGCTTTGATGACACTAATCCTGATGCAGAAGAGCAAGAATACGTAGATGGTATTGCCAACGACGTAAAATGGTTAGGTTTTGATTGGAATGGCGAACCACGCTATGCATCAAGCTATTTTGACCAGCTGTATACATGGGCTGTGCAACTGATTGAACAAGGCGATGCATACGTAGATTTGCAAAGCCCTGAAGAAATTCGTTTAAACCGCGGTAATTTTGTCGATCTAGGCAAAAACTCACCACAACGTGATGCGTCGGTTGAAGAAAACCTTGCACGTTTTGAGCAAATGCGTAATGGCGAACTTGGCGAAGGTAAAGCTGTACTGCGTGCCAAAATTGATATGGCATCTCCAAACGTTCACATGCGTGATCCAATTTTGTACCGTGTACTACATTCTGAGCATCACCAAACAGGTGATAAATGGAAAATGTACCCAATGTACGATTATGCGCATCCTTTATCCGATGCGATTGAAGGCATTACGCATTCATTGTGTACATTAGAGTTTGTAGATCACCGTCCATTCTATGACTGGGTTGTAGAAAAAGTTAAATCACCTGCAGTACCACGTCAGTACGAATCTAGCCGTTTAAATGTCGACTACACCATTACTTCTAAGCGTAAATTACGTCGTTTAGTGGATGGCGGTTTTGTAAATGGTTGGGATGATCCACGTTTACCAACAGTTGTGGGTATGCGTCGTCGTGGTTTTACAGCAGAAGGCTTACGTGAGTTCTGTAAGCGTGTTGGTGTAACTAAAGTTGATGGCAGTATTGTCGATGTTGCAATGCTTGAATTCTGTATTCGCCAATCTTTAGAAAATACAGCAAGCCGTGCAATGGCGGTGTTAAATCCACTTAAAGTGACGTTAACCAACTTGCCACAAGACATGGACTTGGTACATGCACGTCATCCAAACGTAGATATGGGCGAGCGCGTAATTCCGTTAACGTCTGAGCTTTACATTGACCGTAAGGACTTTGAAGAAGTTGCACCAAAAGGCTTTAAACGTTTAATTCCGGGTGGTGAAGTTCGTTTACGTCATGCGTACGTGATTAAGTGCGACGAAGTCATTAAAGATGAAAATGGTGAGGTGGTTGAGCTGAAATGTTCAATTGATCCTGAAACTTTAGGTAAAAACCCTGAAGGGCGTAAAGTGAAAGGCGTTGTACATTGGGTTTCTGCAACCAAAGGTGTAAAAGCAGAAGTTCGTATTTACGATCGTCTATTTACAGAAGCAGATCCTGAAATCAGTGAAGATTTCTTAGAAAACTTAAATCCAAATTCTTTAACGATTGTGGAAGCTGTAGTTGAACCTTCATTGGCACAAGTACAAGCTGAAGATCGTTTCCAATTTGAACGTGAAGGTTATTTTGTTGCAGATCAACACGATTACAGCAATGAAAAACTTGTGTTTAACCGCATTTTGGACTTAAAAGACAGCTTTAAGCCAGGTAAATAATTTACACCATCAAATGAAAAGGTAGCCGAAAGTATGTTGAGTGAAAACTAGCGTCTAACTTGCTTGAGGTTCGCCTCCGATCTTGATTCAAAAGCTCAACCTCGGTTGGGCTTTTTTGTGGGATCTTAATCTAAGGTGAGCAGATGATTGTTCGAGATAAAGCCAATAGTTTTAAACTTTTATTTGCATGGCATGGCACAATTTTACCCAAAGTTGTGCCTGCACTGGCTATTGTGGTCCTAATATCGGCTAGTTTGGTGTATTTAAATGCACGCCATTATGTGAATATGCCTGAAGTACCTGCCATTGGATTTACAATTTTTGGTGTGATTCTTTCGATTTTTCTGAGTTTTCGAAATACAGCTTGCTATGACCGTTGGTGGGAGGGCCGTAAATTATGGGGAGCATTGATTGCTCAAACGCGTCATATCTGTCGCGATAGCCATGTGTTGCCTGAGACTTCACGCCAATTGATGATGCTGAGAGTCATGCAGTTTAGTGCTTTATTACGTGATCGTTTGCGTAAGCAAGATATGTACTTTAGCCAAACGCAAGTGGCCTTAGGATTGAATGATCAGCAATGGCACAAACTTCAAAACCATTTTAATGCACCCCAATATTTACTTGAATTGGTGCAGCAGGACTTAGCCAATTTATATCAGCAAGGCACTATCAGCGATATTATTTACCAAACCATCAGTCAGCATGTGGTGGCTTTGGGGGATATTCACGCTGGTTGCGATCGGATTTCATCAACACCTTTACCATTTTCATATTCGGTGTTGTTGCATCGCGCGGTATATTCATTTTGCTTTATTTTGCCTTTTAGTTTAGCCACCAGTCTTGGCGTATGGACACCCATTATCGTGGCGCTGATCGCCTATTTGTTTTTAGGTCTAGATGCATTAAGCGCAGAGCTAGAAGAACCCTTTGGTGTGCAAGAAAATGACTTGGCTTTGGATGCCATAGTGCGTGGGGTAGAGCGTGAAATGCTGAGTTCCTTGGATTTGGAGCTACCACCACCAGTGAGTGCGACAGCCAAAGGAAATCTACTTTAGGGTTTATGGTGAGCGAAATTGAGCGATTTTGGTATCGCTCAATTGAATGCGTTCAAATTTAGATATATGGATTAAATCGACTCAAAGTTAGCTTGATGTTTATGCATGAAACTAGTGATTTTATAGTGTCGCGGCTTATACCAGCTTTGTTCAATGCTTTTAAGATTATAGCTACCAATGGTCAGGCTCTGTTTGGCGCGGGTAATGGCGACATATAACAAGCGCTTTTGTTCTTTATACAGCTGATGACCTTCATTTTGATGGAGCTGTGATTCACTATTTTGTTTTTTGACGACCATATAGCCAGGGAAATTTTGATGGGTTAAGTCTGGCAAAATGACATGATCAAACTCAAGCCCTTTGGAGCGATGAATCGTACTGACAATTAGTTGATCATTTGGAGTGATGAGATCAGACTCTTTTGCGGTTTGATAGAAGGGAATCGCTTCATCAAAATATTGATACGGGTTATGAATATGCTCAAAATGATAATTTGCATGGTTGAGCAGTTTGACTCGAAGTTGTTCAATACTTGTATCTATATGCGCTTCATAAAGCTGAGGATTAAATGCTTGCATATAGTGTGTATAAAGCTTAAATAGTTGCTGAATTTTAAAATCACCATTACGCCGTATACTATATTGTGCCAAATTCCAGAGCGGGCTAAAGTTTTGGTTAAATGCGTTTAAGCATTTTTCAGCTTGTGCGATATAAGCACTTAGCGCTGTTTCATTCTGTTGAATTTTAGCCAGTAAGGGGTTTAATAGTGCGCGACCTGCTTTTACATCATCTAAGGCATTGTGGCTGTTTTCGCCGTCTAATTTAAAATGTGCCAATAAATGCCCAAGTTTATAGCTGTCTAAATTTGGAAACAGCTGGCGCGTCAGTTCTAGCGTACAAAATTTATGTTGGCTAAAAAATATGTCTGATAATTCGGGTGCATAACGCTTTAAATTCTCAGTCAGCATGGCCTGATCAAACTTTAAATTATGAGCAATCAGTGCTTTGTCATGACTAAATTGCATAAATGTATGTAGCTGTTGTTTGGCATCTAAACCATGTTTTGCCAGTACAGACGCATCAATCCCATGAATTTTATAACTTTCGCTTAAGTCCTGATCCGATAGGCAATATAAATTAAGCTCTTGATCTTGCGTAACAGCTGCAATTTGAACAATATCATTTAGGGCGAGATCAAGCCCGGTGGTTTCTGTATCAAAATAGGCAAAGCTGTTGTTTTGTATATGTTGGATTAAACACTGCTGTTGATGCTGATAGCAGTCGCTAATGTTAATGAAATTATTGAGCCAACAACCATGCTCGCGTAGTTCATGAACCAACTGAATAGTAGCAAATTGTGCTTCAGTCTCTTTTAAATGTGTAGGTTTATAGTGCTGAATATTGCCAAAGCGCCACAACAGACGCGCCCAGGCCAAACGATTTTCAGGGTCTTTTAATGCACTCACAAAGGCCATAAAGTCTAAATAAAACTCACGGCTTAACAAATCATTTTGTGCAACAAAAAAATGCCTTAACTCTTGCTGATTGAGTTGATCTGAAAAGGCATCGGCTTGACGATTGGTCGACAGCAAAACGGCGGTAGATTCATCTTTTTGGTTGAGCATGTGAATATGACGAATGAGGTCGGCTGTATGTTCAGTATCAAATTCACGGTGCAAGTGCAGTAAGGCACGTGGATGTGCTTTTTTGTGGGCGCGTGCTGTGATTTTATAGGTTGAATCTAGGCTAGATGCCATGTACTGATTAGACAGTTGAACGAGATTGTCTGGACTACGGTAGTTTTCTTCCAATACATGTACATTTTGCCCTAAGCGCTCTTGGGTTAATTCTACAGATGCACCTTGAAAACGATAAATCGATTGATTGACATCACCTAAAATTAAAATATGGGCATCTTTGGCAGTGAGATGGTCGACCAAAAGCCAATGCAAAGGCGAGAGGTCTTGTACTTCATCAATTTGAATCCATCCATAGCGTTTGGCCTTAGGCTGATTTTGTAGCACGAGCGCATCTATTATAAGGTCATCATAATCATAAAAATGATAGTGTTTTTTGAGTGCTTGATAAGCCTCATTAAAATATACCGCCAAGACAAATGCATATTTAACGCAGTGATCAGGAATGTTCTGATCAAGGGTACGTAAGCGGCTTCGAATATAACTTTTCTGTTCAGGTTTTAAAAAATGCCGTGCTTCAGAGATTAAGGGCAAACATAAATTGCGAATCGCTTCCATATTCCATAGAGCGTATGGATCTTCATTTTTAAAAATACTGTAATGGCAGTAGTTGAGTGCTTGAGGATCAAAGCCATCGAGTGCATTTGCTTTAAGCTCATAGCGGGTTAAACAATGTTGTAACTGAACCAAAACCTCATGATGTGGCTGAATGAGTAATGCATTTAATTGTTCTAAGGCTTGGCGTATGAGGCGTTTTTGCAGTTCTTCATTGATTAAGTCACGATGCTGGCTGTCATAGTGCTTCATTAATAATTTGAAGCAAAAGGCATGTAGATTGCCAATAAACAATTGTGGAAAATTTTTAGCCAAGCGAGCAGTGACTTTCTCTCGCATATTTAAGCCTGCACGGTTGGTAAAAGTCAGACATAAAATATCATCGGCTTTTACATTACGCGCTAGAGCTTGCACAATACGCTCGGTGAGGACTTCAGTTTTACCACTTCCTGCAGGGGCTAAACATGCATGATAGCCTTCGCGCAGTTGAATAACTTTGAGCTGATCTGCATTAAACTGAAGCATCATAAAAGACCCAAACGCTAAAACTACAATGTCGATAGCACAAGCTTATGATTTTAAGTGGAATCAGTCTATAAAACTTAAGAAAAATAAGGCATTTTAATCGTCATGATGTAACGGATATTTGGGCTATACCTATTCAAAAATAGTAGGTGAATAGTTGCAGTATAATTCGAATGTGACTTAGCGATTCTTTTGTTGCTGATTGCGAAAATCGAAATACTGTTTCAGTCTATGATTGGCTTTATCGCGTAATTTTTTCTTAATATACAACACAAGTGCAAAGCTAGTTGTAGTAAGCGTTAAGAACATGCTATTCATAAAGCTCATTGCAGAGCTGACATAGCCAATTGTCGTGAGGCGATTCATCATACGGTACACTTGTGGGCTACTTTCAACGCCTGTGATTGCCCATGTGCACAAATGCTCACAGTTATTGGTAATGAGGTGATAATGGTTTTCGTGCATACGTGAACGCATACGACGAACAACTCGACGACCAGTAAACTTAGGTTGGCTATAGTGCTGAACGTCGATATGTTTGCCACGGCTAAATTCATCAATTGAAGTGATTTCAATGGGATGCTTTTTAAATAGATGCGCGAATCCAGAGTAATGAATTACTCTGCCACGACCTGCGTAAATGCCGTGATGACTATAACCAAAATGTTTGACGATTAAATGTGCCCCTAAAGGAAACCGTCTGCTCTGCTGATGCATGTCTACGTTCGCCAATAAAGTTACAAGTGTATTGTTAGGCTTTTAGTCTACTTCTTTTTTGTGAATTAATCGACTCTTTAGGCTAGACTTTGTTTGAGCATTCGACAGGTGAACAGCATGTATAAACCGACGCTATGGTATGGCCTTGTGTTGAGTTGGGTCGGCATAAGTATGGCGCTACAAGCAGATGCTGATATAGAGCAGTGGCGTGTGTCTGAACCTATTCAGGCAGATGTTGTGAAAGTCAAAAATTTTAAAGCCCTCAGCTTACATTTGTATCAGAGCAATGGTGAGCCTTATGCGACTTTAACGCATTTGGCTAAGCGAATGCGTCAAGCATGTCATCCCTTAAGTTTTGCAATGAATGCAGGAATGTTTCACAGCGATTATTCGGCAGTTGGATTATATGTTGAAGATGGCCAGCAACTTCAATCCTTAAACAGAGCCACGCAGGGCTATGGTAACTTTCTGATTCAGCCGAATGGGGTGTTGGCTTGGAATGATCAGGAAGTTCGTTTACAGAGCACTGCGGAATATGCAAAAAATACTTTTAATCCACGTTATGCAACGCAGTCAGGCCCAATGTTGGTCCATCAAGGGCAGATCAATCCTAATTTTTTAAAAGATGCCAGCTCATATAAAATTCGAAATGGTGTCGGATTGAAAAATCAGCAGTTATATTTTGTAATTAGTAATCAGCCTCTGACTTTCTATCAGTTTGCAACTTTCTTTAAGGAAGCACTGGGCGTTGATGATGCATTATATTTAGATGGGTCATTATCCAGTGCTTATATTCCTGCATTGAACAGACATGATGCATGGAGGCGATTGGGGCCAATGTTGGCTTATAGCGAATTTGAGCCATGCAATAAGGTGTTTGTAGACTCAAACTAAAGAAATTTATGTACATGGAAGCAAAGTATCGAAGTTCGAAGATTTACTTTGAGAATTACAGGTTGGTGGCTATTCTTTCATTAAATTAAGAAAACTACTTTGTCGGCTACAGTATTCGATTGCTTCTTGTTTATTCATGGCAGGGACTTGCTCTTTAAACTGTTGTTTACGTGTTTTAATTTGAAGATCAGACATTTGCATCTGCTTGGATATTTTTTCGATGTTAGTCCAATAATTTTGGCATTCTTCGGGTAGGCGTTGGCATCCTGTCAGTATAAAACTGAGGCTTCCGAGTAACATCAATAGATGGAGTTTCATCGCAAATATCCCTGATTTCTTATAATTTTTCATTATTGTGCATCATCATAACAAAAAGATGAAAAAAATTATAAACAAAGCAGTCATTTAGCTAAGAAGACGAAAGCTTGGGTTTGAATTGCCAAAATTATAGACATTAAAAAAGGCATTTCATGGGGATGAAATGCCTTTTTGTACAATCTACAATTTAGTGCAATGGTAGATGTTGTAGCTCATTGAGCTCTTTACGACTATAGCCACGAGAAGCTAGAACTTTCTTTATGCCAAGAATGACATCTTCATCGGTTGCTTTTGCAAGCGCTTCTAGAAGTTGTTCATTAGATTTGCATGAGCAATCATTTTCAACGCAAGCAATTTGGTTTTTATGCCCGTTTTCCTGTTCAGTTGAGAACAATTTTTGCCAAAAACTCATAGAGCCTTCATTTATGACCTTCGATAGAACGAAATATAGTCAATCTGTAAAATAATTCAAGTCTACCAAAGTGATAAAAGCATCAGTTGAACACTAGATTTTCCGATTAATCTAATGAACATGAACGAAATAAAGAAAGTATAGGGGACTTGTATATTTTAACTTACTTATTTTTAAGTAATAAAAAAGAGCTTAATGTTAAGCTCTTTGGGTTATGCTTTTATGACATGAAATGTTTTGTTTAAATCTTTTCGAGTAACACACCAGATTCTACATGATGCGTATACGGGAATTGATCGAACATTGCGAATTTTGTGACTTTGTGGGTTTTTGACAAGGTTTTTAAATTGTCATGTAAAGTGTCTGGGTTACATGAAATATAAATAATGCGTTCGAAGCGCTGGATCAATTTTAATGTTTCATCGTCGATACCAGCACGCGGTGGATCAACAAAAACTGTGTCGAAGTCATAAGTTGAAAGATCAATATTGGCTTCTTGTAAGCGACGGAATTCACGTTCGCCATTATAGGCTTGTGTAAAGTCTTCGGCAGATAAACGTGCAACTTGGATGTTGTCTACGCCATTTTGCTCGATATTCCACTGTGCTGCATATACAGATGATTTTGCTAATTCGGTTGCTAATACGCGGTTAAAGCGCGAAGCCAAAGGCAGGGTAAAGTTACCATTACCACAGTAAAGCTCAAGTAGGTCTTTATCGGACTGCTGAGCAACATTACATGCCCATTCCAACATTTTTTGACAAACCTTGGCATTTGGCTGCGTAAAGCTATTTTCAATTTGTTTGTATTTATATTGGCGATCGAATACTTGTAATTCTTCTACGACAAATTCATTTTCTAAAACAAACTTTTGACCACGGCAACGGCCAATCAGTTGAATGTTCAATTCTTTAGCCAAAGCTTTGGCAGCCACTTCCCATTCTGGCTCAAGCTTACGATGGTAAAGCAAAGATACCAGCATTTCGCCACTGAGCGTTGCGAGGAAATCGACTTGGAATAAACGTGCAGATAACATTGAATCTGCTTCCAATGCAGTAAGTAACTTCGGCATTAAGTCATTAATGCTTTGATCTGCAATAGGGAACTCTTTAATCTCTACAACTTTTTTCTTGTCATCTTCAGTACGTTCAAACATTGCATAGAACATACCGCCTTCTTTACGATGCCAAATACGGAATTCTGCACGCATACGAAAGTTTTGCTCAGGTGAGTTAAAAACTTCTAGTGAAGGAGGATTAAATTCGGCAAATTGCGCTGAAATACGCTCAACTTTTGCATCAAGTTGTTGCTGATAAGAAGAAGTCATATACAGAAAAAATCACATGTATGTTCAAAACAGGGATGGTAACAAAGTTTGAACTTGAAGGGTCAAATTATTCTAAAAATGTTGTAAGAAACTCACAGCGTTGGGAATTAACTGAAAAAAAACCGAAGCTGTACGAATACAACTTCGGCGATCCTTGCTCTGAGGAAGCGTGGATAGGTTAGCTCATGGTCATGAGGCTTGCATTACCACCTGCAGCGGCAGTATTAATGCTAATTGCACGTTCAATGACAAATCGCTCAAGCGGAATGTCATATTGACCTGGCTCTAATCGAGTAATACCAATGATGGCACCATCACGGTTGGCAATCTGCTGTTGTAAGCTCAGTAGCTCCGACTTAGTTCCATGGAACAGCACTGCATCAAACTGTCCATTTTGTAGATCTGGAACCACGGCAATACGATTTGCTACAGCCTTTGGCATACTAGATAAGTACTTTAATATAAAA
>NZ_SGSS01000069.1:0-2262 GCF_004209135.1 Acinetobacter sp. WCHAc060006 | reverse complement strand
GCCTGATAGGACAAGGATCCTATGAAATTTGTCGTGTACAGAGATCTGTGTTATAGCGTTTTAAAACATCAGACTGCCTATCAAAGAGATTATTTATTAGCCGAATAATCTCAAAACCTGATTGACTACCAAGACGGTATCTCAGGTCGCTGACTTCACATATATTAAAACTCATTCAGATTGGGTCTAAACCACATTTATTATTGATGTTTTTTCATGTGCAATTGTTGGCTGGAAAGTATCAACACGTAAGAATACAGATATGGTGCTTGATGCGCTGAGTTATGTATCGTCTTTTGAGCTTGAAGCAATGTACGATTATAAGATTAACCCGTTAGGTCAGGTGGCCTAACTTAAATAAAAAAGTCTCCGACAAACCCGGTACGGTTCAGTTTTTGCATAGACCCAAGTGTTAAATCATCATTACGATTCTTGCGTACCACACCATGGACACGTGAAAAAGTAGAAAGCTTATATTTGTACGTCTTACGCCAAAAGGCCAAACAGAAACCGTAGCCTCAGGCAACACCCCTCTCATCATAAAATTATACCAGTCAGTAAAACACTCTTAGATTAAGCATATGAATGTTGGTTATTATTGTTGATTATCACAATAAATTAGTGACCAAAAATCAAAGTACCCTACCCCACCTTAAATTACGTCACACAAAATTAAAACTCTATATAACTGTTATATATAGAGTTTATTAACATACCAATTATGTAATTTAGTGTATTTTATGTCGGTGACTCTTGCCAAGGTTGGGGTCGGGAGTTCGAGTCTCCTTTCCCGCTCCAAATTCAAAAAACCCTCATCTTTGATGAGGGTTTTTTTATGCCCATACAAAACACAAAAAATACCACTCAGACAGTCGTTGACAAATCCAATGCCTTCATCAAGGATAAGATTAAAAATCAAACGCTGAGAATAACAATGAATGATCTTTCTGCATGCACCTATCAGCCCGACATCTTGGGCGCAGGCTATGAGCAAACAACCCTAAAATTTTCCGATGATTTTGAAGGCCCCGTCACAGCAACCTTAATCCGCAAAAAAGCCACTTCAACCACCTCTAAAGCTGTTTTATATATTCACGGCTTTATTGATTATTTTTTTCAAACAGAAATGGCAGCGCAATTTAACCAACACGGTTTTGATTTTTATGCACTCGATTTAAGAAAATACGGACGCTCAATTTTGCCACATCAAAAATACTATAACGTGCGTAAGATTGCCGAATATGATGCAGAAATTAATCAAGCCCTTGATATCATTGGAGCAGAAGGCCACGATGCAGTACTGCTCTGTGGGCACTCCACTGGTGGCTTAACCACAACACTATATGCAAGTCACAATCCTAATCACCCACTGATTAAAGCACTTTGGGTCAACAGCCCTTTTTATGACTTCAATATGAATCCACTGAAACGTAAGCTTGGTGTTCCTCAGCTGAGTCGGCTAGGCAAAGTTTTTCCAGATTTACAGTTTCCAAGTGAGCTCAACAAGTGGTACACACCCAGTCTTCACAAAGATTTAAAAGGTGAATGGGACTTTAACCTAGATTGGAAAAAGACCACCTACCCCAAAGTACGCCTAAGCTTTATCACCGCCATTCATGAAGCACAAAAAGAAATCCATCAAGGTGTTCAGTTAAATATTCCAATTTTAGTCATGCATTCCAATCAAACCAAAAATCCGCGCAAATGGGGTAAAGATGCACAAAGCAGCGATGTAATTTTAGGCGTGAAAGATATTGCCAAATATGCGAAAAAAATTCAGGGCGATGTCACCATCCAAAGTATTCATCATGGCCTTCACGACTTAGTACTATCGCAAAAACCAGTACGTGAGCAGGTTTATCAACAATTATTTACTTGGCTTAGCCACAAAGGCTTGTAATTTTACAATCTCACCAGCCTAGGCCTTAAAGAGATCACCCTCTAGACATCTTTAAGGCCACATCTAAATGTTAGTCCAACACTAAACTAAGCGAGTGCCTTATCTCCTTTATTGCTTCGAAATATCCCATACAAAACAAAATCGTGACTGAGTTAACAACCAAGCACCCACACCCTAAATAAATTGTCTAAAAGATGTAATTTGCCATTCAAAGCACCACCATCCACTCTTATATTCAAAGAGCGACTAAAAACGCGCAGTTGTACCTGAGAACAAAGCACAGGCTTTGTATGACGTTGAAGAACACCATAATAAGCAAAGGAACAGTCAATATGCGTTACATCGATCCAAATCAAAACGGT
>NZ_SGSS01000068.1:0-2377 GCF_004209135.1 Acinetobacter sp. WCHAc060006 | reverse complement strand
AGCCTGATAGGACAAGGATCCTATGAAATTTGTCGTGTACAGAGGTAATTTTTATGAAATCTAAAATCATGAGAAAAAGATAGAAAAGCACTTAGTCAGTTTCGGAGTATTATTTAAAACGTGGAGATGTTTTTCCTATGTTGATTAGTCAATTTATTTACGAATGAGATATAAAGTTTTATCTAATTTTTCTTTTTATCCAATTTAAAATTAGGTGCGTACACGGCCTCAACTTTCAATAAAGTATAAAAGGTGTTTGTGTAGGCAATACCCTTACTTTTGATAAGCCAAAAGAAAGCAAAAGCCTTTGTTACCCATACATAACATCCCTATTATGATGGATAACGTGTGGCATCCCTGCCACACTCGTGTATCCAAACGTTGCTTAAATTAAACTATGTAATAGTGGCGACATAAAGGTGCTCTTATCGCTATATATTAAAAACTTAGTGGAACACTGTTTCTAAAGCTTTTAAACCCACTTTGGGATCAAGTAGACCGTTGTAAATTTCAGGGATTTCACGTTCCACCCCAAAAAATTCATAAATGGCAAGCATCGCCCCACGAACTGAATATTCCACAGTAAAGACCACGTCATCTTCAATTTCCACAAACTGTCCAAGGAAAGCAAAGTTTTGTGAGCCTTGTGGAATTACCTGTGGACGATCCCCCGGTTTACGGCAGGCGAATAGGGCAGAGGCGTATGGCATCATGGCGGTAGTAACATCAGTCGTTGCCAAAACATGATCTAAAATGTCGTCAAAACCGAGCTGTTTAATCAGTTCTGTTAGGATTTCTTGCCCCGTGGCTTCGGACATTGGTTTTTTGATGTAATCGCCTATATGGTCAATTTGGAAACCGTAGCCCCATAAGGTATATAAACCTTCAGGTAAGTCGGCAAAGTGTGGCTGTGCAGGAACCACGATGGATAAATGCCAACCCGACTCATACCAAGTCATGAGTGCGCCTGTGCCTGGTTCATTGCCTGTATAGTCAATAATACGTTTAAGTAGCACGTCATCTTTCATGGTCAGAGTGAAAGACTCCCACTTATGTTCATCGACATTGCCATAAAAAGTCATTGGACGGCCAAAGTCTGGGGCTTTTTGTGCCAGCGTTTCCCAAAGCGTCCAGCCATGATCTTCTCGATGACGAATAAGGGCAGGCACGTCATGATTACCGCCATAACGTGAGTCTGCTGTAATAGAGCCTAAAGTGAAAATAGCTAAATCATTGGCTTTCAGATTAATTTGCTCTGAGCCTTCAGGCAATTGTACATATAGGCGTGAAGCGTAGCGTTCTTGAGTTTCAGCATTGGTAATGAAGTCTGCATCTGTGACATAGTGTCCAAAACGCACATCGACGCCTTGTGCGACTAACCAACGCTGTAGGGGCAGAATCATCGAGTCATATTGGTTGTACTTGGTACGTTTCACACCCGCTAAGGTATGAATGCGTGGCAATTCTTGAATAAAACGCAAGAAATAGCGTCTTAACTCTGCTGCACTGTGCCATTTTTGAAAAGCGAAAGTCGTGCGCCACATGCGCCAGAAATTGGTTTCAAAAAAGGTTTCATCAAAAAACTCATCAATGCGGCGACTGCCAATTTTTTCTTCTTTTGAAGCTAATAGGCGCAGCATCTGTGCACGATGTAGCGTATTCAGACCAAGCTTTGCTGCATCCGCAATGACATGTTCGGCATCAATCAACCGTGCATTGGCGTGGGTTTTCACTTTTTCATTAAACTCACGACATTCTTCACGCACCGAAATGTATGGATTTTCCAAAGATGGAATACTGGAAAATAAGTCCCATAGGCACAAATAAGTTTCATCGGTCAGCATTCGCCCACCACGTGTTACCCAAGCTTGCGCGGCATGCGGTGTATGTCCACCATCCATCGAACCACCTGAAATATCGAGTTCTTCTAAAATATGGATATTTTTGGCAGGGACTTTGGCATCACGGATTGCAAATGCAGCAGCAGCCATACCTGCGATACCACCACCAATAATCCAAAGATGGGACTGTTGCGCGTCTAATGGGGTGCGCTTCTTATTTTGCATGGTTCACCTTTAATTATGATGTTAAAAATTATGAAGTAAAAAAATTGGTTTAGAAAAACCTTAAAAATAGTATGTCTTTTTATATATGAAAAATGTATGAAATGGGAAGCAATCCCCTCATTATATTTTGTAATCAAAAATAGACGTATGATGGCTATTTTTAATACACATTTGTCTTTTTATTAAAATTGAATATGATCTAAATAATTGATGTTAATGTTTATTGTTGAGTAATTGCTCTATTGTTGTTTTCACTATGCCGTATGCTAAATTTCTTTAAAAATAGGCTTTTTATTTATCATTAAAAAATA
>NZ_SGSS01000067.1:0-2408 GCF_004209135.1 Acinetobacter sp. WCHAc060006 | reverse complement strand
CGTAATATTCATGTGGCGCATGTGGTGGTCGATGGTGCGATTGATACCGACTTTATTAAAGATACTTTTCCCGATTTGTACGCAAAAAAAGAGCAAGATGGCATTTTAAATCCAGTACATATTGCAGAGAATTATTGGCATCTTTCGCAGCAACCACGAGATGCATGGACACATGAATTAGACCTCAGACCCTGGATGGAGCGCTGGTAAGGATATAAAAAGAATTGAATGGACACATAAAATGACGAGGACTTTGAAAATGAGCAAGATTGAATTTTATTTTGATTTAGGTAGCCCATATAGCTTTTTGGGGTTTCACCGCATACAGCAAATTGCTGAGCAACATCAGGCAGAAATGATATGGAAACCGATGTTATTAGGAGGGGTCTTTAAAGCGACTGGGAATAACAGTCCAATGGCTGTGCCAGCCAAAGCACGCTATTCGATGATTGATTTACAGCGCTGGGCCAAGCTATGGCATATTCCTGTACAGATGAATCCTTATTTTCCAATTAATACCTTAATGCTAATGCGTTTGCTTACTGCTGTGCAGTTATATCAGCCAGCGCAGTTTCAACGGGTTTTGACTGCGCTGTTTGATGCCATGTTTGCTCAGCCACGTAATTTAAATGATGTGACAGAGCTGATGAATTTAGCGCAAGAATTAGGTTTTGAAGTCACTCAAATACAGGCGTGGCTAGAAGATGAAAAGGTGAAATCTGAGCTGAAAGCGGTCACACAAGAAGCGATTGATCGCGGGGTATTTGGTGCACCAACGTGGTTTGTAGCAGATGAAATGTATTGGGGGGTTGATCATCTGCATTTTGTGGAAGCTGCGCTATAGAGAATTGAACAGCTTCTAATCAGGTCAAATAAAAAAGCGAACCGAAGTTCGCTTTTTAGGGTTTAACTATAGACTAACTCAATTAGAAGAAGCCCATAGGTTTAGTAGAATAGCTCACCAACAGGTTTTTGGTTTGTTGATAGTGATCGAGCATCATTTTGTGATTTTCACGGCCGATACCTGATTTCTTGTAGCCACCAAAGGCCGCGTGAGCAGGGTAGATATGATAACAATTGGTCCATACACGACCGGCTTGAATGGCACGGCCAGCTCGGTAAGAGGTGTGTGCTGAGCGTGACCATACGCCTGCGCCAAGTCCATAAATCGTGTCGTTGGCGATCTTAATCGCTTCATCAAAATCTTTGAAGGTTGTTACGGACAGCACAGGGCCAAAGATTTCTTCTTGGAAAATCTTCATGCTGTTATTGCCTTTAAAAATGGTCGGTTCGATGTAGAAACCTTCACCAACTTCTTGGCGTTCACCACCCCCTGTCAGCACTTGCGCGCCTTCTGCGCGGCCTGTGGCGATACAGCCCAAAATTTTATCTTGTTGCTCTTGCGAAGCTTGAGCGCCAATCATGGTGTCGGTATCTAGTGGGTGGCCGGTCTTAATGCGCTTTACACGTTCAATGGCTTTTTCAAGGAATTTGTCTGCAATGCTTTCATGGACTAAAGCACGTGAAGGACAGGTACAAATTTCACCTTGGTTGAGTGCGAACATGGCAAAGCCTTCCAGCGCTTTATCCAAAAAGTCATCGTCTTGATCCATCACATCTTCAAAGAAAATGTTTGGTGATTTTCCACCTAGTTCCAGTGTTACAGGAATAATATTTTCAGTGGCATACTGCATGATCATTTGGCCGACAGCCGTAGAACCCGTAAATGCAATTTTGGCAATACGTGGATTAGTTGCTAATGGACGGCCGACTTCTACGCCGTATCCGTTGACAATATTCAGTACGCCAGCAGGTAGGATGTCTTGGATTAATTCTGCCAAAACCAAAATGCTGGCCGGAGTTTGCTCAGCAGGTTTAAGCACAATGCAGTTACCCGCAGCCAAGGCAGGTGCAAGTTTCCAAGCCGCCATTAAGATAGGGAAGTTCCAAGGAATAATTTGCCCCACAACACCCAAAGGTTCATGGAAATGGTAAGCAATGGTGTCACCATCAATTTCCGAAATACCGCCTTCTTGTGCGCGGATGCAGCTAGCAAAATAACGGAAGTGGTCAATGGTGAGTGGAATATCTGCAGCCAGTGTTTCGCGGATCGGTTTGCCGTTGTCCCAGGTTTCTGCAACGGCCAATAATTCTAGATTTTCTTCTAAGCGATCTGCAATTTTCAGTAACAGATTAGAGCGTGTGGTTGGGGAGGTGTTATTCCATTCGGCTTTGGCTGCGTGGGCTGCATCGAGCGCTAACTCAATATCTTCTGCAGATGAGCGCGGAATTTTGGTAAATGCTTTGCCGTCAACGGGGGAGATGTTGTCAAAATATTCGCCTTTGACCGGTGCGACCCATTTGCCCCCAATAAAATTTTCATATTGTGACTTAAATTGGACTTTTGA
>NZ_SGSS01000066.1:0-2596 GCF_004209135.1 Acinetobacter sp. WCHAc060006 | reverse complement strand
TACAACAACTGTTTGGGTGTTGTATAGTCAAGCCTCACGAGCAATTAGTATTGGTCAGCTTCATGCGTCACCGCACTTCCACATCCAACCTATCAACGTCGTAGTCTTCAACGGCTCTTTAGAGGAATAAATTCCTAGGGAAATCTTATCTTGAGGTAGGCTTCCCGCTTAGATGCTTTCAGCGGTTATCCCTTCCGAACATAGCTACCCGGCGATGCGACTGGCGTCACAACCGGTACACCAGAGGTTCGTCCACTCTGGTCCTCTCGTACTAGGAGCAGATCCTCTCAAATTTCCAGCGCCCACGGTAGATAGGGACCGAACTGTCTCACGACGTTCTAAACCCAGCTCGCGTACCTCTTTAAATGGCGAACAGCCATACCCTTGGGACCTGCTTCAGCCCCAGGATGAGATGAGCCGACATCGAGGTGCCAAACACCGCCGTCGATATGAACTCTTGGGCGGTATCAGCCTGTTATCCCCAGAGTACCTTTTATCCGTTGAGCGATGGCCCTTCCATACAGAACCACCGGATCACTAAGACCTACTTTCGTACCTGCTCGACTTGTGGGTCTCGCAGTTAAGCGCGCTTTTGCCTTTATACTCTACGCGTGATTTCCGACCACGCTGAGCGCACCTTCGTACTCCTCCGTTACTCTTTAGGAGGAGACCGCCCCAGTCAAACTACCCACCAGACATGGTCCTCGCTCCAGATAATGGAGCAGAGTTAGAACCTCAATATTACCAGGGTGGTATTTCAAGATTGGCTCCACAGCAACTAGCGTCGCTGCTTCAAAGCCTCCCACCTATCCTACACAAGTAAGATCAAAGTTCAATGTCAAGCTGCAGTAAAGGTTCACGGGGTCTTTCCGTCTAGCCGCGGGTACACCGCATCTTCACGGCGATTTCGATTTCACTGAGCCTCTGCTGGAGACAGCGCCCCCATCATTATGCCATTCGTGCAGGTCGGAACTTACCCGACAAGGAATTTCGCTACCTTAGGACCGTTATAGTTACGGCCGCCGTTTACTGGGGCTTCGATCAAGAGCTTCGCTTACGCTAACCCCATCAATTAACCTTCCAGCACCGGGCAGGCATCACACCCTATACGTCCACTTTCGTGTTTGCAGAGTGCTATGTTTTTAATAAACAGTTGCAGGGGCCTGGTTTCTGTGGCTGCCGATAGCTCAGGAAGCAAGTTCCATCACCGTCAGCAGCGTACCTTCTCCCGAAGTTACGGTACCATTTTGCCTAGTTCCTTCAGCAGAGTTCTCTCAAGCGCTTTGGTCTACTCGACCTGACCACCTGTGTCGGTTTCGGGTACGATTCCTGTGTAACTGAAGCTTAGAGACTTTTCCTGGAAGCATAGTATCAGCCACTTCACTGTACAAGTACAGCTTGCTATCAGATCTCAGCATAGAGTACCCCGGATTTGCCTAAGATACATGCCTACATCCTTTCACCTGGACAACCAACGCCAGGCTGACTTAACTTACTCCGTCCTCTCATCGCATTACACAGAAGTATTGGAATATTAACCAATTTCCCATCGACTACGCCTCTCGGCCTCGCCTTAGGGGTCGACTCACCCAGCCCCGATTAACGTTGGACTGGAACCCTTGGTCTTTCAGCGAACGGGTTTTTCACCCGTTTTGTCGTTACTCACGTCAGCATTCGCACTTCTGATACCTCCAGCAGACTTCTCAATCCACCTTCATCGGCTTACAGAACGCTCCCCTACCACTTGCAATAAATTGCAAATCCGCAGCTTCGGCATATAGTTTTAGCCCCGTTACATCTTCCGCGCAGGCCGACTCGACTAGTGAGCTATTACGCTTTCTTTAAAGGGTGGCTGCTTCTAAGCCAACCTCCTAGCTGTCTATGCCTTCCCACATCGTTTCCCACTTAACTATAATTTAGGGGCCTTAGCTGGCGGTCTGGATTGTTTTCCTCTTGACTACGGACGTTAGCACCCGCAGTCTGTCTCCCGGATAGTACTCATTGGTATTCGGAGTTTGCATCGGTTTGGTAAGTCGGGATGACCCCCTAGCCGAAACAGTGCTCTACCCCCAATGGTATTCGTCCGAGGCGCTACCTAAATAGCTTTCGGGGAGAACCAGCTATCACCAAGTTTGATTAGCCTTTCACCCCTATCCACAAGTCATCCCCTGGCTTTTCAACGACAGTGGGTTCGGTCCTCCAGTTAGTGTTACCCAACCTTCAACCTGCTCATGGATAGATCACCTGGTTTCGGGTCTACACCCAGCAACTAAACGCCCTATTAAGACTCGGTTTCCCTACGGCTCCCCTATACGGTTAACCTTGCTACTGAATGTAAGTCGCTGACCCATTATACAAAAGGTACGCAGTCACCGAACAAGTCGGCTCCCACTGCTTGTATGCATGCGGTTTCAGGATCTATTTCACTCCCCTCACAGGGGTTCTTTTCGCCTTTCCCTCACGGTACTGGTTCACTATCGGTCAGTCAGGAGTATTTAGCCTTGGAGGATGGTCCCCCCATATTCAGACAAGGTTTCACGTGCCTCGCCCTACTCGACATCATCATATAAGCCCTTTCGTGTACAGGACTATCACC
>NZ_SGSS01000065.1:0-2785 GCF_004209135.1 Acinetobacter sp. WCHAc060006 | reverse complement strand
ATGATTGACGATCTAACGCTCCAGAACCAAATCAGGGATCTGGCTTTAGCGAGTCGGAGCGAACCGACCGATGGTTGGCGTACCGAAGAGCTTGACCCTAAGTTGTGGAACGGTTGGCGTAAAATGATTCAGGGGGACCGGCTAGAAATCGCTGAATACGATCTGACGGCTAAGGTTAGCCAAGGGGACTCTCCTAGTGACAAGCCCGGAGTGGTTGAAGGTCTAAAACAAAGAATAAGGGCTTACAACTTTAGTAAACAAAGGACGTCATCAATAGCAGTGATATAAAAAGTTATCTTTGCCGCCCCGATAAGGCTTTACGGGGCGACTAAGTCTCACCCAACCGACAATTCCGATAGTTTCAGAATAAGCTTTGAGTTTTCTAAGATTGGAATTACTACACCACAGCACGTACTCGAGATACTACAAATAGCTTTTTGGTAGGACCGATACCGAATAAATATCCATAATACATCAGGAGAAACTTTTTTTAATTTTCTGTAACCGGTCATAAATCAGTGGCGGATAATTTGCATGATATTCACCACACTCTGGGCAATGCTCTTGTTTTAGGTACGCTTGATTGTCGATATCTTGATAAGGAAAAACGCTGAAGAGAAGTTCGTGCTGCATAAGCGTTTTATAAAAACTCTTATGATAAGGTGCAATCTCGCTGTCTTTGATTTTGTCGAAATATAGGTCAACGCTGTTCAAAATGCTCATAATTTCTTTAACCCCGTCGAACCTTAAAATGTCGTCATCTTTGTGAATATCAACATCTAAGCTCTCTAGATCCTCAATGAAACATTTAATCGCACGTCGAGAATACAGAAGGATCATTTGCGTCTTGCCATCAACGGTCTTTTCTTGATCGTAACTAAAATTTTTGATGTTTCTTTCGACGAACATATAAAGTTCGTGAAGTTGATCTAACTCGTGCCTTAGTTGCTCCTTCGTGTTTTCTTTTTCGATTTGCTGATGAAGGATTCTATTCGCATCAATCTGGGCTTTCAGCGCTAAAAACAGAACTACTGAACCTAGTATCTGTACGAATGGGTTCGAAATACCTCCAAAAGCATCTCCTATTTCGCCATAATCCTTCAAGTAGTGAAGAGGAAGAAGAGGTAAGAATAAAGGGAGAAGAAGACAGAATACACTGCCGACGACGATGACCCAGAAAGCTATTTTGGTAACAGGAGAGTTATAGATATTCATTTTTACACCTTTTCAGAATTTTCTTTTCTGTACGCGCTAGGAGTTTTGCCAATTTTTTTCTTAAACAACTTTTGAAAGTGTTCATGTGCCGGATACCCAATGGCTTCACTCACTTCGGGAACAGACTTACCGGATTCTTTAAGCAGCTGCTTTGCTTTTTCAAGCCGACAATAGGTTAAATAATCAAGAGGTGTCATGCCTGACAGCTCCTTAAATTTGACGCTGTAGTTCGTACGCGACATCCCCGCAATCCCGGCGAGATCGTCAAGACCCCATTTTTTATCGAGACTATGATGAATAGCTTCCAAGGTTTTGCTGAGTTGCGGATTTTCGATCAGTTTGAAGAATCCAGCATTTTTATTGGATTTGTACATGTGGATTCTTAACGCTTGCACGAAGATAATTTCGGTCAGCTTTCTGACTAACGTGTTGCTTCCAGGAAGCCCTGATTTTGCTTCCTGCTCTATAATACTTAAAAGCATGGCAAGCCAAGGCGAGTGGGAGTTATCAGCACTCTTGATATGCACGACATTTGGCAGCGAATTTAAGAATGGATGATCGGGTCCGCCATTAAAACAAAAATGTCCGCAAACGACGTTGGCTTTGAGCTTGCTCTGATCACCGTATTCCAAAACTTGAGCTTCGGTGAGGTTGGCTTTAGCTCTAAATTCGACCGCAGGCTCGGCCTTGATTTTTGGTGCACTGGCCATGGTGTGCTCAATCCCTTTGAAAAAGATCAAAATATCGCCCTGCTCCGCCAATGCTTTAAGTTTAAGTTTTGGCACCTCATACCAAAACTCGCCATGAGTCACGATGTGAAATCTCGCTAGATTCTCTTCCTGCGGGAGGCTGATGCCCCAGTCTCCCGCAAATGAGGTTCTATACCAGTAGCTGCTAGTAAGCTCTACCTTATCTAAAATTTCACTGAGAACATCCATATATAGCTCCTACGTAAACTGTCCAATAGGTCATGTTATACGAACTATTGAACATATTATATCTATTTTACATGCTGTAAAGTCAGTCTAATCAGTAAGTGGATGAAAACTAAGGAGGCTTTATGAAACTAGATTATGTGATCGTTGCCGGAGGGTGTTTTTGGGGTCTCGAAGACCTCCTTAGGAGTCTGGACGGTGTGACGTCAACGAAGGTGGGCTACTCTGGCGGAGATTTTGATGATCCTACCTACGCCGATATTATAACAGGGAAAACGGGGCACGCCGAAGCGGTTCGCGTGGAATACGACCAAGACGAAATATCTCTCGAAGAGATTCTACATTACTTTTTCAAAATCCATGATCCGACTACGAAGAATCGCCAAGGAAATGATGTTGGCACTTCGTATCGCTCGGCAGCGTTCTATCGTGACGATGCACAGAAAGCGATTATCGAAAACGTGATTGATGAGGTCAATGAGATCGGTCGCTTCGAGAATCCCGTGGTCACGACGGTAGCCTTGGAAAAAGAGTTTTATGACGCTGAGGAGTATCACCAAAACTATTTGAAGAAGAATCCCCACGGGTACACGTGCCATTTTGAGAGAGATTAAACCATGAATCAAACGAAAGAG
>NZ_SGSS01000064.1:0-3743 GCF_004209135.1 Acinetobacter sp. WCHAc060006 | reverse complement strand
TATATTTTCTTTATTTTGAAAATTCGTATGAAACTTTATTACTAAGTATGATTATTTATTACCTAGTATTTAACTTTATTACTCAAAAACACCTATGCTTTGGGCTACCCCTGAATTTTCATCTAGCTATGTTACTCAGATTCAAATTAAAGGCACACGCATTTATGATTCACTTTGCAGTTATACTGGCGTTCGCACCTATTTTTATAAGTTGTCAGACAGTGAGTTTGGGTGCATGTATCAAAAACGTCCGTACCCACAAAACGACTTTCTCTTAATTTTTGCAAACTTAACGCAAATGTTTAACGATGCAGTTTGTTACTTTGGAAACAACAGTAATAAAAACGCTTTTAAAGGTCTAGATTTTGACATCGAATGCGGTGTTTCACGGTTCAATTTACAGCAACGCTTATTAGAGTTTTATAAGAAGTCTAAACGCCAATTGACCATCAGTGAAACAACAAGCGGGATGCTTGGTGACTCGAATCTTCGCTATAACATCTTTGTTCGCAACCAACCAAAATTGGACAAACACGGCAAGCCGTTAAAATGCACCAAAAAACTCATTAAGCTGTACAAAGAGCGTGGCACAGTTGCGATCTATGGCGGTGACTGCATTTCACCACTCAAGCTCGTTAAACACCAACAAATCAAGCTAGAGAGCGAAAATGGCAAGTTTTCATATACGACTGACTTCATCACGTTGTACTCAGTAGAACAAGACATGTACACCTTATATATTCCCCACTCTATTGTAAACAAGACATTTTTATCTTTTATATTCAATGGCTTATTTTCCTGCTAATTGGTAATACCATGAAAAATACCATGCTCAGAAAAGGCTTAACAATATTTTGAAAAATTGCCTACTGAGCGCTGCCGCACAGCTCCATAGGCCGCTTTCCTGGCTTTGCTTCCAGATGTATGCTATTCTGCTCCTGCAGCTAATGGATCACCGCAAACAGGTTACTCGCCTGGGGATTCCCTTTCGACCCGAGCATCCGTATGAGACTCATGCTCGATTATTATTATTATAGAAGCCCCCATGAATAAATCGCTCATCATTTTCGGCATCGTCAACATAACCTCGGACAGTTTCTCCGATGGAGGCCGGTATCTGGCGCCAGACGCAGCCATTGCGCAGGCGCGTAAGCTGATGGCCGAGGGGGCAGATGTGATCGACCTCGGTCCGGCATCCAGCAATCCCGACGCCGCGCCTGTTTCGTCCGACACAGAAATCGCGCGTATCGCGCCGGTGCTGGACGCGCTCAAGGCAGATGGCATTCCCGTCTCGCTCGACAGTTATCAACCCGCGACGCAAGCCTATGCCTTGTCGCGTGGTGTGGCCTATCTCAATGATATTCGCGGTTTTCCAGACGCTGCGTTCTATCCGCAATTGGCGAAATCATCTGCCAAACTCGTCGTTATGCATTCGGTGCAAGACGGGCAGGCAGATCGGCGCGAGGCACCCGCTGGCGACATCATGGATCACATTGCGGCGTTCTTTGACGCGCGCATCGCGGCGCTGACGGGTGCCGGTATCAAACGCAACCGCCTTGTCCTTGATCCCGGCATGGGGTTTTTTCTGGGGGCTGCTCCCGAAACCTCGCTCTCGGTGCTGGCGCGGTTCGATGAATTGCGGCTGCGCTTCGATTTGCCGGTGCTTCTGTCTGTTTCGCGCAAATCCTTTCTGCGCGCGCTCACAGGCCGTGGTCCGGGGGATGTCGGGGCCGCGACACTCGCTGCAGAGCTTGCCGCCGCCGCAGGTGGAGCTGACTTCATCCGCACACACGAGCCGCGCCCCTTGCGCGACGGGCTGGCGGTATTGGCGGCGCTGAAAGAAACCGCAAGAATTCGTTAACTGCACATTCGGGATATTTCTCTATATTCGCGGTTCAGCAGGCATGTCCCCTTTGAGGGCGACCCGACGACAGGATAATCGACCTTATGGTGCGCAAATATTTCGGCACAGACGGTATTCGTGGCAAAGCCAACGAAGGCGCGATGACGGCGGAAACCGCCTTGCGCGTCGGCATGGCGGCTGGCCGTGTCTTTCGTCGCGGTGACCACCGCCATCGTGTCGTGATCGGCAAGGATACGCGCCTGTCGGGCTATATGCTTGAACCCGCGCTCACAGCCGGTTTCACCTCGATGGGCATGGACGTATTCCTTTTTGGCCCGCTGCCGACAACGTATAGGAAGAATAAACGCCCTTTTCACCCAAGTCCAACAGCTTTGGACCGCAGTTGACTCTTTCGACACCCCTGCGATGCAACCCAATCCGGCTGACGGGGAGCCAGCAACGCTGAAAATTTACCCTCCTCTTTCCCACTAGCGGCTCCTTTTCCGACAACCAGCACGGCGGATCCCTGCCGCGGCGCTGTGAACGCAGCATTTTGATTGGTATCGTTGGCCTTCAGGCTCGTCAGTCAAACAGACCCAGGAGCAGCTCAGCCGGTGGCGCCCGGCTTTCGGGTAACGCCCTGGTCCCGCTGGTTTCGGCTTTGTGCTTCAGGTGATCAAGGATCTGCTTGATCACTATAGGGTCTTCAATGCAGGCGATGACTTTCATGGCGCCGCCGCAGCCGCTGCAGGTCTCGATGTCGATATTGAAAACACGCTTGAGCCGTTGCGCCCATGTCATCGACGCTCGCCGTTGTGCTGGTGTTGCCGGTTCATCAGCCACCCTGACCTTGTTGCCCCTGCCCCGTTTTGCCGGCGTGACCAACGCCCGGTGCCGACTGTTGGGTGCGAACACCCCGTGGAAGCGGGTTAGGTTGACTCTGGGCTTCGGTACCAGGGCGGCCAGCCTTGCAATGAAATCCAATGGTTCGAAAATGACGTGCGTGGTGCCGTCCCGGTACGGCGTCTTGAGCTGGTAGCGCACGTTGCCGCCTCGTGTTAACGACAGCCGCTTCTCGGATACCGCCGGGCGGCTGATGTACCGGCACAGCCGTTCGAGCTTCTTGCGTTCATCGGCCCTGGCCGCCACGCCGGCGTGCAGGCTGGACCCGGCTACCTTGCCAATCCCGTCACCGAACGGATCACCACTGGTCGGCAGAGTTTGCAAAGTGAACACCTTTCGCCCCGCCTGTGAACCGACAGCGATACGGTAAGTGATCGAGTGCCCCAGCAGGGGTGTCATCGGGTCGTCATCCACCGCATCCGAGGCCAGATAGCTGTTTTCGACATCCCGTTCCAGCAGGCCTTGCCGTTCCAGATAGCGACCCACCCGGTGGGCGATGGTGTGCGTCAGCTGGGTGAGCTCTGGGCTGGTCGGCGCCTTGACCCAGCGGAAACGCGCTGAGCCGTGGGATTGCTCGACATACACACCGTCGAGAAACAGCATGTGGAAGTGAACATTCAGATTGAGCGCCGATCCAAAACGCTGGATCAGGGTGACCGCGCCCGTCTTGGCCACTTGGTGGGTATGGCCCGCTTTCTTGACCAGGTGCGTGGCAATGACGCGGTAAACGATGCCCAGCACCCACCCCATGATCTCGGGCCGGCTGGCAAACAGGAAACGCAGCTGAAACGGGAAGCTCAACACCCACTGACGCATGGGTTGTTCAGGCAGTACTTCATCAACCAGCAAGGCGGCACTTTCGGCCATCCGCCGCGCCCCACAGCTCGGGCAGAAACCGCGACGCTTACAGCTGAAAGCGACCAGGTGCTCGGCGTGGCAAGACTCGCAGCGAACCCGTAGAAAGCCATGCTCCAGCCGCCCGCATTGGAGAAATTCT
>NZ_SGSS01000063.1:0-4240 GCF_004209135.1 Acinetobacter sp. WCHAc060006 | reverse complement strand
GCCGTCTGTATTTGGATCTGCGTAACGCATACATATATTCCTTTGTTTATTATGATGTTTTCTGTCACCAAGCGTATACAGCTTTGGTATAAGGTACTTTTGCACATTATTTGATTAGCATACTTACTATAAGGTTGGAAAAAGGTTGGTTGTTGGTCTGTTTACAAGTGGCTGACAAAAAACGTTACAAGGCAAAGAGGATGGCATAACAATAATCAACCCGAGTTGAGAAACTCTAGGATGGCAGAGATGAAAAATTTAATTGAAAAACGTAAGCAAATAGAACAGTTTAGACAAAGTAATAGCCTCTCGCCACAGCATGCGGAACAGCTGGGACAGAGTATTCATAGTTCGTGGCGCAGATCACATTCTGCAGCTATTCCTAAAGACAGAATTGCAGCGCCACTGCAACAAGATAGGGAGCAAGTGCCCGATGCATTGCAACGCGCTCTAAATCGCTGCGCAGACGACTTGAAACATATTGCTGAGCAGTCATCAATGGTTGTGGCTGTGGGCGATGTGGGGAGCACCATTGTCTGGAGTGCATCCAGTCGGCAAATGCAAAGCGCTGCCGAAAGCGTGCACTTTATGCAGGGCGGACAGTGGAAAGAAGAATTGGTTGGAACCAATGCTTTGGCATTGTCGCTAAAGACGCAACAATCCAGCTGTGTGTTTTCCAATGAACACTATATGACTTCCATTCATGACTGGGTCTGCTATGCAGCACCAATTATTGATCCCTATTCAAAACAAGTGTTGGGCGTGATTGACTTATCGACCACATGGCAACATCACAACAGCTTAGGTTTGCTGGCTGCTGAACGCTGTGCGTCCATTGTGCAGGCGGCATTACTCGAACAACATCAACAGCAGTTATATATCCGTGCATTCGCAGCTTCACAGGTTTTGTTTAACGGCAAAATGCTGGTGATGACACCGCGCCAAATTGAAATTTTAACCATTCTTGCACTCTGTCCGCAGGGCATGACCTTAGATACTTTACATCAGGCTTTATATGGTGAGCGCAAAGTTAGTATAGGCACTTTAAAGGCCGAAATGTCACAGCTACGTGATGTGCTGGGAGGCATGCTGGGCTCACGGCCATATCGAATTTTAGCCAACGTGGAGGCAGATTTTTTACAGGCAGAACAAGCACTGGATGCAGGCTATACTGAGTCGGCTTTAAAGTTATGTTCGGGCGTATTTTTAGCAAAAACTGAAAGCCCGTTTTTATGTGCATGGCGTGACTGCTTAGAGTCACGTTTGAGTGATGCAATTTTTAAGGCCGATGAAACCGATGTGTTGCTCAAGCACGTCGCGCGTTTTCCAGAAGCCGTTGATGCAGTAGAAAGATTGATTGAGTTGATGCCGAAGAATCATCCCGTGCATCAGCATCTACTTCGGAGCAAAGCATTCAACGGTAACTAAGTTGTAGTATTACAGCCCTTTGCTGTCCAGCCAGTTGAATAGTTGCTGATAGACATTGTGTCGTACGGATTTTTCGGACAGCACCAAATCATGCAAGCCATTTTTAATGCTTTGAATACTGACATCACCCTGAATTTTCTCAGCATATTTTTGAATGTCTTTGACGCCTAAAATCACATCGCTACTTTGCGCATCTTTGCCCCATTTACGTGGATTCTTGGTTTGATGTGAGTGCATCACCAATACTGGTACATCGATTTGCACACCTTGATGAATTTCTTTTTGCGCTTCATGTATAGCAGTAACAAAACTCAGACGAACCATTGGATATTTGCTTTTTTTCCAGTCAAGGCTAAAGTCCCATTCGCCCTTTAAATCCTTATGTAGGCTAGCGGTATACCATTTATGGAGTTCGCTGGGAAATTGTAAATCTGGAAATAATTTTCCAACACGGCTCAACTGTGGCACACCCAATTTGCGCTTAATTGGATTCATATTGAAATCATAAAAAGGACTGTTGACCCAGAGCGCTTTAATCAGCGGATGATTCGGATGATGTGATGCATATAAGGTCGTAGTTAAACCACCTGTAGAGTGCCCACAGAGCAAAACTTCATCATGGCTTTCGGTGCCAATAATCTCGAGCGCTTGATCAATTTCCGCATCATATTCGCTAATGTCACGCACATTATAATATTTTTGATGTGGCAGAATTGAGCGCCCGTATTTACGTAAATCCAGTGCATAAAAATCGAAACCGTGCTGATTAAACTGCTCAGCCATTTCAGTCTGATAAAAATAATCAATAAAACCATGAATGTATAAAACGGCTTTTTTTGTAGCTGTGTCGGCTTTTTTTCAAACTAAAGTCGCTGTAACAGCACCTTCAAAATCGTCTGGAAAGTTTAAAGTGGTTTGCTCATAGCCTGTACCAAGGTGATTGGGCTGATAGGTTGGAGAGGTGTGGACTGCTGACATATTTTGCTCTGTTTTTATTGCCGCGGATGCCTCTCATCCTTGATGAACTATGGAATTTTGTCAACAGCAAAGCTAAAAAGCACTTTAAGCGCGCGATGAATGGATTAAGCGCTTAAAGTGCAGTTGGGGTGGGAGAGTACTTATTGCTTAGCCTGCTGCTTTAAAGCTCTGTACAGTTGCGCTTGGCTTTAATGTGGCTTTAAAGATATCGACCACTTGTGCATGTGTTGCTTTGCGTGGGTTGGTCAGCATGCAGGCATCTTTTTGCGCATTTTCAGACATAACGCTGAGATCTTGTTCTTTTACGCCAAGCTCTGACAAGCTAGAAGGAATACCAATAGATGCAGACAGTGCACGTATCGCATCAATGGCTGCAAAGGCTGCTTCATTGATAGTCAGTCCGTCTGTATTTACGCCCATCAACTGCGCAATACGGGCATAGCGGTCTGGACAAGCGATTAAATTAAACTCGCATACATGCGGTAGTAATACGGCATTGCAGACACCATGTGGTAGGTTGTAGAAACCGCCTAATTGATGCGCCATTGCATGTACATAACCTAATGATGCGTTGTTAAAAGCCATACCTGCAAGATATTGTGCATAGCTCATCGCATCACGTGCTTCTAGGTTTTCACCATTTGCCACAGCTGGGCTCAGCCATTCACTGATCATGCTGATGGCTTTTTCTGCGCAAGCGTCGGTAATTGGGTTGGCTGCTGTAGATACATAAGCTTCGACCGCATGTGTAAGGGCATCCATACCTGTTGCTGCTGTAAGCGCAGCAGGTTTTGCGATCATGAGTTTTGGATCATCAATTGCGATGAGTGGGGTACAGCGCCAGTCCACAATAGCCATTTTTACGTGCGTGTCTGTGTTGGTAATAATACAGAAACGTGTCATTTCTGAAGCCGTACCCGCAGTGGTATTAATCGCAATCAACGGTGTCATAGGCACGGTGCTTTTATCAATGCCTTCATAATCACGGATATGGCCACCACCTGCGGTTACCAAGCCAATGCCTTTGGCACAGTCATGTGAAGAACCACCACCCAGTGACACAATAAAATCACAGCCTTGGTCGTTATATTCTTTTACGCCATTATGCACGTTAATGTCGGTCGGATTAGGTTCTGCGCCAGGGAAAATATGGCTATCTACGCCAGCTTCTTTCAGATAGCCTGCGATGGTGTCCGCGACGCCAAATTTAAACAGGCCAGCATCGGTGACGATCAATGCTTTTTTGGCACCGAGATTTTGTGCTTTTGCACCAATTTCTTTGGCACAGCCTGGGCCGAAAAGTGAAACACAAGGGATGTAAAAACCGTTTGTTTGATCTGCAATATTTTTAAAAGCCATGGTGCGATTCCTTCTACCATTATTTATCATCATTGTTATGGGTGATGCTTACCCTAAAATGAGTATTCAATAGCGCTTAAAAAAAATACACCTACCAAAGACCTACCATGTATAAGGTTTTATTCTTGGCAAAGAAAATTTATATCTAATGTTTTTTAAATATTTGACTTTAGAAGATTTATATTAAATTAAACAACAATTAAAATTTTTTAAAACATAGTGTTATGTCATGCTGCTAAGGCAAAGATGTTTAAAACACAAGCTTGATAAATCTTAATTTTTAATTGATAATAATTATCATTAATTTTAAAAAAACATGATTCCTTCTTTCTAGCTTCAGAAGGCAGGGCAGATAGCACGTATTCATAATTGCCTTGTGTCTTCTGTAATTGCACCAGAATACTGCTTCCTCAAAACACTTTTGCACGGCTTTGTTGCACAAAGATTTGAAATGCAAAGCGCCCCTAATTGAGCT
>NZ_SGSS01000062.1:0-4585 GCF_004209135.1 Acinetobacter sp. WCHAc060006 | reverse complement strand
GTTTTGATTCAGTTTTTCAATCTGACTGTTGGATGAAGCTGTGGCTTGATCTTCACCTGTTAAGTCTTGCATCCATGCAGGGCTGACATGCCATGCTTGTTCTAGGCTTAAGCTGGCATTGTCTTGGCTTTGGCTATGCTGATGTTTGCTTTGGACTGAACCTGCACCTTCTTCTTGGCTGAGGCCATCAGCTTGCCAACGTTGCACATGTACTGCTGTCGGTTGAATGCTACGCTCACCGATAAAGCTAGTGATGCTGTCTTGTTGCTCTGTTGCACTAGAACGATGAAAGCGGATACTGCGACGGCTAAGCGCTTGATATTGACTATTGTCATCAATCAAGCGGAGTTTTTGTTTTTCAATTGGTACTGAGGAATGTGGCACTTTCAGCTGTGCTTCATCAATGAGCCAATTAATGCCTTCACTACGCCAAAGTCGGGTTAAAAAGTCATAATCGCTTTCATTCGACTGCATGATGAAGGGCCGAACATCATAGTTTTGGCTTAAACCACTTAGATCAAGCATTAGACTGGATGCAAAGAGTGGACTTTTGCTTTGCCATTCTTTAAAAATAGTTTCACTGACATCACGCACTGATTTATTCATAAACACACGGCTATTACGACGTTTATGCCACAACGACGTTGCATCTTCTAACGTAAGTTTATATAGGGTGAGTGAACCGTCACTCTGGCCTTGAGTGGCTTCGGTGATGATACCCGTAGTCCGAAACAGTTCGCCCCGATCTGTCACTTGATCAACAGCAACTTGTACACCAATAAATTGTTTCAGCGGAATCAATGCATTGGTGGATAAGCAAATCAGGGTCGCTTGCAGGCCTTGGTTTAAGACATGCTTCCCATCAATACGTTGAATAAAAAGCTCTTCATTCAAAGCAGGATTGGAAAATTGCGCATGAATGGCACGCTTTTGGGCAGATAAGCCTAATTTTTCTAAAATTTTAGCAATCGTATTCAACATTTTTTGAAATCTTTTCTAATTGTTTTTGTATATTTAATCGGCGATATTCTAAGAGCTAGCACCGCCTTAGGCTAGCCCCCATTTTTATTTAAAATGTAAATTATTCAAAATTAAGCTCAAACATAATATTTGAAACGCTTAAATATCTCAGCCCTTCTGCACCAAATAATGAAATTCTTTATTGCCATTTTCATCTAAGCGTTCTTCTTGTAGCAATAGTTCATGGCCCAAGTGCATACAGAACTTTGGAATATCCCATGATGTCGAGTTGTCTGTAGCAAATACTTCAACCACATCTCCAGACTTCGATTTACGGATGGCTTGATGCAACATCATCACAGGTTCAGGACAACGCAGTCCACGCGTATTCAATTGAAGACTTGGTGTGATAGCAGAATCAGACATTGCAAAACTCAGGTGAAGAAAACCCTTTTAGTTTAGCATAGCCCAGTTTATTCCTACATGGTCTTGCTTAAGCTCTACAGATTTCAATCCAGCTTCAGCTCAATCTTTTGCATTTAAGATCTAACCTCGCTCTCCGCCATCATTATAGGTGTTGTTGCTTTTTTCAACTTCGCTTGCTGGATTTGATGTAATCCTAAACTTTTAAATAATTTGATCTGAACATTCTACAATCCCGTAGCAATATGCATAGACAACTGTATTTTCTACGGTATGATAAAATCAATTTTTTTAGATATTCAGCGTCTTCAGGAAAGATCATGCACGAGGAATCAGGCCCGTCGTGGGGCATGCGCGGCTTACGAAAATGGTTAGGCACTGCGCCAGAAACCCGCGACGAACTGTTAAAATTAGTACAAGATTCACGTCGTTTTTTAGAACCCGATACTGTTGCAATGCTTGAAGGTGTTCTTGACCTTCCCGCAACAAAAATCCGCGAAGTTATGACCCCGCGCACAGCAATGATTAGCTTACAAGAAGATGATGAGCTTCTTGATATCCTACACGTGCTGGTAGAGTCTGCGCATTCGCGTTTCCCAGTTTTCTCTGCCGATCAACCCGACAATGTCGTGGGTATATTATTGGCCAAAGATTTATTGCCGTTTTTAACTGAGCCTACCGCTAAAGTTGATATTCGCGCCTTAATGCGTCAGCCTTTGTTTGTGCCAGAAAGTGCTCGCTCTGATCAAGTGATGCGGATGTTGAAAAACACCCAAACGCATATTGCAATTGTGATTGATGAATACGGCACAACTTCAGGTATCGTGACTTTAGAAGATATCTTGGAGGAAATTGTCGGTGAAATTGAAGATGAACACGACAAAGTGGATGAAGAAGCTGAGTTTATCGTGCCAGATGCAGACCCCAATACTGCAAATACTTGGCTCGTTCAAGCACTTACACCAATCGAACATTTTAACAATGTTTTAGATGCTGACTTTTCGGATGATGAAGTAGAAACTGTTGGCGGTCTATTGCTACAAGAAATTGGTTTAGTGAGCGATTTACAAGGACAAACTGTTGACCTTGAAAATTGGGAATTTACGATTTTGGAAGCAGATGCCCGCACTATTCATCTGATTCGAGCTGTCCGTAAATGAGAACCTTCTTTGACAAGCTGTTAAATCCCGCAGAACAACAAAAACAGCTGCCTTTAATTTTACCTTTGCTGATCGCCCTATTTTCAGGGGCGATTTTTAGCTTAGCACTCGCGCCTTACCATTATTGGTGGCTGGCGATTTTATCGCCTGCATTATTATATGCAAGCCTGCGTAAACGCAGTGCTAAACATGCGTTTTTCATTGGTTTGGCCTATGGTTTTGGTCTTTGGTTTGTTGGCGCATTTTGGCTCTATACCTCTATACACGTATACGGCGATACCAATGCTGTACTGAGCGTGCTAATGATTGCAGTTATGGCCATCGTTATGGGTTTATTTAGCGCGATACAAACATGGCTATATCGTCGGTTTTTCCCAGAAACACCGCTAACATTTGCACCACTCTGGGTTCTGTTTGAATGGGCTAAAACTTGGGTCTTCACAGGTTTCCCTTGGCTCTTTGCAGGATATGCATTTACTGAACGCTATCTCGACAGCTATGCACCGCTCTTTGGTGTATTTGGCGTGTCTTTTGTGGTGATTGTACTGGCCTGTGCTGTCGTAGAAGTGCTGAATAAACGCATTTTTTGGCTGGTACCTTCAGCTATTTTCTTGCTCGGTGCTTGGGGTGCCTCACAGCTTAGTTTTGTTCAACCTAAAGCTGAAAAACCACTCTCTGTTTCTTTGGTTCAAGGCAATATCCCTCAAGATTTAAAATGGCTAACGGAATATCAAGCCAAAACATTGATGATCTACGCAGAACTTAGCCGTAGTGAGTGGGGGCGTGACTTAATTGTTTGGCCTGAGTCTTCTATTCCGATGTTCCAAACCGACATTGAACCTTTTTTAGATGCCATGAAAGCACAGGCAGATAAAACAGGAACATCATGGGTGACAGGGATTCCTTATTGGGATTTAAAAGCTTCACATGTTGAGCAGCACCCGATGTATTACAACAGCATAATGGCCACAGGTGACAATGCTTCGGGAATGTACAAGAAGCAACGCCTCGTTCCTTTTGGTGAATACATACCCTTATCAGGTCTACTTAGCTGGGTATTGCCTGCCATGCAAAATGATCCATCTATGAGTGGTTTCTCTCGTGGTGCGAGTGATCAAAAGCCTTTAAATATTAAAAATCATCATTTAGGTGCAGCCATTTGTTATGAAGTGGCTTATCCCAACCTAACTCGTCGAAATGCAGCCCAAAGTGATTTCTTGGTGACTGTATCAAATGATGCGTGGTTTACAGGCACTGCAGGTCCTTTACAACACCTGCAAATGGTACAAATGCGCGCTAAAGAAAACGGCCGTTGGTTTATTCGTGCCACTAATACGGGCGTTACCGCCTTTATTGATCACAATGGTCATATTGTAAAACAAGCACCAATGGATCAAGAAGCAGTTTTACGTGGGGACTTACCTGCCATGCAAGGTCAAACCCTGTATACCCGCTTAAGCGATTGGCCAATTTTAGGCTTCTCTATGTTCTTACTCATATTAGGTTGGATTTACCGTCCACGCACCGTGAATGTAAGCTTTAAATCACGTCGCTAATATAAAAAAGAAATAAAAAACCGGGCTTCAGCTCGGTTTTTTTAATACGTGTATTAAAGTAATCTGGTTCCCAATGGAACATCTGCATCAGGCACACATAAGGCCACATGCCCTTCCACATTATGAAAACCCGTCACCAAACACTCAGACTGAATAGGGCCAATTTGTTTTTTGGGAAAATTGACTACCGCAAGCACCAACTTACCAATTAAGCCTTCAGGCGAATATAGCTGGGTAATTTGCGCACTGGACTTTTTAATGCCCAATGTCTCCCCAAAATCAATATGTAGAATATAGGCAGGCTTACGAGCTTGCTGAAAAACTTCAGCTTGAATCACCTTTCCCACTCTGAGCTCGACTTTCATAAAGTCTGACCAATCTATATGTTGCATCTCGGATGACGACATCTTTAGCTCCTTGCGATTTTTATGTGCTGTGATTTGAATGAATTCCCATCACTGTACAAAAATCAGCCCCAAAGCATAT
>NZ_SGSS01000061.1:0-4928 GCF_004209135.1 Acinetobacter sp. WCHAc060006 | reverse complement strand
ATAGACATGTTTCATCAATTTTTTGAAAAAACTGACCTAGTGCAATCTGTTCATCTTCATTTGGGAAACTAAATTCCATTTCTTTAAACATTGCCGTAGTAATCTGATTAATAGTAGCGCCTAGATTTCGACTAACAGCGACATCAAACAGATTTGTATCAAATAAAGCATTAATGAAATATGGATTAGACGCTTTCACTCCTGTCATAAAAGCACCAATAACGGTATTTTCCATTTTTTCATTGATAACAGCATGCTTACCTATAAGGTTTCTTGAACCATTTCTGACTACAACTATAATGTCTCCAACTTCAACATTCTGAACATTAATGGCTTCATTATCTACATATACATTATTTTCAGTAACAATCTGATTATCATGTACGTTTGATGATCTTAATACTAAAGTTCCATTTTTATCAGTAATGTCATTTGGTGAATAAGTTAATCCACTAAAAAACTCTACTTCATTTTCTAATTTTTTCTTTTCCCAATCCCCACTAAACCCTTTTAAACGAATTTCAGGACGCTTACTCCCCTGTTTCGGAAACATTTTTTCTAACATCGCTTTTTTAAAGTTTTGGGTTTGAGCTAGTTTTTTTTCATGTAATGCAATGGACTCATCAAGGTTTTGGAAGAAGTTACCTATTTGCCCTTGTTCTGTTTTATCAGGAATATTAATTTCTATCGCATGGATTGCTGAACTTGTAAGACTAGGAACACCCGTCGAAGTATTATGATGGCGCCAATTAATTTTTTGAAAAATCGAATATACGAAATATCCTACTACTTCTGAAGATAATTCAGAATAAAATAAAGTATCTACAGTCCAAAAGGGTGAATTCATATAGTACGGCTTATCAATCGTACCTTTTCGACCAATAAGTACACTTTCTTTATCATAAAGTGCTGTATTTGTTCTGCCAATTTCACCACCAGTAGCTAAAATTGGATAGATACCTTTTTCTACTTCAACATTCTTTTGAGACATACCACTTTTAATTTTGAGTATGTCCTCAATAAGTTTGGAATCCCATAATCTATCAAATTTTTTAAATCTCACTTCAGGGCATTTTTGATTTTCCACATTACACCCCTTTTAACAATGCTTGAAACTGAGCCAAACCTTGCATATCAAACTCATCACCTGTTAAGTCATCAATCAAGTCTGCAAGGCTATGCTCTGCTTCTGTCAGCTTCTGCGTAGTTTCCGTATAGGTTACTGCATACTTATCTGCTAATGCCTGTACCGTATCAGTCAAATGCTCAATCACTTCATTCGGCAATGCCAAAATCGCAGAAACAATCGGTTCAACCCACTTCGCTTCTAACAATGCTTTAACTTGAGCATCTTCTAAAGCTTCAATGGTAGATTTGGTTAAAAGATGCAGTACAGTTTCGTCTTTACTAATCTGTGCTTTTAACTCTTTCTCTTGTGCAAGTAATTCATCGACCTGTACCAAAGTTGCCTCTAAACTGCCTTCTTCAAAACTAAAGCCTGAGCGCAATTGCTTTAAATACGCTTTAACTTTTGGTGCCGCATAAGTACCGTCTTTATTCGCTTCAATATTTGACCATTGCACTTCTGCATGGTCTTTTACAAACTGCTCTTTTGGGGGCTTTTTAGGCTTTGGATCTGTAGCTAAAAACTCAAGATACTCATTGAGTGCCACAATTTCAGGCGTTTCAATTTCGGCATACGCTTGCTTCAAGGCTTTAGCAATTTCAGCAGGCACAAAGGCATCATTGGCTTCATTTAACAATTGCTCTTTATCTTCTTCAGATAAAGACTCCATCAAAGACTCAATCTCTGCACTGTCTTCTGCAAGTTCACGCTCTTTGGCTTTTAATGCTTCCAACTCTTTAGACAATAAACGCTGCTGTACAAGATCAAATGGCAATACATAGCCTACCCAACCTTCTTGTACTTCATGCTCTTTACCATCTTTCTTTTTAATCACGATATTTGGATTAACGATTTTGGCAGCATCCAAACCTTCAGATTGAATAATCTCCAAATCACCTGCAATACCTTGCCATTGGTCATCTAAAGCTTGGTAAGCCTGATATTTATCCACCAATGGAATATCAGCTAAACGTTTAAATATGTCTTTACTTAAAACATTTTCTTGTTGAGCAATATGCAAGCTTTGCATTTTGCCAATGAGTTCGCCTTTTAAGTAATCCTTAAAATCAGCAAATGCGGTATTAAACTGAGTCACAAAGCCCTTCACATCTTGATGGCTGTGAATCGCTTGGCTAATTTCAGTTGTCGCCAAATTCACGTAAGGCGTATCGCTTTCTGTAAATAAGTCTTGGCGTAATTGTGGGAATGCCTTCCAATATGCACTGTGCGCATCAATTTCTTTTTTCGGAATACCGCCAAACATCGTGGCATAGATATCCCATGTTTCAGCCGTTGCTGAAGAGTCTACATAACGAGGAATATTCAGGTTGTAGCCCTGATCCTGAATTTCTTTTTGCGTCACTAGACGTGAGAACTGCTCAACATCTTTACGCTCAATCACAGCATCGACAATTTTCTTAATATTCGATGCTTGAAGATGGTTGTTTTTACCGAGCTTCACAAAGCCTTTAGATGCATCAACAATCAACACGTCTGTAGTTGGACGTTGTTGTTTTAAAATAAGGATGACCGTTGGAATACCTGTACCAAAGAAAATATTGGCAGGTAAACCAATAATCGCATCAATGTGGTTTTTCTTAATTAAATTGGTACGTATACGCTCTTCTTCACCGCCACGGAACAATACGCCATGTGGTAAGACAATCGCCATAATGCCATTTGGTTTTAAATGATATAAATCATGCAACAAGAACGCATAATCCGCCTTAGTTTTAGGGGCTAAACCGAATTCTTTGTATCGAGGGTCTGCATCTTTATTTGCTGGATCCCAGGCTTGTGAATATGGTGGATTCGATACCACTGCATCTACATAGAGTGGTTCGTAAGTATTGATGGGATCATTGTCTTCAAAAAATGGCCAGTCATCTTCTAAAGTATCGGCATTTCTCGCCACAATATTGGCAGGTAAAATACCACGCATCACCAAGTTCATACGGGTTAAGTTATAGGTATTCTCTTTTAATTCTTGTGCGTAGTATTTGATTTTATTGGCATCATTGACATGCTTCGCCACAGAACTACCAATATTAATCAGCAATGACCCCGAACCACTTGTTGGATCGTAAATTTTGATTTCAGGCTGGTCTTTTAAATGATGCGCAATAATTTCAGACATGAGGACTGAAACTTCGTGCGGTGTATAGAACTCACCTGCTTTTTTACCTGCATTGGCAGCAAAAGACCCAATTAAGTATTCATAAATGAAACCAAGCACGTCATAGTCTTGCTTGTTATTCATTGGAATGACTTTGATCAGTTGCAACAAGTCACTGATCGCTTTGGTCTGGCTATTTGAGTTATCGCCTAATTTACTTAGACCTGTCTCTAATGTCTTAAAGATGCCATCAAACACTTTTTTGTGAGAGCTATGAATGTGACGTGAGAAAGCGGATAGCGCATCACGGACATCAGCAACGGTAAAGTCTAAGCCTTTATTGAGCCATGTTGAGAACAGGTCATCATAAGCAATGAAATAACCGATACCATTTTTAATAAATTCTACGGTTTCAGCATCTTCTTCTGTCAGTGCTTCAATATCTGACTGTGCAAAGTCATTGGCTTCTAAAAAACTTAATTCTTTATCAGAGAGAAACTTGTAGAACATGAACCCTAGGATATAGTCTTTATATTCATTCGCCTCAATCTTTGAGCGCATTTTATTGGCTGATTCCCAGATTTTAGAAGCAAGTTGTTGTTTGTTCATAGGGTTGTCTACAGTTCTTAAATAAGGTTAAAGCCTTTAATGACCAGAAGGCTTATGATGCCTGTATTTTCGTTGATTTGGGGGGTATTCTCAATAAGAACCGTCAAATAAGAAATATTTATAATTTTAAAGTGTTTTATAATTCATTAAATTTAATATAATATTTTCATGCATTTAACTTGAATAATACTCACAATATGGCAACTTTAGAAAAAAACTTAGAAATAGCAAATTTAGTATGTAAATTTGGGGATCACAATTTATTAGACTTATATAAAGAAGTTGTGGAGCCTTCATTTTTCAAAAACAAAAATCGAAAAGCTGGCAAAAGTAATTTCTATTTTGATGAAGTTTCATTGGTGAATCTAGGTGACGATATCCTAGGGGAGAAAAATACTCTTGCTTTAGTTGGCCGATTTGTTAAACAGACCAAACTTGAACGTGAGCAGTATCGTGATGCAGCTGGAAAGTTAGTAAAAGATAAGAAAAAACTTGATTCGGCACCTTCTGCGATTTTTGCTTTAATTTTAAACAACCATAGATTACTTTATGCTGCTGAAACGAAATATGCTCCAACTCCAGAAAATTTTAGAAGTACATTGTCATATTTTTTAAGAAATGAACAAATTAATTATAAAGATAGTTTACCGAAAGAAGAAAGAAATCCCTTTTTAAAAGAATTCCCAATTGTTGAGCTGACACTGACTCCGCTGACCAACCAAAAAACTTTAAATGAGAATATATACTTATTCAATAAGTTGAAAAAAGTTACATTTATTCTCAATGATCGTAATTCTGAAATTGATGGAGAGGATATGTTCCGTCAAATGCAAGAAACTTCAGATGAAGCCGGAGGTCAAGGAAAATTTGAAATTACTAATAACAAAGGTTTAAACCAAAAAGTTATTGCGAAAGAAGCTAATAAAGCAACTATACAAGGCAACCAAAATATTATACTTCTTGGTACTGACGCCACTGGAAAAAAATTAAAAATTGACAATGAAGATGTTAAAATTCAAACAACTATTGATGTCGTTCAAAATAATATTTTTGCTACCGTTGTACATATGTTTTCAG
>NZ_SGSS01000060.1:0-5320 GCF_004209135.1 Acinetobacter sp. WCHAc060006 | reverse complement strand
AAAAGCAGACAATATCAGCGTACCAAGTATTGATACCACAGCACCAAGTGTGACAGTTTCATTTGATGTGAATGGTGTGACGGTAATTAACTTCAGCGAGGCTGTAACTGGCTTCGATGCATCTGATATCACTGTAGCAGGCGGTACATTAAACAACCTTGTGCAGGTTTCTGAAACACAGTGGACTGCACAAATTAAGGTGAGCGGTTCGGCAGCAGTTCAAACAGTTGAAGTTTCAATTGGCAATGGTACGTATACAGATAAAGCTGGCAACGCTGGTACTGGTACGACTGTGAAAGGTGATATTACACTGCCAACAGTAGAAATTGATCCATTCGATTTCTTCGCAGCATCAGCTGCTGCACCGGTAATGAAATTTGCAGCGCGTGCATTGCTCGCAGCAGAGCCATTACCTCCTGCAACCAATAACCCTAAACAAACTTTCAACGGTTCATCTGTGAACAGTGTGGAAGTGAAAATCAACATTTATGACAGCTCGGATAAAATTGTTGAGTCAGGTTTAGCGACATTAAATACATCAACAGGCCGTTGGTCATTTACACCGTCTAAACCTCTTGCAGATGGTCAATTCCGCTTAGAAGCAATTTCAAAAAATGCTTATGGTGTGACAAGTGCGCCTGCAAACATCAAGTTTATTGTTGATACAGTTAAACCAACAATTGACATTGATGATTCAGGTGTCGTGAGTGATGCAACACCAAGCTTCTCAGGTAAAACTGAAGCGAATGCGACTGTAACTGTAACGGTTAAAGATGCAGCTGGTAAAGTTCTTGCATCTGGTGCTGCAGTCGTTGCGGCGGATGGTAGCTGGACATATACAGCACCAAATCTTGCAGATGGTACTTATAAAGTTGAAGCAGTTGCGAAAGATCGCGCAGGTAACTTGAGTGATCCAGATTCAACAAATGTAACTGTGGATACCGTTGCACAACTTGACGCATTGACTGTGACAGCAAATCCAGATGGTACAGCAACCATTACTGGTAAGTCTGAGCCTGGCGCGACAGTGACTGTGAAAGATCCAAATGGTAATGATCTGAAAGTAACTGTTAATCCAGACGGTACATTTAGCGCGGTTGCAGCTGCACCAACAGCGGAAGGTACATATACAGCAACTGCAAAAGATGCGGCGGGCAATACTGCAACATCTACCGCTGTACTTGACGACAACGTAGCTCCAGTTGTGACTGTAGACGTAACGCCAAATGCAGATGGTACTGCGAGCATTACAGGTAAAACTGAACCAGGCGCAACAGTGACTGTGAAAGACCCTGCAGGTAACAATGTTCCTGTAACGGTCAATCCAGATGGTACTTACACAGCAACAGTTCCAGCACCAGCAGCAGAAGGTACATACACTGCAACTGCAACGGATAAAGCTGGCAATGTTGGTACAGGTACAGATGTACTTGTAGACAATGTTGCCCCAACGATTGTGAGCTTGGATGTAACACCAAATGCAGACGGTACTGCGAGCATTACAGGTAAAACAGAACCAGGTGCAACGGTAACTGTGAAAGACCCAGCAGGTAACAACGTTCCTGTAACAGTTAATCCAGATGGTACGTTCACTGCGACAGTTCCAGCACCGGCTGCAGAAGGTACATATACTGCAACGGCAACGGACAAAGCAGGTAATACTGGTACTGCAACCGATGTACTTGTCGATAATATCGGTCCACAAGTAACGGTAGACATTACGCCAAATGTAGACGGTACTGCGAGCATTACAGGTAAAACAGAACCAGGTGCAACAGTGACTGTGAAGGACCCAGCAGGCAATAATATTCCTGTAACGGTTAACCCAGACGGTACGTACACAGCAACAGTTCCAGCACCAGCAGCAGAAGGTACATATACTGTCACTGCAACGGATAAAGCAGGTAATCCAAGCACAGCAACTGATGTGTTGGATGATAATGTTGCTCCAGTTGTAAGCATCGATGTGGTTTCGAACTCAGATGGTACGGCAACAGTGACAGGTAAAACTGAAGCAGGTGCCACAGTGACTGTGAAAGACCCAGCAGGCAATAATGTTCCTGTAACGGTTAATCCAGATGGTACATATACAGCGACTGTTCCAGCGACAGCAGCAGAAGGTACATACACTGCAACTGCAACGGATAAAGCAGGTAATGTAGGTTCTGCAACAGATGCATTGGTAGATTCTTCTGTACCAAGCATTTTGACTGCACAAGTTGATAGTCAAACGGGTGCATTTGTAACTGGTAAAGCACAGCCAGGTTCATCGATTACGGTATATACAGAAGACGGAAAAACTGTCTTGGGTACAGGTACTGTAGATGCTTCTGGTCAGTACTCAGTTACGTTGAATCCAGCTCAGGTAGATGGCGAAACAGTTAAAGTGACCGCCAAAGATCCAGGTGGTGAATCTGCACCAGTAACAGCAGCTGCACCAGACTTATATGCACCAGATGCACCAACTGCACAAGTTGCTACAGATGGTAAATCAGTAACAGGTGTAACTGAGCCAAATGCAATCGTACAAGTGTATGGTGGTAGTAAAGGCACAACTGTGATTGGTACTGCAGTAGCAGGCGCAGATGGCAAATATACAGTGCCGCTCAACCCAGCATTGGTGGATGGTGAAGCTGTGAAAGTTACAGCGAAAGATCCAGGTGGTGAATCGCTTGCGACTCCTGCAACTGCACCAGACTTGTATGCACCAGCTGCACCTACTGCAACGATTAATGCAAAAGGCGATACTGTAACAGGAACAGCAGAAGCGAACTCTGTGATTAAAGTCTATGCACCAGATGGTAAGACTGTAATTGCACAAGGTAATTCAGATGCAAATGGTAACTACAGCATTAAATTGCCAACATCATATACAGATGGTCAAACACTTCTAGTCAGTGCGAGTGATGCAGGTGGTGAATCTGGTAAAACAGGTTCTAAAGCACCAAACATTACTGTGGATGCGGTAGATAACCTAGTCGATGCAGGCATTAACTTTGAATATCCTGTACTGGCAACACGTACTTCTGAGCTATTTAATAAGTTTGTTGGTTTCAATATTGGTGAAAAAACATTTACTGGTGGTTTCGTCGTTGGTGATAACGAAGTTGCAAACGCAACAATTACCGTAACAACAAAATCACTCATTAACTTGTTCGACCAAGCTGAAATGAAGCTTTATAAAGTTGTGAATGGTGTAGATGTACTTGTAGGTACCAATAAGGATGCTGGTTTATTTGACTTACTAGGTATTTTTGGTGAAAGCACACAAATACAAGTGAAAAACCTACTTCCAGGTGAATATAAATTTGCATTCTCAGGTGGATCATTAATTGGTGTTGGTACTTCAATTAGCGCTGGCTTATCACTTCAAGTATTTGATACAGCGAAAGACCCAGTGGTTTCAGGTGTAACCAATAAGTCTGGTAACGTGATTACAGATGCTGATGGTATTTACGGTAAAGACAATGTTCCAGCAGGTACAACTGTAACGACAGTAAATGGCAAAGCTGTAAATGCTTCAGGTACTACAGTGATTACAGGTGACCACGGTACACTGATCATTGCTAAAGATGGCTCGTACACCTATAAACCGACTGAAAATGTAACGAATATTGGTAAGTCTGAAGTATTTAGCTATACAGTAACTGATCCAGTTACAGGTAAATCAGATACTGCGAGCCTCATTATTCACATTGGTACAGCGGGTGATCTTGCTGTGAAATGGGATGCAGCAAATCCGAAAAATGATGCAACAACAGTTGTTGCAACAGACAATACGGATACCATTGGGGTACAAGCTACAAATGCGGTGAGTGTAGGTGCTGCTAAATCAATTAGCTATAGTTGGCTTATCGGTTTCTCTGGTGCTGCAATTGGTAAAACGAGTGGCAGTACTGACATTACTGTAGCGGAAGGCACAATTGAAAATGTAAATATCAATTTTGGCTCTGCACAGCTGGTATCACTACTTGGTAGTACAAGTGTGAATGTGAAAGATACTACTGGTAAAATCGTTGCATCAACAAATGCAGGTACATTGGTTGACGTGATTGGCATCTTACCAAATGGTAATTCACTCAGCATTCCAGGTCTGAAAGCAGGTACGTACACTATTGAGATTGTGACTAACTCTGGCTTAGTCAGTGTTGGCGGTAGTGTAAATGCTTCAATTACACGTAGTGTGATTGATCTTGATGACTTCACTGCGAAATCACTTGCAACGAAAACCACTGGTAATCTACTTACAGATAATGATGGCCATGGTGTAGATGTACTTGCTTCGAAATATACAGACCTGTATATCTCGCAAGATGGTGGTCAAACCTATACTGCTGTGACCACTACGGGTGTTACGGTTAAAGGTGCACACGGCGACTTGAACATTAAAGCTGACGGTAGCTACACATACAGCGTGACAGACTCAGCATTCAAGGTGGGTACTGGTGATCAATTTACATATAAATTGGTTGCGCCAAATGGTGATACTTCAGTGGCTCACCTCAACATTGAAACGGGTTATGAGTACAACACAAGTATTGGTAATGATGTGATTACAAGCTCTGTAGGTAATGACGTTTATACAACCAATGCAGGTGCAGATACCGTAATCTTCAAGTTGTTGAATACTGCTGAAGCAACAGGTGGTAATGGTCATGACACTTGGACAGACTTCAAGAAAGCAGATGGCGACAAGATCGATATCAGCGCATTGTTACAAGGTCAAAATGTAACGGCTTCTAATATTGGTAACTACGTATCTGTGGCGAAAGACGGTCATGGTAATACGATTATTAGTATCGATCGTGATGGTCAAGGCAGTACATTCAACGGTAAGACAGAATTGCTTACTTTGAAAAATACAGATGTTACATTACAAGAACTTTTAGACAACAATCACTTGATCTACCATTGATCTAGCAATTGTCTAAATAGTTTAAATAATTAACAATAAAAGAGGGCCCTCGGGCTCTCTTTTTTTATGCTTGAGTCATTCAAAATGCCAAATCCAAACGCTGAGTTAGCTATACAAATTTTAAATGTGGTGAAACTGATTCCGTATGGCAAAGTTGCAACTTATGGTCAGGTTGCGAAGCTTGCAGGCTTACCTAAACATGCACGGATGGTAGGGCGGGTTTTAAAATACCTAGACAATGAACAAGCTATTCCATGGCATCGGGTAATTAATGCACAAGGGCGTTTTAGTGTTGTTGAGCTAAATGCACAGGGTATGAATAAACAACAGCAATTGTTATTGCAAGAAGGTGTAACTGTTATTGAGGGGCGGGTGAATTTAAAAAAATACCAATGGCAACTATAA
>NZ_SGSS01000006.1:0-149003 GCF_004209135.1 Acinetobacter sp. WCHAc060006 | reverse complement strand
ATTTATTTTACTAATGTTCAGATTCAAAAACTGATGTTGCAGTTTATTCAGCAATATCAATGTCATTTGTCACAACGGATGGATTTACTCGACTTACATCATTTTGCAACCGACTACAATCAATTTTTAAATACCTTAGAAAACGAAATTAATTTTTATGCACGTACACATCACGAACTTCCGAGAACTCAAGCCTTTGAAGAAATCGAATCGATCTTTGAACGCCCGTACTCACGTGCCTGTTAATCTACGCGCTGATTGTTAAAATCATTTGAAGCCTAAATCGGACATGAGCATCCTTTTTAGGTTTCAGTGCGCAGAAACTTTAAGCCATAACATTCACCACCAACAATGCAATGAGCGCAGGTAAGGCTTGAACATATAAAATCTTTTTACTGACAGTTATTGCCCCATAAACGCCTGCCACAATGACACAGCCCAAAAAGAAATTGGCCAATGAAATGGCAAAAGCGTCTGTTGCACAAATTGACCAAATCAAGCTTGCAGCCAAGAAACCATTATACAGACCCTGATTTTGCGCAAGTACTTTGGTCAGTTGTGCTTTTTGTGGCGTATTGCCGAAAACTTTCATGCCCAAGGGTTTATCCCATAAGAACATTTCGAGCACTAAAAACCCAATATGTAAGATTGCTACTAATGCGATACACAATTGGCCGAGTATCATCTTTACACTCCTTGATTCACGTTATTTTTATTCAATAGAAGCATTACATAGCACCTATGCCGTTTTATAATACAACAGTTGGGCCAAATATGAAAAATTGCATGCAAGACGACATAAATTGACCCTTAAAATCATCTGAATAACACTTGAACATTTTTCATGCGCTATCATATAGAGCTGTATTGAAAATAATTTTTTAGGATCATTTCATGAGCCAAAGCCATATCCGAATTCGAGGCGCACGCACCCATAATTTAAAAAATGTGAACCTTGATATTCCCCGCGACAAATTCGTGGTGATTACGGGGCTTTCGGGTTCTGGTAAATCTTCCCTTGCCTTTGACACCCTGTATGCCGAAGGTCAACGCCGTTATGTGGAATCTCTTTCGGCTTATGCGCGTCAATTCCTTTCGCAAATGGAAAAACCTGAAGTCGACTCAATTGAAGGCTTAAGCCCTGCGATTGCCATTGAACAGAAATCGACCAGCCACAACCCACGCTCAACAGTGGGCACAATTACAGAAATTTACGACTATTTGCGTTTACTGTATGCCCGTGTCGGCACGCCCTACTGTCCTGAACATGACCTACCCATGGTGGCGCAAACCGTCTCAGAAATGGTCGATGCCGTTAAAGGCTTAGAAGAAGGCACAGCGTTAATGCTACTTGCTCCTGTGGTGCGTGAGCGTAAAGGTGAATATTCGAATTTATTTGAACAACTACAAAGCCAAGGTTTTGTCCGTGCCCGTGTCGATGGCGAAATTGTTGACCTCGACCCAATTCCTGAACTGGATAAAAAGAAAAAACACACCATTGAAGTGGTGGTTGACCGCTTTAAAGTCCGTGATGACTTAGGCAACCGTATTGCCGAAAGTTTTGAAACCGCGCTGCGTCTAGGCGGTGATATTGCCATTTTGTCTTGGATGAAAGGCGAACAAGACGATCGTGTATTTTCAGCCAAACACTCTTGCCCTGAATGTGACCGTGCTGTTGCCGAGTTAGAGCCACGCCTGTTTTCATTTAACAACCCATTTGGCGCATGCCCGACTTGTGACGGTTTAGGGACTCGTAGTCATTTTAGTGCTGACAAACTGATTCCCAATAATGAAGTGAGTATCAGCCAAGGGGCAATCCGTGGTTGGGATCGTCAACGTCCTTACTATTACAGCATGATTGAAAAAGTGGCTGCCCATTTTGGCTTCTCACTGGATACGCCTTGGAATGAACTGGATGCGGAAACCAAAAAGAAATTTTTGTATGGCACAGGCAAAGAAAAAGTTGATCTGAGCTATATCGATGAACGTGGCCGTAAGCACAGTCGTGTTCAAGCGTTTGAAGGGATTTTGCCACATCTGGAACGTCGTTACCGCGAAACTGAAAGTAACTATGTCCGTGAAGATTTAGCACAATATCTGTCTAATGCCGCTTGTGATGCTTGTGGTGGTTCACGTCTAAATGAAATTTCCCGCCATGTACGCGTGAAAGACAAAACCATTGCTGAAATCACTAAAATGTCGATTGGCGATGCTGAAAACTATTATCAAGACCTAAATTTGGAAGGTGCAAAAGGTGAAATTGCCGATAAGATTTTTAAAGAAATCCGTGAGCGTTTGCACTTCCTCGTTTCTGTGGGTTTGAATTATTTAAGCCTATCTCGCTCGGCAGAAACCCTTTCTGGCGGTGAGGCACAGCGTATTCGTTTGGCTTCGCAAATTGGTGCGGGCCTGATGGGTGTGATGTACGTGCTGGATGAACCTTCTATTGGTTTACATCAACGCGATAACGACCGTTTGCTAGAAACTTTGGTGCGCCTGCGTGACTTAGGCAACACGGTTTTAGTGGTTGAACATGATGAAGATGCGATTCGTGCAGCCGATCATATTATTGATATTGGCCCAGGCGCAGGGATTCATGGCGGTCATGTGATTGCCGAAGGCACATACGATGAAATCCTAAAAAATGAAAACTCCCTGACAGGCAATTACCTTTCAGGCAAACTCAAAATTGAAGTGCCTAAAACACGGATACAACCACCAAAACCTGAAGAGCAAATCAAGCTGATGGGCGCTGCGGGTCATAATCTAAAAAATGTCGATCTGACTATTCCTTTAGGCATTATGACTTGTGTAACTGGTGTATCGGGTTCAGGTAAATCAACACTGATTAACCGTACCCTTTTACCGCTGGCGGCAACACAGTTGAATGGTGCAACGACTTTAACTGCTGAAAAATTCGATTCGATTGATGGTTTACAATTCCTAGATAAAGTCGTGGATATTGACCAAAGCCCAATTGGCCGTACCCCACGTTCGAACCCTGCAACTTATACAGGTTTGTTTACGCCGATTCGTGAATTGTTCGCACAAACCCAAGAAGCCAAAGCACGTGGTTATGCGGCAGGTCGTTTCTCGTTTAACGTAAAAGGTGGTCGCTGTGAAGCCTGTGAAGGCGACGGCATGATTAAAGTTGCCATGCATTTCTTGCCTGATATGTATGTGCCTTGCGATGCCTGCCACGGCAAACGCTATAACCGTGAAACTTTGGAAGTCGGCTATAAAGGTAAAAACATTTCAGACGTGCTGGATATGACGGTTGAAGATGCAATGCATTTCTTCGATGCAATTCCAGTCATTCACCGTCGTTTAGAAACCTTGCATCAGGTTGGCTTGGGCTACATCCGTTTGGGTCAGTCTGCAACCACGCTGTCAGGCGGTGAAGCACAACGTGTAAAACTGGCGCGTGAATTGGCAAAACGTGATACGGGTAAAACCCTATACGTGCTAGATGAGCCAACGACTGGTTTGCATTTCCATGACATTGCCAAGCTCTTAGACATTCTTCATGAACTGCGCAATAAAGGTAATACCATTGTGGTGATTGAGCATAATTTGGATGTGATTAAAACCGCGGACTGGATTGTGGACTTAGGCCCTGAGGGCGGTTCAGGCGGCGGTATGATTGTGGCTGAAGGCACGCCTGAAGAAGTCGCGAAGAATAAAATTTCGCATACAGCGCGTTTCTTAAAACCGATGCTTAAATAAACTTTTGTTTTAGTTAAGCACATGATAAAACGGTAATTAATATATTGCCGTTTTTATTTATATGTCTAAAAAAATTAAAGATAACGAATCGATACAACCTTTAATCAACTTATTAGAATTAGGGAAATTTAGCTTTTCTACGTTGGATAAAATTCCTTTTATTTATAAACTAAGCCCTAAAATTAAATCTTTTAAAGAGCAATTTATAGAGATTCAGAATCAAAGTTCTATCCTCACTCTTCCAGATCAGTTTAATGAATTATTTTCAAAAGAGGGTTGGATCTGTTGCGGAGCTTTAAACCAATCCATCTTGGAAGAATCAGTCAAACTTGGATTGGATAATAAAATTGAAGAAGCTAAATTACTATTAATAAACTCTATTGATGAAAGTTTTATTGATCTAGTGTTGCGAAAATGTCGAAGTCGAAAGCACTTCAAATTAAGAGTCGAATTACTCGAATTGTTAAAAATTGATTATTTAGAAGAGCGATATCATGCCTGTATTCCTCTTCTACTTGCACTCATAGATGGTCTAGCGAATGACATTTCAGAACATATTGGATTCTTTGCAGAAAAATCTGACTTAGAACTATTTGATAGTATAACTGCTCATGAAACAGGTTTACCTTTTTTAAAGATACTTATGAATAGTGCTAGAAAAAATACTACAACCGAAAAAATAAAGATTCCCTATAGAAATGGAATACTTCATGGGCGTGATCTAAATTTTGCAAATAAAGAAGTCGCATCAAAATGTTGGTGGGCATTGGCATCCCTTATAGAATGGGCAGATGAAAAGGCCTTAAACAAGCAACCAAAAACACCTGAATCCTTTCAAACGATCTTAAAACAATATCAAGAAACACGAGAACTTTCAAAACGTCTTGGTTTGTGGAAATCGCGACCTGTACAACCGAAAGATTATTGGATAGTTCAAACACTAGAAACGGTTGTAGATGATTCTCCTGAATCTACTTTGTTAGAGTTTTTAAATCATTGGAAAAATAAACATTGGGGCAAGCTTCCCCCACTACTAATACATAATATTGGTAAACATTTAGGGAAAGCTACTCAAGAAATTAAAAGTGATTATCAAAAAAGTGAATTATTAAATTTTAAAATTATTGCTTTAGAAGACTGTACACCTTCATCAACAAGCATCTTAACCAATATCCAATACATAAAAAATGAAGAGCTTAAAAATATAGAAGTTAAGATCACGTTAAATTATGCAGACTCAACTACTGGATCACCTGTATTACGAGGAGAAAAAAATGGCCAATGGTATATACTACAACTGTCTTTAGGGGATATTTTATTTTCATAATTCTTTTAAGCACATGACAGCGACAAGGATGTCGCCCGTTTGACTGGGGCAGCACGGATGTGCCCTCAGTCAAACAAAAGCATTTTGCCTACTTTTGTGCTTGCAAAAGTAGGAATATCCTACGCAATGGAAGTTCAACACCAATGCAAGTTAAGGACATTCATTCAGCTTTTAAATTGAAAACAACCTTCACTAAAAATATAACTGGGACAGTACAAATACACCCTCAGCTAAACAAAAAGCATTTTGCCTACTTTTGTTGTGATTTCAAAAGTAGGAATATCCTACGCATTGGAAACTCAATCCCCAATGCAAATCGAGAATGCTTAGAACTAATACTTGAAACGAATCTTCACTAAAATTTAATTAGCGCAACACCAACACACTCAATCAAAAGTAAAACCGAGCAACACAACATTTAATCCGAAACAACATTTCGACCTTTCACCTTGGCACGAAACAAAGCCTCATCCGCTTTTTCTAATAAATCTACCCATGTCTGCTCACCTGTAGCCACACCTGCACTCACCGACACCGTCAGTGGCTGAGCTGAATTTCCAACTTGAAGCATAATGTCCAAAACAGCCAAACGAACTTTTTCAGCAATCTGCAAAGCCTGAGCCAAATCCACATGTTCCAATAAAATTAAAAACTCATCACCACCGTAACGCACCAACATATCTGTTGCACGGATATGATCTTTCATCGTCAAAGCGACTGCTTCAATCACCCGATCCCCCACAACATGACCATGTTGATCATTCACCGCTTTAAACTTATCAACATCAAACAAAATCATGCAATGATTTGAAAAGTTCTGATGACTTTGTTCAATCAAAGCCACATATTTCATTAAAGCAAAACGGTTTGATACACCCGTTAACGAGTCTGTATACGCGTGGTGCTTAAGTTGAAACTCCAAAGCATCACGTTCTTGTAATTTCTGTTTTAAATGAAAAATGGCATCAAATAAACTGACGGAATGTGATGCCGAAGCGCTACCACGCTCTGCTTGATCTTGTGCCAAATCAAAAAGTTGCTGTCGAGCATGTATCAAAGGCGCAAAGACCCATTTTTTGGCATAAATCATGGTAACAATGACCGCAGCCAAACATAAAAAGACCGACACTAAGGTGTATAACAATTTAGTTCGCGCTGCATTTAACTCAGCTTCTGCCTGTAATACACTGCTGTCTAAAATGTAGTTTTGTAATTCCACCACAGAACGAAAGTGGCCCACAATTTTCTGTGTTAGTTCAATACTACTTAGCGTATAAGGCTCATGATGCAAGCTATTAAATAATAGGCCATCGACCAAAGGTAAACCTTGGTCTAAAAACCGAGTTTTGACTTGCTGATGCAAACGCGTAAATTCAGCACTCTGCGCGTTATTGGGATGAATCACATCAATCAACTTCCACAAATATCGACTTTGGCGTTGTGTCTGCAATGAACTGGCCAAATCATCTTCAGGAATACTTTCATTAAATGTCACAGCTGCAATAATATTTGAAGCTGATCGACCTGCCTGATCACGCAAATCGGCAAGCAATAAAATCAGTGGATAGTAATGTGAGCTGGCTGTTTCTTGTCCGTGGGAATGATCTACCAGTGACTGCAAAATATCATAGCTTTCATCCCATACACTAAACATGGTACGAATGGCATGGTTCAATTGAACCGATGAACGTTGCTCTATGGGTAAATTAATATAAGCATCAACAACATCGCGACCATGCTTCAATGCTGGCACCAATTGTGACACTATTTTTTGTGTTCCGATCTCATTCTGCGACTGCTTCAAGGTCACTAATGTCCGTTGCATAGCCTGATCGACTTCTGCACGTCGTGTATTTAAAGCCAAACGGTGTGTCTGTAATTCTGCTTTTGTACTCGACATTGCACTGTTGGCTGGGCCACGCTCAGATGAAATCAAATTAGCGAGTTCTGCCACCGCTTTTAAACTTTGCATTTCAGAAAGCGCGACTGCATTTTTTTGATAGCGCTGATAACTTTGGATAATGAGTGGCAATGCCAACATGAGCACTGAAACCACGATAATGAGCATCGCTAAATTTAAACGTTTGCTTAAATGCTCAGAACGCAATTCGTGCATAACCCATACCTTAAATTTACTTTCGCTCTGGCTGTGTCGAAAAATACAGCTGTATTTTTACTCAATTATAGCAATCGAATACATAGTTTCCAAAAAATTAAGCCACAATTGAGCAATAAACTCCTGATTTTTTAATTCAGATAGAGTTTTTTATGTACATTGCATAGAAAATATTTACACACGCTACAAATTAGTGCATAATGCACCGCATTAGGGCAATCTAATTAATTCCTCAGCAGATTTTTTAGTTTTCCCGCAAATTTTGGCGTAAAAATCCCAGTTTTGTTTCAAAACTGGGATTTTTTTTGCCATTTAAAAAGTTTAGCTGGTTTTTAACATACAATAAACGCACCATATTGATGCATAAAATATAAAAGGAATATTTTATGCCTTGCCTTCTTCAGGCATTTTTATCATTTATTCGCACAGCAGAGTCGTAAGCTAAAATTGAAAAATAAGACAAAAAAAAGCCCAACCTTGGGGAAAGCTGGGCATATAAAATAAATCATTTATGGAGAATCCAATCACAACATTTTAATAAACAATGTCGTATTCGATCTTTCAATTATGATAATAATCGTAGAACTTGTAAAGTATATTAATTCAGTAAGGATTGAAATACAACACCAAATTGTAACACTTATGCATATTACATCACATTATTTACTAACTAGTGTCTATTTTTTATACCATTCCGTTTTTTTTTGACTATTTTAAACAACACTAAGTCACATTATTTACTCATTTATACGCACTATTTTCATTTGGTTTATTTTTTAAACAATTGGAATTTACTTAATTTATTTTTATTTTAATCGCTTTTTACAATTAATAAATGACTTATTTCTGGGCATTTTTTTTCTATCAATGTGCTGTAGAGCGCACTGAGTGCATTGTTATGAATCATTTTTTTAATTGGTTGACATTATTTTATAGAAAAACTTCTTTTTGATCAAAAAATAAACAAAATACTTTTCATGAATTTAATTGCTTTTAAGATCATTGACTTAATAAATTGTTACAATACAATGCTCAATGTTTAATCCATTAGTAACATAACTGGTAATTCTCATGAAAAAACTCGGTTTAGCCTCTGCTTTATTATTAGCCATGACCGGTGCACAAGCGTACCAAGTAGAAGTACAAGGTCAATCAGAATACATCGACAACACTGTAAATAGCAAAAACTTCACAGGTGCTGTACAAGGTACTTACTATTTCAAAAATGTTGACTCTTCTAAAGGTCCATTGGCTGAAGCAGCATTCTTAAACCAAGCTTCAAATGCATCTTTGGCGTATAACTACGGCGAATACGATGTAAATGGTATTGCTGACCAAAACACTCACACAATTGGTGCTAAAGCTGAAGCTTACGTTCCAACTAAATATGTTCCTGTATATGCTAGCGCATCTTACAGCAACACAATTATTGACAACAAAGATCACAAAGCTGACGACCACGGCGACCGTTTCTCTGTAGAACTTGGTGCTGTAGTTGCGCCTAACTTCTTAGTTGCTTTAGGTTATACAAGCGCTCCTAACCAAGTTGCTTACGATGCATTCGGTATTCTTGCGAATGGCGTAGCTCAAGCTGCTCAAGAACAAAAAACAATTGGTCAAGACCAAGACGCGATCACTGCACGTACTAAATACGTTGGCGCGATCGACGGTACTAACATGGCGATCGGTTTCGAAACTAACGCTTTGTTTGCTGAAAAAAATGCTTATGGTCTAAAAACTGATTTATACATCAACCCAGCTCTAAGCGTAGGTGCTTCTTATGCACAAGCTAACGGCGCTGTGGACAACAAAGAAGCTTGGGGCGCGAACGTAAACTACTTCATCACTCCAGCTGTTGCTGTTGGTGTTGACTATGTAAACGTTAATGCTACAAACAACGCGAAAACAGATACTCAAACTGTTGGCGTAAATGCAAAATTCCGTTTCTAATTCATTTTAGAATCTGAATCAAAAAAAGGACGCTGTATGCGTCCTTTTTTATGGTTTATGATCATCTGATTGTTTTCGATTATGATCCGGCAAATAGGCAATGTACTGTAAAGCAATGAGACGTGACACCACCAAGGCCAAGTACATTACTCCACAAAACATTTGTAGCATCGCCAATACACGTGCTGGCGCGCTCATCGGCATTAAATCAGACAAACCTGTCGCTGACTGTAAGCTAAAACTCAAGAATAAGAGATCAAGCCAAGACTGTAAGCCTGGCTTAGTTGGGTTCATAAAACTATCGGGATAAATTAACTGACAAATGCTATATAAGAAAGCAAAAGCCCATGCAATTAAAGTAAAAACAGTACCCGCAGCAAATAATTCATCTTTGGTTAAGTAACGGTCCGAAAACATATAACGTACTACACCATAAGCCGCACTCAAGTAAGCACAAGCTTCAAATGCATGAGCAATGATCTGAATATTTGGATCATTTACCCCAAATATAATTAGGGTTGAAAATAGCACCGCACATCCGACAAAACTCAGCCCTAAAATTGTAAACATTGGAGTTTGTCGAATGACTTTGGCAATAATCAATAACACCAATACGCCCATGACCCACAATAAAGCGCGAAATGATGAACTTTCACGGGCAAAAGCTGTGAGTATTAAAATCACAAATTGTGTGAGTAACAACCAAGCCGAAGGCAACAAGCGAAAGCCTTTCCAAAAATCAATAAATGCCTTCATCTGAATAATCCTTCTGCGGTGTTTTTAATTGTGGCTAGCGTATTTATTTTTTCTAGTCATAGCATATTTTGCGACACAATACTGTCAACATCTTCAGCATAACAATCCTACTTACTCTCGTCATAGGTGAGCAATACAGTTATTTTTAGAAGTTTATACCTGTGCAATACCCACAAAAAAAGCACCTGACGGTGCTTTTTAAGTTGCTCTGAGCGTAATCAGTGATCCGATGCGCCAGAGATACCCATACCTGTTTGTGAACGTACATACTGAGCATCAAATGCTTTACGTTCTGCTTGCGCTTGTGCTGAGTTATCCGTTACAGAGAACAACCAGCAGCAGATAAACGCCAAAGGCATTGCAAAAATTGCTGGACCATTGAATGGATTCACCGCAGTTTCTGAAATAGCCAAAGTATCTACCCAAACTGCTTTAGACAGGATAATCAATACAACGGCTGTAATTAGACCCACCAAGCCGCCAATCACTGCGCCACGCGTTGTTAAGCCTCTCCAGAACATAGAAAGTACAAGCACTGGGAAGTTTGCACAGGCAGCTACAGAGAATGCTAAACCCACCATGAATGCAACGTTTTGTTTTTCGAACAAAATACCCAAAATCATGGCAAAGATTGCTAGACCTAAAGTGGCAATTTTAGACATGCGTAGTTCAGATTCAGGTGTTGTTTGACCTTTTTTTAATACGTTCGCATACAAGTCATGAGAAATTGCTGACGCACCTGACAGTGTCAAGCCCGCAACAACTGCAAGAATTGTGGCAAATGCAACTGCTGAAATAAAGCCCATGAACAAGTCACCACCCACTGCATCTGCAAGGTGTACGGCTGCCATGTTGTTACCACCCACAAGTTCTAACTTGCCAGTAACTGCCATTTTTGCAACATCAATGAATTGTGGGTTGTTTGATACATAAAGAATCGCACCAAAACCAATGATGAAGGTTAATAGGTAGAAGTAACCAATAAAGCCTGTTGCGACAACCACAGATTTACGTGCTTCTTTCGCGTCTTTTACCGTGAAGAAACGCATAAGAATGTGCGGTAAACCAGCTGTACCAAACATGAGTGCTAAGCCTAATGAAATCGCATCAATTGGATTGGCTGCTAACTTACCAGGGCCCATAATATTTGACGCTTCAGCCAGCGTAACCTCATGTACTTTTGCAAACACTTGGATCGACTGAGTGAACATTTCAGAGAAGCTAAAGCCCACGCCTTTCATAACCATAAATGCCATGAACGTAGCACCAGACAATAACATCACGGCTTTAATAATTTGAACCCATGTTGTTGCCAACATACCACCGAAGATGACATAAGCCATCATCAGAAGACCAACGATCACCACCGCAATGTTGTAGTTCAAACCAAAAAGTAGTTTGATTAACTGACCTGCACCAACCATTTGCGCAATTAAATAAAATGCAACAACAACAAGTGAACTCACTGCTGCCAAGGTACGTACTGGTTTTTCAGCTAAGCGAAATGACACAACGTCTGATAAGTTGAATTTACCCAAGTTACGTAAACGTTCAGCCACCAAGAACAATACAATTGGCCAGCCCACCATAAAGCCCAATGAGTACAGCAAGCCATCAAAGCCTGAGCTGAACACCATTGCCGAAATACCCAAGAATGACGCAGCTGACATATAGTCACCCGCAATCGCTAAACCATTTTGGAAACCTGAGATCCCGCCACCTGCTGTATAGAAATCTGCAGTATTGGTGGTTTGCTTGGCTGCCCATTTGGTAATGAAGAGCGTTAAACCAACAAAAATTGCAAACATGATGATTGCATGCCAGTTGGTTGCTTGTTGCTGTGCCTCACCCAAATCTGGGCCAGCCATAGCAACACTCGACATGAGCAGGGCTGGAACAGCCAACGCCTGCGCTTTCAATGAATTCCATTTCATCTTAGTGCGGTCCTTTTTCCTTCGCAATCGCCTCAACTTCTCGCATTGCTTCTTCGTTTAATTGGTCTAGTTTGTTGTTGGCAATGTACGAATACACGCCACACAAAAGAAAAGACAACACAATAATGCTCAGTCCTAATGGCATGCCAATCGTGGTGACACCACCACTCACAGATGTCATTAGAAATTCTTTGTTGTAGCCAACCAGCAACATGAAACCGACATAAACCACTAACATGATGATCGTTAGTGTCCAACTAAGATTACTTTTCCTGCGCACCATCTCTTTAAATTTTGGATTTTGCAGAATGCGTTCAACCTGAACTTCATCCATAATTACACTCCTGACACCCGACCTTGGGTGTTAACTTTTTTTAATTCGAATTATTACCAGCACAAAGTAACAAGCTTCTAGGGCTGCTGTAATTTAGACTTTGGTCGTTAAATTTTGACCATTTTCGGTGGGGGCTGGGCAGATGCGGTATGATAAAGCCATGATTTATCTGCTGCAGACAATATGAACAGTTGGCTCATTATTGGGGTGCTCGCCCTTTATATCGCATTACTTTTTATTTGCGCCTTTTTTGGTGAAAAGCATGCTAGTCGCCTCAGCACACGCGGGCGTATGTTGCTGTTTAGCTTAACCTTAGGCGTGTATTGCTCGTCATGGACTTTTTATGGTGCGACGGGGGCGGCGGTGCGTGAAGGCATTATTTTCTTGCCTATTTATTTAGGGCCACTGCTGTTTGTTGCGGTAGGTTATGACATTTGGCGCCGTTTAGGACGTGTACGCCAACACCATGCCATTTCATCGATTGCCGACTTTGCGGCAGCGCGTTATGGTAAAAGTGGGCCCTTGGCGTCCTTAGTCACCATTTTAGCCGTCATTGCAATTATTCCTTATTTGGCATTGCAACTTCGTGCAATTGCTCTCAGTGCAGCTGTCATTTTAGAACCGACTACAGGTGGCATTGCCTCAACCACCAATGGAGTACTGTTCCTCACAGGAATTTTGGCAATTTTAGCCATGATCTTTGGCACACGACAAATTGCCAACACCGAGCAACATGGTGGCCTCATGCTGGCTGTGGCCTTTGAGTCATTTGTGAAGCTTTTTGCACTATTGGCTGTAGCAACCTTCTTTATGTTTGAAGCACCAGAAAATTTGCATCAAATTAGTCAAGACATCAGCATTACGTTTAAAGAAGTGCAAATGTTTGGCGTACCTGAAAGTTTTTGGGTACAAACTTTATTGGCAGCCTTGGCCATTATTTGTTTACCACGTCAGTTTCATGTGGCCGTGGTCGAACTCCGTGATGAAAAACACATTCGTGGGGCACGCCGTTGGTTTGCCGTGTATCTCATTTTAACCACTATTGCCATTATTCCAATTGCAAGCTGGGCCTTACATGCAGCTCCTGCATATTTAGCAATTCCAGATGTTGCTGTACTGTCTTTACCACTGAGTTATAACCAAGATTGGTTAACGCTACTGGCCTTCTTAGGGGGCTTTTCTGCATCAACAGGCATGCTGTTGGTGTCCTCTGTTGCTTTGTCAATCATGCTCAGCAATGACTTGATTATGCCTGCGCTTTGGCGCACCAACATTTTGGCTCGTCACGATAAACGCTTGCCACTGGTACTGAAATTTACCCGTCGCGTATGTATTTTAGCTGTGATGCTGTTGGGCTTTTTATTCTTCCATTTCTTCAATGATATTGATCAACTGTCTGTATTTGGTCTCTTGGCCTTTAGTGCAGTTGCGCAGTTCGCACCTGCACTGATTGGTGGCTTATATTGGCGTGGTGGTAGTAAACAAGGCGTGTATGCAGGTCTGCTCACTGGCTTTGCCATGTGGGCCTATACCTTATTGTTTCCAACTGTTTTACGCAGTTTGCCTGCACCCTTTGAAGCGTTAAGCCAACAAATTATTCAAGATGGCCCCTTTGGCATTAACTGGTTACGTCCTGAAGCCTTACTCGGTTTTGAGTCTTTTGATCCGCTTACGCATGGTGTGGTCTGGGCCTTAGGTCTGAACATCCTGTTGTATATTTGGGTATCTCGTATTTTCCGTCCAAGCATTGCCGAGCAAATTCAGGCCGAAAGCTTTTTCTATTACGAAACCAAGCCACTGCCGTCGCACAATGCTTCTAGTGATATTAATTATTTACACCACGACGTTGCACGCTTAAAAGTCGGTGATCTATTGACACTCGCAAAACGAATTACTGGTGAGGGTCCTACCCTACGTGCCTTCCAACAATTCTGTACGCAAAACAATGTCACCCTCAATGAAAACAGTAGTGCCAATGGCATGTGGTGGCGTTTTACCGAGCAATATCTTGCGGGTACGATTGGCGCGGCCTCTGCGCGTACTTTACTGACCACAGCGATGGTCAACAACGGTCTGGCTTTAGGTCAGGTGGCCAATATTTTAGACCAAGCTTCACAGTGGCAGCGCTTTAACCAAAACCTCATCATGACCATGATTGACCACATGACCCAAGGTGTGAGCGTGGTCGATGAAAATATGTGTTTGGTGGCATGGAATAACCAATATCTCAAGCTTTTTGATTATCCAAAAGATATTGTCTATGTTGGTTGCCCAATTTCAGACCTGATTCGTTATAACGCCGAGCGCGGTGAATGTGGTCCTGGTTCGATTGAAGAACACGTCCGTAAGCGAATTCATTGGATGCAAGTCGGCAGTTCGCATGAATTCGAACGGATTCGTAAAGATGGTCGTGTCATTCAGATGCGCGGTAATCCAATTGAAGGTGGTGGCTTTGTGACGACTTTTGCTGATATTACCGCATTCCGTGAAAACGAAGCTGTACTTGAAGCACGTGTACAAGATCGTACTCAACAATTGGCGGATGCACTATCTGAACAACAATTGGCACGTGAAGTGGCCGATAAAGCCAATATGTCGAAAAGTCGCTTTATTGCAGCGGCCAGCCATGACTTATTACAACCGATGCATGCAGCTCGCTTATTTAGTACAGCCTTAGAGCAAAGTGTGCAAAATGATGAAGACCGTCGTACCCTACAACAGCTTGATCGCGCCCTACACGGTGCAGAAAGCATGCTGTCGGCTTTACTTGATATTGCACGCCTAGAAGGCGGTACGATTCAGCCGAAGCGTCAAGCTTACCCGTTACATGACTTACTCAGCGATTTAGAATTACAGTTTAAATCGATCGCAGCGCAACGTGGCATTCAGTTTAAAGTGCATGATGTTCAATTCTGGATTGACACAGACCCACAATGGATTCGACGGATTATTCAAAACTTTGTGAGTAATGCACTGCGCTATACCGCGAGTGGGCGCGTGGTGGTCGGCGTATTACGTTCGAGCACTCAGCCACAGCATATTCGTATTGGGGTGTGGGACACTGGCCCTGGGATTGCAGAAGAACAACGCATCAAACTCTTCCAAGAGTTTGAGCGCTGTGGACATACTTCACCGTGGGGTGAGCAAGGCTTAGGTCTGGGCTTGGCGATTGTCCAACGGATGACCAGCTTACTCGACTACCCTGTGCATGTGTATTCAGATTTAGGTAAAGGCTCATGCTTTATGATTGAAGTGCCTTTGGTTGAAGCACCTAAAGTGGTGGCTGCCCCTGTACAAGCAGTACCACTACGTACCAAAGCCTATAAAATTTTATGCTTAGACAACGATGAAACCATTTTGGAAGGGATGTCGACCTTACTGACCAAATGGGGTTATCAAGTCTTTAAAGCCACAGAACCCGAGCAAGCTTTGGCCATGATTGAACAAGAAAATATTCAAGTTTGGTTGGTCGATCAGCATTTAAATAACGGTAAGATCGGACTCGACTTTATCTTGAATAACCGCCAAGAAAATGTCCCGACTGCGCTGATTACGGCGGACTCTGATCCAGAATTACCGCAGCGCCTCAAAGAGCACAATATTGTATTGCTGAAAAAACCGCTGAAACCTGCATCTTTACGTTCTTGGCTGTCTGGCTTAAAAATTTCCAGCGCTGATTAAGCTGAAAATTTCGCATCATCAAGGCCTATTTCAATCCTCTGAAATAGGCTTTTTTGATTATCACGATGTAATCATCTCGACGATTGGCTGGAGTTTTATACAAATGTGCATAAAAGCTCAAAAAATACGCAAACACAAACAGATTAATTGACCAAAAATATCAAAATCAATTTGCCTATGGCGAAATATAACTTCATTTTAAGTGAACAGTTGTACACTTACTTACAATTTTTTAAGTGATTGTTTAAGCAATTATTTTTTGTACATTTTGTTATTTTTAATACTTTAGTCGTATTTTTTTTAAACAATAAAAAGCTCAAAACACAAGTAAACAACGGCCTCATTTTTTGCTCACTGTTCTGCTTAATATCAGGCTCATCCCATTCAGAGGAATTTCGCTATGGACATGTCCAAAGATCTAACACAAGGTTTAGCCCAAACCCAGCAATTTCATCGCCAATACGGTGCCAATGCACTACTCCCCGAAATTAGCTGGACTGAAGTTTTTGATCACAGCAGCTTAGCACCAGAACAAGTACAAGCACTTGAAGTGCTGTATCAAAGTGCTGTTCCCCTAGCACTACAAGTATTTGAAGAACTTAATTTTGATGTATTTACACCGGCTGCCTATAAACCACAAGGTTTAGGTTTGTTTGATCGTTTGGCCGAGCAAGAACAAGCGCTGTTAGCACGCTTACAGGCCGAATCAAAACATTTACCTACAGCAGTACATCATCAAATTTGGAGTATGTTACTGCGTGGTGGTGCCGTATTGGTGTTTAAAGCATGGCTGGGCAAAGTTAAAACTGGCCTTAACCAAATAGATACCACACAGTTTGATGAATTATCTGACTTACTGTTTATTAAGACTTCGCCTTTTGAGTTGGCGGGCTATTTAGATGTCGATATTAATTCCAAACAAGACCATATTTTCCTCATGCAAGGCCAAGATGTTTATCTTGATCGTTTTAATAGCCTCGAAACGGCCGCACTCTTTGTAGACTTGGGGGTATATGATGCAGCCTTCTTAAGCCTACGCGATGACCATGTGGCGGCTTACTTAAAAAGTAAAGGCTATGTGACCGATGAACAAATTGAAGAACTGCAATGTGCCTTAAATCCACTGTTTTGTACCGACTTAAATCCAAAACAAAATTATGTGGTTTAAGCGAGCCCTGATTTATAGCTCGCTATGGCAAACTAAAGCGATAAAAAAAGACCTCGGATGAGGTCTTTTTTTATCAGTGCCTTGTTGGCTACATGTGCGAAAGTACGCGCACGCTTCACACCATCAAACAGCCTTACATTTTTTTATCTTCAATATTTAACGCATTAATAGCCAATACCGCTTGAGTACGATTTTGTACCCCCAATTTACGGAAAATCGCTGTCACATGCGCTTTAATGGTCGCTTCTGAAACATCGAGCTCATAGGCAATTTGTTTGTTGAGCAAACCTTCTGCCACCATCATCAGTACACGGAACTGTTGAGGCGTCAGGGATTGAATACGTTCTGCTAATGCGGTTTCATCTGCCGCACGCGGGTCAAATGCAGTACTACTTGGCAAGTTTGGCGGTAACCAGATATCACCTTCCAAAACTTGACGAATTGCTTCACCAATATGGCTTGGATGCGCTGATTTTGGAATATAACCCATTGCACCATGTGCAATCGCACGATGAATAATCGAAGATTCTTCATGTGCAGAGACCACGATAATTGGAATTGCTGGATACTGTGCACGGACATGCACCAAAGCAGAAAAACCTGAAGCACCGGGTAAATTTAAATCCAGTAAAACAAGATCTGGCTCTGCGCCACTTTCTAAACGTTCATAAAATTCATTGACTGCAGCAGTCTCATGAATTTGAGCCTGCGGTAGACTATAACGAACAGCCTGAATTAAAGCATGACGAAACAATGGGTGATCATCAACGATTAAAATATTCATAAGCAGCGTGAGAGATCTTGTGCACAATAGCCCTATTCTAACCACACAAGCTCTATTTAGGATATGCAGGAACTCACTATTTTTAAAAGAATATGCTTTTTTTCACCTGAATTTATCTACTTTTCTTCAATTTCTCTAAATCTGCATTTCTAATCTTTTTTTTTATAAATTTTATCAAGCACATGAAAATACTTAGTAGCTAAAAATATAAATTTAAATTTCAACTAATTAATAGGTATTTATCTGGCTATAAATACCATAAAAACTTATATCTCAAAAACAGATAACTTTTCGTCTTTTCCTTATTTTACAGAAATTAGCCTGATCGGCCTTAATGATTGTTATTCCGAGCTAACCCATTTTCAGGTTAAAAAATGTCAAATGTAAATCTACAAAAACCACTCAATATTGTTGCTGTATCAGGTGGTCTCAATAATCCTTCAAAAACTGAAGCTTTGGTTCAAGCGATTTTAGATGAACTGGCAGATGCTACACCAATCAATGTGCACTTTATTAAATTTAGTGAAATTGGCCAATTATTGGGTGGCGCAATTTACCGTAATCAATTGCCCCAACGTGTGCAAGATGACTTGGCTGCGGTAGAAGCTGCTGATGCGCTGATTGTGGGTACACCAGTTTATCGCGCTTCATTTACAGGATTATTCAAACACTTCTTTGACTTTGTAGAACAAACTGCATTGGTCGATGTACCTGTATTGCTGGTAGCATCTGGCGGTTCAGAGCGTCATGCTTTGGTACTCGAACACCAGTTACGTCCATTGTTTAGCTTCTTCCAAGCACAGACACTGCCAATTGGTGTGTATGCAACAGATCGCGACTTCACGCCTGAATACACCATTCATAGCGAATTACTGCGCGAGCGTATTACCTTAGCCGTAGCACGTGCTTTACCTGTACTTGAGTGGGCACCTGCCAAAGGTCTTCGTGCTGAAGCCGTTAAAGAAAAATCTCAACAAGCCAATCAGAACTTAGGTATTAACAAACAAATTGAACAAGCCGAAGTTCTGCCTTCAGCTGCTGTTCCAAGTTTAGATGCTGCTGAAGCGCGCTTACATCATAAAAAACCAAAGACACACGTCGCTTAATCTTGAGCTCATTCGAGGGTATATGCCATGTCAAAGAATAATCAGAACATCACATTTGCATACTGGGTTCCCAATGTAAGCGGTGGCTTAGTGGTGAGCCAAATTGAACAACGCACCGATTGGAGCTATGACTACAACGTGCGCTTAGCGCAAGCCGCTGAAAAAAGTGGCTTCGATTATGCCTTAACGCAAATCCGCTTTACAGCTGGCTACAATGCAGAAAATCAGCATGAGTCTGTGAGTTTTAGTCATGGCATATTGGCGAAAACCGAGCGCCTCAAAGTGATTGCCGCGATTTTACCCGGTCCATGGAAACCCGCGCTGGCCGCGAAACAGCTGGCAACCATTGATCATCTCACTAATGGCCGTATTGCCATTAATGTGGTGAGTGGTTGGTTCCGTGGCGAGTTTGATGCAATTGGTGAAGAATGGCCTGAACACGATCAGCGCTATGCACGCTCAGAAGAATTGATTCGTAGTTTAAAAGGCATTTGGACACAAAATAACTTTAGTTTTGATGGCAAGTACTATCAATTTAAAGACTATACCTTGAGCCCAAAACCACTACAAAAACCACATATTGAAATTTTCCAAGGTGGTAGTTCACGTGCAGCCCGCGATATGGCTTCACGGGTATCAGATTGGTACTTTACCAATGGCAACACCCCTGAAGAGCTGAAAAAACAAATTGATGATATCCGTGAAAAAGCCAAAGCCAACAACCATCAAGTCAAAATTGGTGTGAACGCTTTTATTATTGCCCGCGATACTGAAGAAGAAGCAAAAGCTGTCTTGCAAGAAATCATTGATAAAGCCAATGTTGAAGCAGTGAATGCCTTTGGTGATGCCACCCGTGAGGCAGGTGCGGCCACTCAAGAAGGCGAAGGCAACTGGGCCAAATCAACTTTTGAAGATTTAGTTCAGTACAACGATGGTTTCCGTACCAATTTAATCGGTACTCCACAACAAATTGCCGAACGTATTGTGGAACTTAAAAGTGTAGGCGTAGATTTAATCTTATCGGGCTTTTTACACTTTATTGAAGAAGTCGAATACTTCGGTGAAAAAGTATTGCCATTGGTCCGCGAGTTGGAAGCACAGCAGCAAATTCCAGCAAAGGCGGTCTCAGTCGCTTAGCAAACTCAACACACCCTAATAACGACTATAATTTTGGCAATTGTGATTTGTTCCTCCAAGGCTCGGCTTGGAGGATTTTTTATTGCGCACTTTTATTTATTTGCACTGTGTTTTGAATCGTCACAGGCCTGTTTTAAGCCTTGCATTGCATCTGGTGCCATTGGTGCAGTCATCATGCCACGGTAGTTCATACAGGCTTGGCTTTCTTGCATCACTTGAGGCTGAGAACTGGCACAGCCATAAATGAGCATCGCAGTACAACTCAAAAACAACATCTGAAATAGCTTGTTCATCTTCAACTCCCCAAATAGTTGGCTTTCGAAGTGTATACCGCCCTACTGTGCTGGCCTATTTTAAAACCGTAAAATTTCCGCACAATTTTCAACACCAAAGCCACAAAATCCATTTACACTTAAAACGCTACACATTCAGCTCAAAGGAAATCTGCAGATGTACACAGGCATTGTTCAAGGCTTAGAAAAAATTCTAGACATCCGCCAAGGGGATGGCTTTATTACATTGGTCGTTTCCAATGATCACAATTTTTTCCATGATGTTTTTATCGGTGCCAGTGTTGCCCTGAATGGGACATGCCTGACTGCAACGCAGATCGATTTAGCTGCCAATCAAGTGCATTTTGATGTTTCAAATTTAACGCTTAGCTTAACGACTTTAGGAAGTCTCAAAACTGGCGATGAAGTCAATATTGAACGCTCTGCCAAAGTGGGGGCTGAAAATGGTGGCCATAATCTGTATGGACATATTGAAGGCATGGCTACGGTGAAGCAGCTGAGTCGTACAGGTGATACCGTGCATATTGATATTGAAATTCCACAAGGCAATATCAAATACTTTTTCTTAAAAGGCTTTATTGGCCTCAATGGTTGTAGCCTCACCGTCAACCGTGTAGACCGTGATGCCTCAGAAATATCCATTGATTTGATTCCTGAAACACTACGCCTCACCACATGGCAAAATGTCAAAGCTGGCGATGCTGTGAACTACGAAATTGATCAAACCACGCGTACATTAGTCGATACCTTAGAAAATATTCATCGTCGATAAACCTAGGTATCACTTCATTTTTACAATGCAAAATTAAAAAAAAGGGCTTCAATGAAGCCCTTTTTTGCATAGCAACGTTTAAGAATAAAAGCTTGGATCGGGTACTTTGCCTGTTAGTACCCACTCACCAATTTCCTGATATTTATAATCAATGGGATCATGCAAAGTTTGTGTACGTACATTACGCCAAAAACGGTCTAAATTCAGTTTGGCTGTGGTCGCACGTGCGCCCATCACTTGGAAAATATTCTGGGTAATATTTAACGATGCATTGGTGGCTGCAATTTTTGCCGTGGCGATCGCAACAGACACTTGACCACGCTGTGCTGCTGTTAAGTTTTCACCTACATCCCAAGCCACTTGCAATTGATCAATCGCTTTGTGTGCCAGCAAACGTACACTTTCGAGCTGTACATAAAAATCAGCAAAGTGTTTTTGGGTATACGGATCATTCACCGCATTTTCAGCTAAAGATTTTGACCATGCCTTTTGCGTTTGCACGGTCTCTATTGCGGTTTGATATGCACCTTCTGCTACACCCAAAAATAAATGCACAAAGATCAGCTGTGCAATCAGTGGACGTAGGCTGGAATACGGCGTACTGAGTGGCCCTGGATTTAACAACAACTCACTTTCATGAATTTTCACTTGTTCAAAATGGCTGGTGCCACTATCCGTTTGGCGCTGGCCCATATTGTTCCAATCACCTAAAAAGCTCACGCCTTCACGTGCTGTTGGAATTACCCCAATCAACAATTTTCCTGCATCGTTATAACCCGAGCAGAGTAAAATGTCAGAATCGATAGAGCCTGAACAAAAGCTTTTATCGCCCTGAAAGACGTATTCTTCTGGCGCAGTTTTTACCGCGGTTGTACGACGGTCTAAAGGGTTTAAAGTATTGCCCCAAAACAAATTTTTCGCAGCCGTTTGTTTAAACCATGCGCCATATTGCTCAGGCTGGGCAAAGAGCTGCACCGTGGCAATCAATAAGTGATGAAAGCCATACACATGCGCCAAAGAACTATCAACACGAGCAATGGTTTGTATGGTTTTAAAAATCTGTTGCCAGCCAGCATCTTGGCCACCATATTCACGTGGAATAGACAACGATAACAAACCACTTTGACGGATTAAATCACGCTCATGCTTTGGGTTTCCGCCCTGCTTATCACGTGCCGCCGCTGTTTTTGCAAACTCATCAGCAAGTTGTTGTGCGATCTGTAGGGGATCTTCCGACAAAGGCGTTGAAGCATTCATATTATTCAAATCTAATGTTCTCGTTCTATTCAAGCTTAACAGAGCACTTAGGCCTGATTTATATCAATGCCTGCTGTACTTATTCTAAAATTAAAAATGCTGCCATGACGGCAGCATTTTTCTAATCTCCCCAATTCAGTGTTCGTTGCCATGACTGAGTCAGAATTAAAGCTAAAAGCAAAAATTCGCTTTTATCGCTTAGCCTTTAGATTGAACCTCAGCAATCAACTGATCCACCACAGCAGGATCCGCCAGCGTCGAAGTATCGCCTAAGCTATCTAACTCATTGGCTGCAATTTTTCTGAGAATACGGCGCATGATTTTGCCCGAACGGGTTTTAGGCAAAGCTGGTGCCCAATATAAAGCATCAGGTGTCGCGACAGGGCCCAGTATTTTACGTACCCAAGCCACCAACGCTTTACGTAGTTCCTCTGACTCAGTCGCATCTGCCTGTAAGGTCACAAAGGCACAAATCCCCTGTCCTTTAATGTCATGAGGCATGCCCACTACAGCTGATTCCGCAACCAATTCATGTGCCACCAAAGCACTTTCTATTTCTGCTGTACCCAATCGATGCCCTGAGACATTGAGTACATCATCCACCCGCCCTGTAATCCAGTAATATCCATCTTCATCTCGGCGTGCACCATCGCCAGTAAAATAGGTGCCCGGATAAGTTGAAAAATACGCCTCAATAAAACGCGCAGGATCACCCCAAATGGTACGCATTTGCCCTGGCCATGAATCCTTAATCACTAAATTGCCTTCAACTGCACCTTCTAGCTCTTTACCTTCCGCATCCACAATAGCAGGTTGTACACCAAAGAATGGCCGTGTTGCTGAACCAGGTTTCAAGTCGGTTGCACCAGGCAAAGGTGTAATCATGAAACCACCTGTTTCAGTCTGCCACCATGTGTCCACAATTGGGCATCGGCTTTCACCCACTACCGTGTAGTACCAATTCCAAGCTTCAGGGTTAATTGGCTCACCCACTGAACCCAGTAAACGTAAACTACTGCGGTCACTTTCGCGTACAAAGGCATCGCCTTCACGCATCATGGCACGAATGGCCGTAGGCGCTGTATATAAAATCGTGACATTGTGCTTATCAATTAAATGCCCTGTACGCGCCCATGTTGGGTACTGAGGTACACCCTCAAACATGACTGTGGTTGTACCATTCGATAATGGACCATACAACACATAGGAATGCCCTGTGATCCAGCCCACATCAGCCGTACACCAAAATACATCGTCTTGTTTAAGGTCAAAGACTTCACGGAAAGTGGTGTTTACATAAGTTAAATAGCCACCTGTGGTATGTAAAACCCCTTTTGGTTTTCCTGTAGAGCCCGAGGTATATAAAATAAATAGCGGATCTTCGGCATTCATTGGCTCTGGTGGGCAAATGTCATTCACCGACATAATTTCCATGTGATACCACAAATCACGCTCGGGCTTCATGTCAATCGGATTACCTGTACGGTGTACCACCATTACGTGTTCAACCGAGGACGTCCCATCAATGCGCAAAGCCTCATCCACATTTTCTTTTAAAGGAATGGGTTTCCCGCCACGCATACCACAGTCAGCAGTAATGACCATTTTGGCTTGACTGTCTTCAATACGGCTGGCCAACGAATCTGGAGAAAAGCCACCAAATACCACACAGTGCACTGCACCGATACGGGTACATGCCAGCATCGCAATGGCTGCTTCTGGCACCATTGGCATATATAACACCACGCGATCGCCTTTACCCACGCCATGTTTTTTTAGCACATTTGCAAAACGGCAAGTTTCATCATGTAATTCTTCAAAAGAAATAATTTTATGCCGTGAAGGATGATCGCCTTCCCAAATAATTGCAGGCTTATGCGGATGCTCTTTTAAATGCCGATCCAAGCAATTAGCACTAACATTTAATTGACCATCGGCAAACCATTCGATTTTAAAATCATCTTGCGCAAAGCTGGTATTTTTTACTTGGCTAAAGGGTTTTATCCAGTCTAAACGCTGCGCTTGTTCTGCCCAAAAAACCTCAGGTTGCTCAATAGATTGTTGATAGCGCTTAAAGTACTCAGCCTCGGTGACACGAGCGGTTTTTTTAAAACTTTCAGGTACAGGATATCTTTCTTTCATATTTTACTTCCTTGCTCTTATGCATCTCATCACGAGATGTGCTGCCATTTTTTTGCTGTTATTCATGGTTCTTTATGCAGTATTGCGCTTATTTTTTGTACTGATCAATCATGCTTTGGTCGCAGCCTGATACTTTCATTTAAACCATAAGCAGGCTGCTAAATTCAACAATTTTCGATCTGATTTTCATATCTCAGCAGTCAAATTACTTTTATAATACGGCTGAAATTGCATGTTTTTTTTAGTGAATGAGTTCGTATCTTCACAGTATATTCATGTCTTAATTCTGAATTTCATTTATATTGCTAACGACTGGCACAGCCCATGAATCCACAAGAATCTTCACCATTTTTCTCACGTAATCCTCAGCCTACACCAGACAATCCATTGTCGTTTAATGGTCGCTTTGGACGTCTGAGTTTTATTGGTTGGTATACCTTCTTTCATATTGTGATGTTCTTCATTGGTTTTGGCCTCACCTTATTTACCGGTGTAATTAACCTGACCAGCTTGAATGTAGACAGCCAACTGCTTCAAACATTCGCCAGTGCTACAGGGCTGAGTTATACCCTGCTACTGTTGGTCTACCTGTATTTTAGTATGGTGCTGATTAGTCGCCGCTTACATGATCTAAATAAATCAGGTTGGTGGATGCTCTTGTTCTTTATACCTGTGCTAAATGTTCTTTTTATTCTTTATCTTTTATTTGCTGCAGGTAATACCCACCCGAACCAATATGGCTGGCCGCGTCCAAGTGCAGTCTGGGAAAAAATTCTGGCATGGCTGATGATTATTTTGACGGTGCTAAGTATCTTGGCAACGGGCAGTCTGGTGTCATTTATGATGGGCTCTGGTCAAATTGAAACACCACAAGAAGTGATTCAAAAAGGCACTGCATATTTTTAAGTCAACTACAAACCTTGAGCAAAACAACACAGAATACCTTGCATTTTTCAGTTAAGTTCTTGCTCAATTTAAGGCAAAATACAGAAAACTTTTATCAATCGGAATATTCGTGGCCGAACAAACAAATGGCTTGGGTAATGTTGCTCAAGACACAACACAGCTTCTACAAGAAGCAACAGAAAAGACGGCGCAAACCGTGTTGCAACACACTGCAAAATACAATGATGCCTATAGCACCATCGATAAGTTTGTCGATGGTTTCTGGGAACGTGTCCCATATATTTGTATTGCATTGTTTGTATTTACAATCTTTTATTTACTCTCAAAACTGTTCAAGTTATTTGTCCGTAAAGCCCTCTCTGAACGTTCTTATACAAAACAAAACTTGGTTTTGGTACTAAACCGTGTGGGCACCTCGGCCATTATCTTTATTGGCTTTTTAATTGCCATGGTCATTGCCATTCCAGGCTTTACACCAGGTCAGCTGATGAGTGCTCTGGGTATTGGTTCTGTAGCCATCGGTTTTGCATTCAAAGATATTTTCCAAAACTTACTGTCTGGTATTTTAATTTTACTGGGCGAACCGTTCAAAATTGGCGATGACATTATTGTGTCTGGCATGGAAGGGACGGTTGAAGATATTCAAATTCGTGCAACCTTCCTACGCTCACCAGATGGTCGTCGTATTGTGATTCCAAACGCGACGGTATATACCAGTGCAGTAACCGTTAACACAGCTTATCAACGTCGTCGTTGTGAGTTTGTGGTGGGCATTGGCTATGAAGACGATATTCAAAAAGCCAAAAAAGTCATTTTAGGTATTCTAGACAAAAACACCGCAATTTTAAGCCAACCTGGTTTTGCGGTGAATGTAAATGCATTGGCTGACTTTTCGGTAAATTTGAATGTGCGTTGGTGGGTAGATACAACTGAAACCACAACGGCTGCATCTGTCAGTGAAGTTCAAGAACAAGTGATTGAAGCCTTCACACAACACGGCATTTCAATTCCTTACCCTGTACAGGAAGTGAAAGTTTTCCGTGGCGAAACTGAAGCGGTATCAGAGACTAAATAAACGCCCGAACACATAGGGAATAACCGTTTCTGTACGAATAATACGGTTGCCTAAGCTCACTGCTTGGCAACCGTTTTTTATGAGCAAATCAACCTCATAAGGGATAAATCCACCCTCTGGCCCAATAATAACTGTACAAGGATGATCAATCGCCACAGGCATCGCTTCTGTGACATAAGGATGAGCAACAAATGCAGGCCGATCTGCTGTAATCAGCGTAGGAAGTACATCTTCCACAAAAGGCTTAAAGCGCTTGTGCAGCTGAATTTGCGGGGCAATCGTATCACCAGCTTGCTCCAAGCCTAAATCAACATAATGACTTAACTGCTGTAAAAATGGCGTTTGCCAATAGCTTTTATCTACACGGTAACTGTGTAGCAAAATAATTTTTTCTACCCCCAACGTAACACTGTCCATAATTAAGCGACGCAGTACTTTAGGTCGTGGCAATGCCACAATCAAAGTCACAGGCAATTTGGCAGGTACAGCTTCTTCGTGTAAGGCTTTAAGCTGAATCTGCTGTTCAGACACATTCACTATTTGGGTTAAATAGCGTTTACCTTCACGAACCCCTACTTTTAAGGTATCGCCCACCTGCACATCTACATGCGTGCGTAAGTGTTCTAACTGGCATTTGGCAGTAATACTCCAAATTTCAGATGCGGTTTGACGTGGATCGAGAAGGACGAGATTCATATAAGCCTAAGATAAAAAAGCATGTTCAAAACAAAAAAAGGCAATGTAAATATTTGCCATCGAGGACGGCGACATGGATGTCGCCGGTGTGCCAAGATACAGGATGTATCTTCGGCATACACAGGATTTTTGCTCCTTTTAATCCTTTAAAAGTAGAACACACCTACGAATCGCATGTTCCAAAATCACCATCAAATCTGGCAGTGATTCTGCTACAGATACTTAAAGATACTGATCAATTACCGCAATATGCTTTGCTAAAGACCCTGTATTCTTCTGCATAATCCGCTGTGCTGCTGTATTTAAAGCCTGCGCCTGTTGTTCATTTTCAAGCAGTTCAGTTAACTGTTGAATAGCTTGATCAGCATCCTGCGCAACCAATACAGCATTCACCGCAACAAACTCATCTACAATGGTTTGAAAATTAAAATAGTTTTTACCCAAAACCGTCGGTACCTGCAGCGCAATCGGCTCTAAAATATTATGCCCACCCCCAGGTTCATTCAGCGACCCACCCACAAAGCAGGCTTGACTTAAAGCCAACCATTGCCAAAGCTCGCCCATACTATCGGCCAAATACACTTGCGTGTCAGACAGAATAGCCTGCCCTAGACTTCGGCGCTGCGTGCGCAATTCTAAAGTCTGTGCGACTGCAAAACCCTCATCAAAGCGTTCGGGATGACGTGGCACCACAATACAAAGCAGTTCGGGATGACGCTGCAAATACGGTTTTAATGCGGTTAAAAGGGTCTGTTCCTCAGGCGCATGTGTGCTGGCAATGGTCACAATTTTTCGGCCCACCAAAGACCAATCGGCTTTTAACTGTGTTGCCTGCTCAACAGCATGCTGTGGTGCATGAATATCAAATTTAATGCTTCCCACCACCTGACTGCTTTCAGCTTTTGCACCCAAGGCTATAAAGCGTTCTAGCGCCGCATGATCCTGCGCTAACAACTGATCCAGCCCCTGTAGCATAGGACGGGTTAAACTCGGTACTTTAGCGTAGCCCTTCGCCGACTTTTCGGATAAACGTGCATTAATCAATAAGCATGGCACGTGTAGCTGTTTGGCTTGATCAATCAAATTCGGCCACAACTCAGTTTCGACCAAAGCCAACAGTTTAGGCTGATATTTTTCAATAAAATGTTTAACCAAATACTTTTGGTCAGTAGGTAAATAAACCGCTTGAAATAGCGCTTCGTATGGCGCTTTTAAAAATAAAGATTTGGCACGGGCCTGCCCTGTTTTCGTGGTATTGGTGACTAAAACAGGATGTCCTTGTTTAAGATAATGTTCTATTAAAGGTTGTGCAGCGTTGGTTTCACCTACCGACACCACATGAAACCAAATCGCATGCAGATTTTTGACTGGCTGAAATGGGCCAAAACGCTCAAGGCATTCTTGCTGATACTGCGCATCATTGTCGGCACGCTTTTTAATACGTGAACGATACAAAGGCTTAATGATGGAAAGCGCTGCGTTATACCAAAAAGGAGTAGCCAAATAGAATGCTCTGATGCGGATAGTCACGCAGAATATAACAGAGCCGCATCAACTTGTTAATCGATGCGACTCAAATCTATTTGATTCGATAACAGCTCACGGATTTAGTTGTGTGCCTGACCTGCACCAAATTTATCCTGCAAACTTGGATAATCAATATAGCCTTCTGCTGTTTGCGAACCAATCATATTGTCAAAAACCAGTTCATTTAAAGGTGCATTTTGAACTAAACGTTCAAACAAATCAGGATTGGCAATATAGGCTTTACCAAAAGACACCGCATCTGCTTTCGATTTTTCAAGTAAATCAATCGCATCATCACGACTTAATTTCATATTCGCAATGTATGGCACACCGCCTGAACGCTGTTTTAAATATTCACTTATACTGTCATTTGCCAAATATTCACGAGTAAAGAAAAACGCGATCTTGCGCCGACCTAACTGTTCCAATGCATAACCAAAGGTTTCACGTGGATCATCATCACCCATATCATGCTCATCGCCACGCGGCGCTAGATGCACACCTACACGGCCTGAACCCCAAACTTCAATCAGTACATCAACAATCTCTAGCAACAAACGTGCACGGTTTTCGACAGGACCACCATATTCATCAGTACGAAGATTGGTTTTTGTTTGCAAGAACTGATCAATTAAATAACCGTTAGCACCATGTAGTTCCACACCGTCAAAACCCGCCTCTTTTGCACGTATGGCCGCTTGTTTAAACTGTTCAACAATCGCTTGAATTTCGGCAATTTCTAAGGCACGTGGTAATACATATTCACGTTTTGGACGCAATAGACTGACATGACCTGCTTGCTGTACAGCACTTGGCGCTACAGGCGTTTCGCCATTGAGTAAGTCAGGATGCGATACACGTCCCACATGCCAAAGCTGGGCCACGATTAAGCCACCTTGGTCATGCACGGCCTGAGTCACTTTCTTCCAGCCTTGTACTTGTGCATCATTAAATAGCCCTGGGGTATTTAAATAACCATTGGCTTCTTCTGAAATTACCGTCGCTTCAGAAATAATTAAACCCGCACTTGCACGTTGCGCATAGTACTGCGCCATCATATCGGTTGGCACACGGTCAGCAGTTGCGCGACTTCGGGTCAAAGGCGCCATCACCACACGGTTTTTAAGATGTAAATCGCCAAGAATTAAAGGAGTGTTAAATTCAGCCATTGTCGCCTCTTCACCCACGGATATTGAAATCGTTTTTTTGAGATCAAAGTGAGTTTTGTAAGTAATCAATATATTGCTGAATAAGCGCTTCATTGCGTGAAAAATACGACCATTGCCCGTATTTTTCTGCTTTGATTAAACCAGCCTGTTGCAGTACCGACAAATGATTAGACATAGTCGACTGCGAAACATTACCGAGTTTTTCAATATTGCCTGCACACACCCCGCGGTTAAAACCGCCACATTGTTCTTCAGACAAAAACTGCTCTGGAGATTTTAACCATTCCAGAATCTGCCTTCGGGTTGGGTTTGCCAGCGCTTTAAAAATTAAATCGATATCCATGATTCAGACCGGTTGAATGAATTCATAATAAAAGCAACGCAAAGCGTTATTCAGCTTCTACAACCAATATATCGTATTTTTTCGATTTTAATATCGATTTTTTTAGATATATTGTAAATAAACTGAAAACGCTTTGTTTTTAAATAAAATTTAAATTAAAGCCCTTGCTTCAAGCTAGCTTCAATAAACTTATCTAAATCGCCATCCAATACCGCACCTGTATTTGAGCTTTCTACACTGGTACGCAAATCTTTAATACGCGAGTCATCTAAAACGTAAGAACGGATTTGGCTACCCCAGCCAATATCAGACTTGGTATCTTCTAAAGCTTGTGCGGCATCGTTACGTTTTTTCATCTCTAATTCATAGAGTTTTGCACGTAATTGTTTCCAAGCATGGTCACGGTTGGCGTGCTGTGAACGTTGGTTCTGACATGCCACCACAATACCTGTTGGCGCATGCGTCAAACGTACCGCAGAGTCAGTTTTGTTAATGTGCTGACCGCCCGCGCCTGATGCACGGTAAGTATCTGTACGAACATCCGCAGGGTTAATATCAATTTCGATATTGTCATCCACTTCAGGCGAAACGAAAACTGCAGAGAATGAAGTATGACGACGGTTACCTGAGTCAAATGGTGACTTACGAACGAGACGGTGTACACCAGATTCAGTACGTAACCAACCGTATGCATACTCACCTTCTACACGGATCGTTGCAGATTTAATCCCTGCCACATCACCGTCTGATTCTTCCATCACTTCTGCTTTAAAGCCGTGACGTTCGATCCAACGTAAGTACATACGCAGTAACATAGACGCCCAGTCTTGTGCTTCCGTACCGCCAGAACCTGCTTGAATTTCGACATAACACGGGTTCGGGTCCATTGGATTACTGAACATACGACGGAATTCTAATTTCGCAAGCTCTTCTTCAGCAGTGGTTAATTCTGCTTGTACATCAACCAATAAGCTTTCATCTTCAGCTTCAACTGCCAAATCCAGCATGGCTTGTGCGTCATCTAATTGCTCAGACAAACCTTCAAGCACATTAATGACATTTTCAAGCTCGCCTTTTTCTTTGGCCATTGCTTGTGCGCGACTTTGGTCATTCCAAATCGCTGGGTCTTCTAATTCACGGAGAACTTCTTCTAAACGCTCTTTCTTTAGATCGTAGTCAAAGATACCCCCGTAGCGTTTGACCACGTTCGTTCAAGTCTTTTAGCTGGAGTAGATAAGGATTAATTTCCACGTGAATTCTCTCAAATCAAAATTTTGGCTTAAATAGCCCACAATTATAGCACAGACCGTTTATGCAATTTCAGCCCAGTCATGCGAATCATCGATTGACTTTGGCGCTCACTTTATAAACAATACGCACGCTTTTGAAGCATTTGCTGCACTTTTTTTACATACAAAACTAGGATAATAAATAATGAATAAATTATTCATCGCATTGGGTTTAATGGGTTTAGCAAGTACAAGCTTTGCTTATAATGGCCAAGTTGAAGGGGGCTATACATTCCGTGATTATGATAGCAATGCTGTAGATACTTCTGGCTTATTTGAACTAAAAGGCACTTTCTACTTCGACAATGTCAACGCGAAAGGCCCTTTAAATGAAGCAGCGTTCTTAGGCCATAACAGCAATGTTTATTTAGGCTATGCTTACGACTTCACCAAACTCAATACAATATTAGGCCAAACACCTAAAGATGAAACCAACCTTTTCAAAGCTGGTATTGAGTACTTTGTCGATCAATTTTATCTCAATGCTGAACTCGGTTATGGTCAAGAATCAGTTAAGCCACCGAAAAAAGACTATGATATTTTCACTTACCGCGCGCTTGCTGGTTATATGCCAATTTCAAACTTGCTCTTCGCTGCAGGGATTGATGGCTACAATACCGACCTTCCAAATTCTGATGACACTCGTTTTGCCATCCAAGCAAAATATGTAGCACCAGTAAGCAATGGCCAATCGATTAATCTAGAAGCTGGCGCTGAGTTTGGGGATATTGACGAAGTTCGTTTAGGTGCTGATTACTACATTAACCCTGCTCTAAGCCTAGGTGTGGGTTATGAATCTATCGACTACGGCAACAATACTGCTGATGAAGATACCTTCCTGATTCGTAGCAAATACTTCATCAATCCAAACTTTGCTGTGGGCGGCACAATTGGTTTTGGTGATGATCTAAACACCTACAATATCAATGCAACTTTACGCTTCTAATCTTCTAAATTTGCAATAAGATTGTATAAAAAAGACGCGTTTTTAGACGCGTCTTTTTTCTTAAACACACAAAAGAACCCCAACAATAAAGATTAAAAAACAAACAAAAACAATGAAATTCACAAAAAATCCTTAATTTTAATAAAACTAAACATTATATTTTTTATATTAATATTCAAAAAGATAGTGAACATATTTTACATAAAATTACCGTAGAAACATTTCTGTAACTTTCTAAAATTTGACGGGGCTGAAAATTTCTCTAGACTGAAACTTGTAACAAAAAATGTATTTATTAAGGCAAATTTCAGAGGGGTATGATCCATGAAAAAATTAGCACTTGCTTCAGCACTACTTTCAGTTGTTGTAATTACAGGTACTGCTCATGCATACCAAGCAGAAGTTGGCGCGTCAGCAGCCTATATTGATCCAGACAATGGTAGTTCAGGTAGCGAATTCGGTGTAAATGGTAAATATTACTTTAAGCCTGTTCAAACACGTAACGCACCACTTGCAGAAGCTGCGTTCCTTGACCGCGCAAGCAATGTTAATGCACATGCAACATTTGCAGATCGTGGTGATGTAGACGACAACACTTACGGCGCTGGCATTGAATACTTCGTGCCAAACTCTGACTTTTACTTAAGCGGTGACATCAGCCGTAATAATTTAGAAGTTAAAACACCACTTGGCAAACGTGACTTTGACACCACGTATTATGCAGCTGAAGTGGGTTACCTTCCAGCACCTGGTTTCTTAGTTGCTGCGGGTGTGAAAGGTTATGATAACGACAATGACAGCGGTGCAGATCCAACAATTCGTGCCAAATACGTAACAACACTAAGCAATGGTAAAGACATCAACTTAGAAGCTGGCGCGTCATTTGGTGACCTAGATGAATTTAATGTGAAAGCAGATTACTTCATCGACAAAACATTCAGTGTAGGTGCTGATTACTACAACAATGATCTTACTGATCAAAGCGAAGTAGGCATTAATGCACGTAAATTCATCAATCAACAAGTCAGCCTAGAAGGCCGTGTTGGGTTTGGTGAAGCTGGTAAAAATGATTACAACTCATTTGGCGTAGCAGCAAAATACCGCTTCTAATTCAAATTAGATTCTCCACAAAAAAAAACCGCTCTTAAGAGCGGTTTTTTTTTACTTAATTAAATGTGCAGTGATTTAGCCCTACCCCATTACTGCTCCAAATGCAGAACTCTGAGCTGTAAATTAGTCACGCCATTAAAAGTGTTTTTATCCAGCTCATACACTATACGAAGCTCGGATTGCATAGGATCAAACTGATATTTATCCGCAGCATTAAAAGCAATCGCATCAACCACTTGCCCTGAAGCCAGCGCTAAACGTAGTTTTAAATGGGTGTCTTTCAGCCAGCGATAGTCAACCACCTTAAACATCCCATCAAAAATGGGTGCAGGAAATTTTTGTCCCCAAGGGCTTAAGTTTTGTAAAAGATCGACCGTTTCAAGATGAAAAGCATAATCAGGAAGCTCACCATCAGTCCACAAAACTGCTTGAAATAGCTGTTCATCTTGTGTGGCCATCAAGGCCTCAAAAAATTGCTTAAATTCTTCAAAATGCTCTTTTAAAATACTTAAGCCTGCAGCAGCAGCATGTCCACCAAAATGACTGATCAAATGCGGATATTGCTCGGCAATTTGCTCTATACAATCTCGGATATGAATACCTTCAATCGAACGCGCTGAGCCCTTAATATGCAAGCCATCATCATCCGAAGCAAAGACAATACTCGGTCGATGGAACTGCTCTTTTAAACGTCCTGCGACAATCCCAATCACACCTTGGTGCCAATGGGGTTCATACATAATAAGCACTGAAGGCAAGTCTTGTGTATCGAGTTGAATCGTCTCTAGCTCAGCCAGAGCTTCTTGCTTAATTTTACCTTCAACTTGACGGCGCTCAACATTCAATTGATTCAGTTGCTGCGCCAAAGCATAGGCCTGATTCAAATCTTGCGCCAATAGACATTCAATGCCGATGTCCATCGTTTCCATACGGCCAGCCGCATTAATCCGTGGCCCAAGCACAAAACCTAGATCCTGCGCTTTAAGGCTTGCTGGATCACGCCCAGCAATATCTAATAACGCAGTAATACCTGGGCGACACTGCCCTTGCTGGATGCGCTTTAAGCCCGCATCAATTAAAATTCGATTATTATAATCGAGGCTTGCGACATCGGCATAAGTGCCTAAAGCGACCAAATCCAAATACTGCACCACAGCTGCAGTGGATTTTCCGAGCTTTTTACGGTGGGTCGCCAAATTGGCCAATACATAAAAAGCCACCCCAACACCTGCTAAGGCTTTACTTGGAAATGGGCAGCCTAGCTGATTCGGATTGACTACTGCTTCTGCAGCAGGCGTTGGTTTAGTGGTTAAATGGTGATCCGTGATAATCACCTGCATGCCATGCGCCTGTGCTTGCGCTACACCAGTATGACTGGAAATACCATTGTCGACCGTAATGAGTAAATCTGGGGTATAAGTACAAAATGCCAAATCAGCAATCGCAGGCGTTAGACCATAACCATATTTAAAACGGTCTGGGACTAAATACTCAACCTGTGCACCCATTTGACGAAGTACTAAGACCATCAGTGCCGTACTTGTCGCACCATCCGCATCATAATCCCCAACAATCACAATCTTCTGCTGCTGGTCTATGGCCTGATCAATGCGCTGAATAGCTTGCTCGAGCCCTTTCATTTCAGGGGCGAGTAAAAATTTAAGCTTTAAATCTAATTCTTGTTCCGACCTAACACCACGACGTGCCAAAATTTCGGCAATAAAGGGCGCAACGCCCTGAAAAGATTCAGGGCGTGACAATAAGGGTCTATGTTTAATTAACATCTTAGGCATTAAGGCATCAGTCTTTGCAGTGTCCAAACACCATCTACTTTTTCATAGCTCAAGCGATCATGCAAACGGTTTGGTCGCCCTTGCCAAAACTCATAATGGTCTGGCTGTAAACGGTAGCCTCCCCAAAATTCTGGCTTATTGAGCACCGTTTGACTTTCAACCTGATCATGTAAGCGCTGAAAACGATCTTGAAGCTCTTCACGACTTTCAATCACACCACTTTGTGGTGTACTAATATGCGCAGCAATTTGACTGTCACGTGGGCGTTTGTGGTAGTAGTCTATTGATTCAGTTTCATCAATTTTAACTACGCGTCCGCTCACACGAATTTGACGCTCTTGCTCTTGCCAATAAAACAACAATTCCGCATACGGGTTCTCAGCAAGATCATTGCCTTTTTGGCTGTCATAGTTGGTATAAAAATCATAACCCAACAAGGTTGCACCACGTAGCAAGACCGTACGTACATGTGGACGACCTTGCGCATTAGAGGTTGCCAAAGACATTGCATAAGGCTCAGGTAATTGAGCCTCTAATGCGTGATTAAACCAAGCCAAAAACTGCTCATGTGGATCTGCATTTACCTGATCCTCATGTAACTCTGCCTTTTGATAACTCAGACGAAGCTCACTTAAGTCTTTAATCAAATCACTCACAGTACAACTCCCAATTAGACAGCATTGGCACGAACAGCATCCGCCAAATGATTGGCCAAAGCTGTAACTTCTGCCAAGTCATCTCCTTCAACCATCACACGGATCACAGGTTCTGTACCTGATTTACGAATTAATAAACGACCACGGCCTTTCAATTGCGCTTCTGCTTTTTCAAATTCAGTGACTAAAGCAGGGACTGAGTATGGATCAAACATAGCCTCTAAACGCACATTGACCAACACATTCGGCAGGAGTTTAAAATCTGCAACCAATTCATCTAAAGCTTTTTGTTGCTCAACCATGACTGTTAAAACTTGCAGTGAAGCAATAATGGCATCGCCTGTGGTGCTCTTGTCTAAGGTTAAAATATGGCCCGATGGCTCGCCACCAATCGCCCAACCTTTTTCTTCTAAACCTTGTAATACATAGCGATCGCCTACTTTAGCACGTAGTAGTTCTACACCCGCTTTTTCAAGTGCCAGTTCAAGCGCCATATTGGACATTAAAGTACCGACTATACCTGCCGGTTTATGCTTCGCTTTGGTCGCAAGAATATACAGAATATGATCACCTGTAATTTGCTGACCATGTTGATCTACCATAATTACACGGTCTGCATCGCCATCAAAAGCGATACCTACATCAGCTTTATACTGAACCACTGCTTGTTGTAAGCTTTCAGGATGCGTAGAGCCACAGCCTTCATTAATATTTAAACCATTCGGCTCATTATGTATAGCAATGACTTTGGCACCCAATTCACGATACACCGCAGGACCAACGTTATAAGCCGCACCATTAGCACAGTCCACAACGATTGTAAGATCATTCAAATCATAATGGTAAGGAAAGGAAGACTTACAAAATTCAATATAGCGACCCTGAGCATCGTCTACACGAACACTCTTACCTAAGTTTGCGATATCATCAATAATCAATTCTTTTTCTAATTCTTGATTAATTTCTTCCTGTAATGCATCTGGTAATTTTTTACCTTCGCTAGAAAAAAATTTAATTCCATTATCAAAGTACGGGTTATGTGAAGCTGAAATCACAATACCTAAGTTTGCATGCAATGCACGAGTCAAATGTGCAATTGCAGGTGTAGGCAATGGACCCAGTAAATGGACATATACACCTGCTGCATTTAAACCTGACTGTAAAGCAGACTCTAGAATATAGCCTGAAAGTCGCGGGTCTTTACCCATTACAACAACTGGTTTGGCTTTTTTACTATGGCGTTTGATGACTTTACCAGTGGCAAAACCTAATTTTAATGCAAATTCAGGGGTAATTGGCATCACACCAAATTTACCACGAATACCATCGGTACCAAAATAGCTCATGTATGTCTCACTTCTTAATGGGTGATTTGCATCATCCTTTTCATTACGAAATACTTTACACCAAAACAAAAAAAACCGTCAGTTGAATGACGGCTTTTTTACGCTACTGCTCAGACTAAAATATTAGCCTACACGGTAGTTCGGCGCTTCTTTCGTAATCGTTACATCATGCACATGAGATTCAGACATGCCTGCTGAAGTAATTTTTACAAACTTCGCATTTTGACGAAGATCTTCAATCACCGCAGAGCCTGTATAACCCATAGATGAACGTAAACCACCCATCATTTGATGCACAATATTACCCATAGGGCCTTTGTATGGTACGCGACCTTCAATACCTTCTGGTACTAACTTCTCTGCACCTGCTTTAGCGTCTTGGAAGTAACGGTCAGCAGAACCTGTAGAGCCTGCCATTGCGCCCAATGAACCCATGCCACGGTAAGCTTTGTAGTAACGACCTTGGAAGAATTCAACTTCACCTGGTGCTTCTTCAGTACCTGCAAGTAAAGAACCCACCATAATCGTGCTTGCGCCCGCGCCAATCGCTTTCGCCATGTCGCCAGAGAAGCGAATACCGCCATCCGCGATCAATGGAATTTGATCTTTTAGTGCATTTGCAACAGAGTCGATTGCCGAAATTTGTGGCATACCAATACCAGCCACAATACGTGTTGTACAAATTGAACCAGGGCCAATACCAACTTTAACCGCATCTGCACCAGCATCAAGTAAAGCCAATGCAGCATCGCCAGTTGCAATGTTACCGCCAATGACTTGTACTTGTGGGTAGTTTGTTTTCACCCAACGTACGCGTTCGATTACACCTGCAGAATGACCATGCGCTGTATCAACAACAATGGCATCAACACCTGCTTCTACCAATGCTTCAACACGGCTTGGTGTTTCAGCGCCAGTACCAACTGCAGCGCCGACACGCAGACGACCGAGGTCATCTTTACAGCTATTTGGATAGCTTTCAGCTTTACGGAAGTCAGTTACCGTAATTAGGCCTTTAAGCTCATTGTATTCGCCAACAACCAATACTTTTTCAATACGGTGTTTTTGAAGCAATGCTTGAATATTTTCTTTAGATTCGCCTTCACGCACAGTCACTAAACGGTCTTGACCGGTCATGATGTTGCTTACAGGCTGTTCTAAGTTCGTCACAAAACGTGTATCACGACCAGTCACAATACCTACAACTTTGCCATCTTTTACAACAGGTACACCGCTGATGTTGTTGGCTTGTGTAATTGAGATAAGGTCACGAACAGATGTTTCTGGCGTTACAGTGATAGGATCCTTCACCATACCCGCTTCGAATTTTTTCACACGGCGTACTTCTGCAGCTTGGGCAGCAATATCCATGTTTTTGTGCAAAATACCAATACCACCGTTTTGCGCCATTGCAATTGCCATACGTGACTCAGTCACAGTATCCATAGCTGCTGAAACAAGAGGAATGTTTAAATTAATGCCGCGAGTGAATCGTGTCTTTAATGAGACATCTTTTGGGAGGACAGTCGAGTAGGCAGGGAGTAATAAGACATCATCAAAAGTCAAAGCGTCTTGAACGATGGTCAACATAACAGTCTCACTGGTAATTTCCGTGCGCTATTATAAACAAAAATTTGCTTTTTATTCATGCCTATTTCAAGCAATGCAGATTTTTTTTGTCAAAAGTGACCATTAATTTTTTTATTATTCTCTCAAGCATTGATTTTATCTTGCTTTATTTCAAGGCACTTGCTTTTTAAACACTCAATTTTTTATGTTACAAAAGTGAAGCCCTTGCTTCACTCTTGTAGTCACTAATTTAACTCACTTGATCAAAATGCTCAGTAAGTGCTGGTTCCAGGGCAACCAAAGGAATTAAATTGTAAGCCCGACGTGCTTTATTACATTGCGCATCTGCAACCTGTACATCCTTACAAGATTCACTACGCTGGTTATACACCCCACAACTGACCTGCCGACCAATTTCACCTTCTAGAGCGATACAACGCGGTGAACTTTGATTGGTTCCGACCATACATGAATATACGGCCGTCACTGGCTCTGTATAGTGCTCAGGTAAGTTCAAACCCTCTGCCCAATAAAACGATACCCTAAAAAAGGCGCAACAAGCGCCACAGCTTAAACACGCATCCTGTGTTGGAACTTGAGACAACATTTTTTACTATTCTCGTCATCTAAAACATTCATTTTTGGACGAAAAATTTTAAAAAATGCTGATTTTCAACTCAATATTTTTCTTTGAATACCGCGTTCATTATTCTGGGCAAGTAAAGACGGTTTCATCCATTAAATCGATACCGCATTCCAGCGTTTCAATCCAATCCAAGAATTGATTGATTTGTGTTTTGCCTACAAATGGAGTGCCATGCTGTGGCACGATCATTTCTACGTCCATAGTACGCACCATTTGCACCCACAAACGAATCACTTTGTTTGAACACATATAGCGTTGATGGAAGCCTTTCATTTTTGGAATATGCGCAGCAAAGTTTTCTAATGGTTTTGATGCATCATCCACCATCGATGCACCCATATCGCCAGAAAATAGAATTTTGGCAATTGGATCGTAAAACTGGAAATTACCCACCGAATGTAGGAAATGTGCAGGCACCGCAATAATCTTACTTTCGCCCAAGCTAATCACCTGACCATGGTCTGGTAATTCAATTAGACGATCTAACCAGTTGCCCTTCATACGATCGCTCATAAAAGAAGAGTTTAAGTGTGGTAAGAAACGTGCCCATAGCTTTGATGCCACAATTTTGGCATCGGTATACACCAACCAACGTGGCATTGAGGTAATAATGTCTGGATCTTGATGCGATGCCATCACCAAATCCAAATTGGTCAAGCGTGTGTACTTATTTAATTCCATAGTCAGGGGGACATAGGTCAAGTCACCCCCTGGATCAAGTACTGCAGCACGGCCATTATCAATGATCAGGAATTGGTTGGCCTGTACACCTTCACCCTTAACCAAACTGGTAAAGCTGATGCATTTATGGATGCCATTATCAAATAAGACCTGCGATGTAGTACGTTCAAAAGCCATACCAATTCCCCAAAATTTTCTTTTAAAAATTGAATTTATATATGTGTCTACGATATAGAGATTTAGTTAAAGTTACAACAAGCAAAATAGACTATATTGTCTGAAATATCAGTGAATTGATTCACATTTATAAGCAAAAAATCCTGAGCTTTTAACTCAGGATTTAATTGAATATTATTTTTATATATTATGTTTAAAATAAATAATGTTGCGCCAGAGCAACCACACCAATCACCAAGAATACCAACGCACCAATTTTATGAATTAAAGAGATTGGGAGTTTTTCTGCCAGTTTATTCCCTATAAATACGGCAGGTGCATTCACCAACATAATGCCCAAAGTCGTACCCAAAGTCACCCAACCAATACTGTCAAAACGTGCAGCTAAAGCTACAGTGGCAATTTGGGTTTTGTCGCCAATTTCTGCCAAGAAGAACAAGACAAAGGTCGCGCCAAAGACTCCATATTTTTGCCATTTGTTAATGCTTTCAGACTCATCATCTAACTCATCTGGAATCAACATCCAAGCAGCCATGGCAATAAAGCCTAAAGACACAATCCAAAGTAGGACTGTAGGGCTCAATACGGTGGTAATCCATTGACCTAAAACAGCAGACACGCCATGGTTGACCACAGTCGCTAAAAAAATGGCAACCAGAATAGGAATAGGTTTTCGGAATTTTGCAGCCAGCAATAAGGCAAGAAGCTGTGTTTTGTCGCCCATCTCAGACAGAGCAACGACAGCGAGGGAAATAAAGAAAGCTGATAACATGATGCATTTCTCTGGCTAGCAATAACATATACCAATGACCTATCCCTCCTGCTAGCCAAATGTGCAGAGTGATAAATCAAAGGTCTTGCCAACAAAAGAAAAGCCACAAGGAGCTCATTTGGTTCTTTGCTATGATGACCATGCTCGTTTTAGAGCAAATATGTTGACCATCACCTGTTCAAGCTGAACAGCGGCTACTCCCCAATGAAGTGTGTCCATTTTAAGCTGTAGACAGAAAATTTTCAATCTTCTGCCGATTAAATTTACCCATGTAAAAACACCCTGCCGTAGCAAGGTGTGTTCATCTTTTTCAATCCCTCGCAGTCCCTACTTCCAACGAAGAAGTGCGATGTAGAAGGACTTAATTCATACTTTAAATTAACAAGGTGCGAATGTCTTTAAGCAACTTGGTGAGTTTATTGGTAAAGCGTGCCGCATCTGCACCATTAATCACACGGTGGTCGTATGACAATGAAAGCGGGAGCATTAACTTCGGATCAAAACCTTGACCATTCCAAACTGGCTGCATCGTTGCAGGTGAAATACCCAAGATTGCCACTTGAGGCCAGTTCACCAGTGGTGTAAACGCAGTACCACCAATTGCGCCTAGGCTCGAAATTGTGAAGTTTGCACCTTGAAGGTCTTTCGGAGAAAGTTTCTTATCACGCGCTTTTTGACCCAACTCACCCAATTCAACCGCAATTTGCTTAATCGATTTTTGATCAGGGTTACGCAGTACTGGCACAGTTAAACCATCCGGTGTTGCAACTGCAATACCCATGTGAATTTCATTACGCAACAATACTGATTTACCGTCATCCGCCAAGTGGCCTGCAAACTCACGCTCTTCTTTGAGCAGGTGTGCAACCGCTTTAATAATGAATGCCATAATGGTCAGGCTGATGCCGTCTTTCTTAAAGTTGCCTTTAAGATCATTACGCCAAGCTTCTAGCTCTGTAATATCCGCCAAGTCGAACTGCGTCACTTGTGGAATGTAGTTGTTTAACGACAACTGTGGAATCGACACTTGTTGTAAACGCGTCAAAACCTTCTCTTCCACCCCACCAAAGGCATCAAAACTTGGCAGTTTTGGCAAGCCCGATACCTGAGCGACTGCTGCCACTGGTGCAGCTTGTGGCGCAGTTAAACGTGTTTTCACATAAGCAAACAAGTCTTCTTTCATTAAACGTTCATGTGGACCCGATGCTTTGACTTCTGCAAGGACTACACCCAATTCACGCGCAAGTTTACGAACAGCTGGGCCTGCATATACTTTGGCATTGGCAGCATTTTGCTCTTTGGTCAGCTTGTCTGATCCTTGAGCGACAGGTGCTTGAGCCACAGGTGCAACCGCTTTAGGTGCTTCCGTTTTAGCAGGCGCTGGTGTAGCAGCAGGTACTTTGGCTACAAGTGCAGGCGCCGCCTGACCTTCAGCCTCAATTGTCACTAAAGCAACACCTTCAGAAACGTTTTGGCCCAGCGCGACATGAATCGCTTTAATCACACCTGCAGTCGTGCTTGGCACTTCTACAGTCGCTTTATCCGATTCAACCACAATAATGCTTTGGTCTTTTTCAACTTTGTCGCCAACAGCAACCAAGATTTCAGCAACTGCCGCTTTATCTACACCCAAGTCAGGCACTGCAACGTCTACGTCACCTGCTGGAGCTGATACAGTTTGAGACACAACTTCTGAAACCTCTGCAACAGGTGCAGGAGTAGCAGCAGGTTGCGGTGCAGCTTGAGCCACTGGCGCTACAGATGAAGCAGACTTCACTTGCAGAATCACCACGCCTTCTTTCACGCTGTCGCCCACTTGAATGCTGATTGACTCAACCACGCCTGCAGCTGTGCTTGGCACTTCTACCGTCGCCTTGTCTGATTCAACCACCACAATGCTTTGATCAACTTCAATCGTGTCGCCTACAGCAACCAATATTTCACCCACAATGGCTTTTTCAACGCCAATATCTGGCACCTGTACATCAACAGTTTGTGATGCAGCAACAGGCGCTGCAACTGGAGCTACAGACTCAGCTTTTACTTCAGCAGCGGGTGCAGCTGCAGCCTGAGGCGCTTCTACAGCTGGCGTTGCAGTTTGACCTGCAGCTTCTAATTCAATCAGCACAGCACCTTCAGCAACTTGGTCGCCTTGATTCACTAAAATGCTTTTTACAACACCCGCTGAAGTGCTAGGCACTTCAACTGATGCTTTATCAGATTCCAAAAGCACAATGCTTTCGTCAACACTGATGGTATCACCAACTTTTACCAAGATTTCAGCAACTGTCGCTTTATCTACACCAATATCAGGAGTGGTAATTTTCATACTTAGTTCTCCTCTTTGTAGTCAGCAACAGCATGAAGTTCTGGAGTCGCTTGCGGCGCCCATGCGACTGGACGGTCTGTATCCAACTCAAAACTCGAAATTGCATCTTTCACCAAGCGTGCATCCACTTCGCCTTCATCAGCCAATTTCTTCAATGTTGCAACCACAATGTGGGCAGCATCTACGCCAAAGTAGCTACGTAATTTTGCACGTGTGTCCGAACGGCCATAACCGTCTGTACCCAGCGCTACAAATGGGCGGTTGTCCGGCAGGTAAGCACGAATCTGTTCGCTGTAAGCACGCATGTGATCTGTTGCAGACACCACAATACCTTTGGTGCCACGCAATTGTTGAGACACCCAAGATTCTTTCGCTTCTGCCATTGGGTGCAAGCGGTTGTATTCTTCAACCGCCATACCGTCACGCGCAAGCTCGTTAAAGCTCGTTGCACTCCATACATTTGAATGAATTTGGTATTCATCACGTAGAATTTGCGCAGCTTTAATCACTTCACGAAGAATCACACCAGAGCCCATCAACTGAACCGTCGCTTTTTCATCATCTTCAAGTAAATACAAACCGCGTTTAATGCCTTCTTCCGCATTTGCAGGAATCGCAGGATGCTCGTAGTTTTCGTTCATCACCGTTAAGTAATAGAACACACGCTCTTGATTCACATACATGCGTTTTAAACCGTCATGCACAATTACAGCCAATTCATAACCGAAACATGGATCGTATGAAATACAGTTTGGAATCGTATTGGCTAAAATATGCGAGTGACCATCTTGGTGCTGTAAACCTTCACCATTCAAGGTCGTACGGCCCGCTGTTGCACCCAACAAGAAACCTTGCGCCTGCGCATCGCCTGCAGCCCATGCAATATCGCCAATTCGCTGGAAGCCGAACATCGAGTAGTACATGTACATTGGAATCATTGGCAAGTTATTGGTTGAATAACTGGTTGCCAAGGCCGCCCATGCACTCATTGCACCTGCTTCGTTAATCCCTTCCTGAAGCATGTGACCGTCTTTTGCTTCACGGTAATGCATCAACTGTTCTTGGTCTTCTGGGGTATATTTTTGACCGTGCGCGGCATAAATACCTAACTGACGGAACATACCTTCTAAACCAAAAGTACGTGCTTCGTCTGGAACAATCGGAACGACACGGTCTTTAATGGCTTTTTCTTTTAATAGCGATGAGATCAAACGCACCATCAGCATGGTGGTCGATTGTTCTTTGCCTGCAGAGCCTTTTAACACTGCATCAAATACAGAAAGCTCTGGAATCGCCAGCTGTTCGCTTTCTTTACGACGTGCTGGCAGGTAACCACCTAAAGCTTCACGGCGCGCTTTCATATATTTCAATTCAGGTGAATTTTCACTTGGGCGATAGAACGGCACTTCGTCCAACTGCTCATCGGTAAATGGCAGGTTAAAACGGTTACGAACGTATTTTAAAGATTCCAACTGCATTTTCTTGATTTGGTGCGTTTTATTCACCGCCTCAATTTCTTCAGACAAGCCGTAGCCTTTTACTGTCTTCGCAAGAATAACCGTTGGCTGACCATTGGCTTTCATTGCTTCTGCATAGGCTGCATATACTTTGTATGGATCATGACCGCCACGGTTCAGGTTATCGATGTCTTCATCGCTCAAGCCCTTCACCAGCTCTTCAGCTTCAGGATATTTACCAAAGAAATGTGCGCGAGTATAAGCACCACCCTTCACTTGGTAGCGTTGATAATCACCATCAACCGCTTCTTCCATTACCGCTTTTAAAGCACCGCTATCATCTTTTGCAAGCAGTGGATCCCAATGACGACCCCATACAACTTTAATTACACGCCAGCCCGCACCACGGAATAGAGACTCAAGCTCTTGAATGATTTTACCGTTACCACGTACAGGGCCATCTAGACGCTGTAAGTTACAGTTCACTACCCAAATCAGGTTGTCTAGCTTTTCACGACCCGCAAGCGAAATAGCACCCGTGCTTTCAGGCTCATCCATCTCGCCATCACCAAGGTAAGCCCAAACTTTACGGTTTTCTTCTTTAATCAAACCACGGTTCATCAAGTACTTTTGAATGTGCGCTTGATAAATCGACATGATCGGGCCCAAGCCCATCGATACGGTAGGGAACTGCCAATAGTCAGGCATTAAGTATGGATGCGGGTAAGACGGTAAGCCAATGCCATCGACTTCACGACGGAAATTATTCAAATGTTCTTCAGTCAAACGACCTTCAAGGAAAGAACGCGCATAAATACCTGGTGCACAGTGACCTTGGTAATAAATCATGTCGCCGCCAAAGCTATCGCTGTTGGCACGGAAGAAGTGGTTAAAACCCACATCATATAAGGTTGCAGAAGATGCAAAGCTGGCCAAGTGACCACCTAAATCATCGCCCGTTTTATTCGCGCGAAGTACCATTGCCAATGCATTCCAGCGGATTAAAGCGCGGATACGGCGCTCCATATCCTGATCGCCTGGCATCGCTGGCTCTTCTTTCACAGAAATCGTATTTAAATAAGGAGTATTTAGGCGCTGAATAGGAACGTGTTTAGCGATTGCTTGCTGATACAGTTTTTCGAGCAAAAATGCCGCGCGCTCTGTGCCCATATGCTGTAAAACTGAGTCAAATGCTTCTTGCCATTCCTGGGTTTCTTGCGCATCAGTATCGCCGTAAAACGCCATAATTCACCTATTCTATAAGCCTAATGTAATGTTCTTATATGTATCATATTTAGGTCGGTGGCAGTTATGGTCGCAGCTGAATACGCTTTTCGACCACTATTTATAAAATAAATAATGACTGACGTTTTATTACACAAAAGCACAATAAAAAGCCAATTGCGCGCATTTTATATACAGTTTCTATTTGTTTTTAGTGATAGTGTGATCTTTAATCAGCTATAAAAACAAATACCACCGTGACACTTTGAATATATTATTCAAATGACAACAGTGGTATCTGTAAAAGAGGTTTTTCTATTTGGTGCGGTGTATGACCTAAATTATGGCAACATCGCTAAATATGTAGATGGGTTCTTACGCTGACCATCTTTAACAACTTCATAGTGCAAGTGAGGACCAGTACAACGTCCTGTACAACCCACATTAGCGATTAACTCACCCGCTTGTACACGATCACCTACACGCGCAACTAAACGAGATGCATGCGCATAACGGGTTAAATAGCCATTGCCGTGGTTGATTTCAACATACTGACCATAGCCTGTGCCCCAGCCCGATTTGGTCACAATACCTGGGCCTGTAGCATAAATTGGCGTACCACTTGGTGCAGATAAATCTAAACCAGAATGATTTTCAGCGCGACCACCCATAGTACGACCGCCAAAATCTGAGCTTACACGCTTCATATCAGGTAATGGATGCGACACCAACCATGAATATGCACCACCAGCACTCATAGAATTGTAAGAAGATTTATTGACACTGCTATTGCCATATTTCTTTGCAATTGTATCGTTATTTAATTCGATGCTTTTTTCACGCAATTGAACGTTTAATTTCGTTTCTGCTGGTAGGTCAATATCACTCGAGTCAGAATATGCACCTTGAGACAAAGTACGTGTGAGTTGCTCAAGACTGTCAGTGGATGAATCGTTTAACTGAACCAAATCTGCAAATGCTACTGAAGCTGCAGAAGTTGCCAGAGAAAAAGCCAATAAAATACGTCGCAAATGCATAAAAAACCTCTTTAACTGTTCTTAACTGAGTTCCTTGGTGATCTCTTCCTTGATATCTACCGAAAGGAGCGCATAAGATTAAGACATAACCATGAAGGAAATATGTATGTCTGAACCTGTCAACGTCTTTCAACAAACAAGAAAACACATAAAAACAGGAAACTTATCGTTTCTCTCAACGCAAGTTGCTGCTTGGCAGAAACTTACTAAAATCATCCAACCTGTCTTGCCCCAACCAGAACAATGGCAAGTGGTTTGTTATCAAAATGGGGTGCTTACTGTGACTGGTGAAAACCAAGCCTTGATTAGTCAATTGGCTTATCTTCAGCACCAATACATCAGTCAGCTTTCACAAATAGCGGAATTTAAAGATTTAAGCAAGATACAAGTTCGTTTAAGAGTTCCTTCTCAAACACCGCATGTCCCTGAAAAAATTTCCAGATCCCTTAACCCAGAAACACAGGAATTACTTCGCCATGCTGCCGACTTTGTGAGCGACCCTAAGCTTAGCCAAGCCATGATACGTTTGGCAAGCAATAAAAAGTAACCGCCATGCTCACGTACCATTCAAAGATTTTTAATTATGCGACACACATCACACTATTGGTTGTTATATTATAACATAATAACCTAAAGACAATGACTTAAGTCACAGTCACATATTGAATTGGGCAATCTTCTATGTCATTAAATGTTACAATTTCATAGCTGCTTGGATCATTTTGAACATTGCGCAACAACTGATTATTCAACGCATGACCCGATTTAAATGCATCATATTTACCAATAATTTGATGACCTAATAAATATAAATCACCGACTGCATCTAAAATTTTATGACGTACAAACTCATCCGAAAAACGTAAACCTTCTTCGTTAACTACGCCAGTTTCGTCCACCCCAATTGCATTTTCTAAACTTGCACCCAAGGCCAAATTATTGGCTTTGAGATAATCCAAATCCTTCATAAAACCAAAAGTACGGGCTTCACTAACCTCATAAACAAATGTTTCTGTTGAAAAATCAATGGATGCTGTTTGGAACTCTTTTTTAAAGGCTGGGTGATCAAAGTCGATCTCAAAGTTCAACTGAAAGCCGTCATGTGGAGTAAATACTGCTTTTTTATCATCAATAAAGGCTTCTACAGGTTTAAGAATTTTGATGAACTTTTTAGGTGCGTCTAATTCTGCAAGGCCACCTTGCATTAATAAATAAATAAAAGGACCTGCACTACCATCCATAATTGGGACTTCGGAAGCAGAGACTTCAATGAGCAAGTTATCAATCCCTAAACCCGCAATCGCACTCATGATATGTTCAACTGTGCCGACTTTGGCCTCACCTTGAACTAAGTTTGAGCACATAAATGCTTCTTGAATCAGCATCGCATCTGCAGAAATATCAACAGGTGGATTTAAATCAATGCGACGAAATACGATGCCACCATCTGCATGATGAGGCACGAAATTAATCATCACTTTTTGCCCGCTATGCAGACCGATTCCACTTGCCTTTACTACACGCTGCAGGGTTCGCTGTTTCAACATGCTCTTATTCATCAGTACACAAAACCGCTATACGTTAGCATATTTAGCCATTGATAAAAAATAAAAAAGGCAACATTACTGTTGCCCTTTCTTGTTTATTTGTTAAAAATCAAAACACTATAAATTATTTACGTTGCTGATTTTTCAAATAATCTTGGATGCTCATTGGCGTTGGACGCGGACTAGACACTGCTGGCGCAGGGCTTGCCACTTCGGCTTGCTGGCGTTGAATTGCAGGAACATCGTCTTCATCTACAGCAGCTTGAGTCGCAGTTGCAGGACGTGTTGCTTGCACAGTCGTTGGGCGTTTCGTTGGTTCGGCAGAATCTGCTGAATTACGTGTTAAACCAGTCGCAATCACTGTTACGCTGATTTCGTCACGTGCATCAGGATCAAATACTGTACCGTAGAATACTTGACCTTCATCAAGGTCAACAATTTGGTTTACGACATCGGTAATTTCTTCAATTTCACCGAAAGTAACGTCATCACCACCAGTGACGTTAATCAAGATACCTTTGGCGTTCATGATCGTCACGTTATCCAGTAATGGACTACGAATTGCTTGCTCAGCAGCTTGGCGTGCACGGTTTTCGCCACGACCAGAACCTGCACCCATCATCGCATAACCACGTGTGCTCATCGCAGTTTTCAAATCGGCGAAGTCAAGGTTAATATGGCCCGGACGTACCACTAAATCAAAGATACTGCGCACCGCGTTTAACAATACATCATCTGCTTTTTTATAAGCATCTTTCATTGAGATATCACGGAATACTTTTAACAAACGTTGGTTCGGAATGATAATTAATGAATCTACATGTGCTTCTAAAGCTTCAATGCCTTTTTCTGCAGACTGCTGACGGCGCTTGCCTTCAAAATTAAATGGCGTAGTTACTACACCTACAGTCAAAATGCCCATTTCTTTGGCAATTTCTGCAACAACTGGCGCAGCGCCTGTACCTGTACCGCCACCCATACCCGCAGTGACAAACACCATATCGGTGCCTTCTAAATGCTGACGAATCAACTCACGGCTTTCTTCTGCTGCAGCCTGACCCACTTGAGGATTTGCACCTGCACCTAAACCACGCGTACCTTGCTCACCCAATTGGATTTTAAACTGAGCGTTCATACGATCTAATGCTTGTTTGTCTGTATTTGCACAAACAAATTTCACACCTTGAATATCAGATTCAAGCATGTGCTGCACTGCATTACCACCAGCACCGCCTACACCAAATACAGTGAAACGGGCTTGACCATTGCTATCGCTTTGATCATCTTCAAAAAATTCAAATGAGGCCATGACCTATAAAATTCCTAATCTATAATGGCAGTCACTTCAGCCCGTATACTGCCTTGATCTTAATAAAAATTGTTTTTAAGAATGCTGTCCCTGTCTCGGCTTGTCAAGTACAAGCGATCATCCGTACAACTTCTTAACAATATTCCCAAATTTTTCAACTAAAAAATTGATTTCAGTGTTTCATTGAAACCAGACCATGCACGTTTGAAACGCTTCATCACAGTGAGTTTTTCTGAATCATCTGGCTCTACAATCGTGTCCTGCGTTTCACTTTGGCTAAACATCAACAAACCTGATGCTGTGGCATATTGTGAACGACGCAATGCCGCTTGATTTTGTTCATCCGCGTTGACTTGCGTAGGCGGATTACCCAAATGAGCCGAAACACCTAAAGTTTTACGAGAGAAACTAATCATACCCTCAATTTGACTTGCATCACCCGTTAATACAACACCATGATACAAGCCTTGTAAGGCACCATTTCCTTCTAATACTTGACGCACTTGACCCAAAATTTCGTCATAACGCGCAATAATAATTTCAGTTAACTCAATACGACTAATGGTTTGTGGACCATCAATCCCTTGGAACTGAATCATGTGTTCTGGCTTCACCACTTTCAGATCCACACAGCCATAGAGCAATTTAATGCGCTCTGCTTCTTCTGTCGTGGTTTGTAATACTGCAGCAATATCACGCGTGACATGCTCACCACCGCGTTGCAAGGTATGCGTCATGGCCAAACGACCATCAAGATAAACCGCAATATTGGTTGTACCTGCCCCAATGTCGAGTAGGCACACACCATATTCACGCTCATCTTTCAGTAAGCTTGCTTCTGCCGTTGCTAAAGCAGAGACCACCATCTTCTCGACGCCAATATTGGCACCTTTTAATGCGCGGTCTAAATTCTGCATGGTGCTAATCGGCAGCATCATTAAATGATAATGGCCAGTCATACTGTGCGCAGACATACGAATAGGATTGAGCACCCATTCTGACTCGTCGTCTAGCTCAAATCCTAAAGGTACAGCACTCACCAAATAGTGATCTGAAGTTTGGTGGCTGGCTTTGGCGAGTTCTAACGCACGCACCACTTCACTTGTTGTAATCGTATGTTCACTATTTTCTACAGGCGTACGACCTGAAGCATAAAAACTTTTCATCTCTGCACTAGGAATAGAAATCCAGGCTGAATGCACACGGCACTCCGCCATATCCTCTGCTTCCTGCACAGCATTTTTAATTGCGGTGATGACTTTATCGAGACTGACAATTTTTCCCTTATTCATGCCTCGGTTACGTGCGGTCGCCATCCCGATCACTTGGATATTGTCTGGCGCATGTACCTTACCAATCAAAACTGAAACTTTGTGTGTCCCAATGTCAATCGCAACAACCGAGGGAACAGCTTCACTCATTATTTACTACTACCATTCACGTATTGGTTTAATTTATGGCACGAAGCCTCTATTTGCAAAGCGCCTCATTATGGCGTTGCTATTCTTCCATCTGCAATGCTTAAGTCACTACTGGTTACAAGAAAGTGACCATTTACTATCTTAGGCGCAGTTGCATTCTTCCATTGAATTGCAAGTCCATTACGATAGCGCAAGTCAATTGCTGAGATATTCGACCAAACTGGCTTTAAGTCAGTATGAGCCAAATGACTCAAGCGTTGCAGCTTACTCATGGTTTGATCCTGATCGACGATAATTCGTAAACCTGAATCAAACTGCATAAACCAAGTCATGCGCTCCGTTAAATATAGTTCTTTTAAACGAATGCCGACTGGCAGGAATAATTGGTTAATTTCGTTGTAGCGACGCATCATCATTTTTGAATGACTGACAGGTCCGTGTAGTAGTGGCAAATTTTGATTTTTAATTGGCGCAACTTCTACAAACACATCTCCGCTATCACTCAATAAGCGACCTGTACCCCAACGTGCAATTGCATGTCGTGGCATGACACGTACTCGAATCGCATTTGGCCAAGCACGTGACACTACAACACGATCGACCCAAGAAACTTCTAAGGCGCGATCTCTGATTGTTTCCAAATCCGACGTAAAATAATTTTCGGTGACTGTGGGTGATACGTATTGCATCACCTGCTGACGCTCAGCATCTGAACGGGCACCAACGACATCCAGTTCAGCTACTTTTGCATCCGTCATCACACGATATAAGCCCAACATCCCAAGTGCCAAGACCACGATTGCCACGCATAGCAACAACCAACCACCCGCATTGGCAAGTTTTTCCTTGCGCGTCGGTGGCTTGTCATGAATCGAGGTCACCGCCGCTTTTTTACGGCGCATGGATGCAGGAAGTTGAGCCATAATTTAGTGAGCCGTACCAGTTAAGGTTTGCTCTAAAATTGCCACACACAGTGCATCAAAATCAATGCCGATCGCTTGTGCTGCTTTAGGAACCAATGAATGACTGGTCATGCCTGGTACTGTATTGACTTCGAGCAACCAAAAATTACCTGCTTCATCTTGCATAGCATCAATGCGACCCCAGCCACTTGCACCTACCGCTTGGAAAGCACGCAAGCATAAAGCCTGTAAACTTTTTTCTTCATCTGCAGTCAAACCACACGGAATACCATATTGCACATCATTACGATTATATTTTGCTTCGTAATCATAGAATGCAACGTCTTCAGGAGGCTGCAAACGAATAACTGGTAAAGCCTGACCATTTAAAATCACAATGGTAAACTCACGACCTGTAATCCATTTTTCAGCCATTACCACAGCATCATGTACGGTTGCTTTTGCAATTGCTTCAGCAAAGTCTTCGATTTTTTCGACTTTGCTCATACCAATACTTGAGCCTTCATGTACTGGCTTAATAATAAACGGCAGACCAATGCTGTCTACAATCTCATTTAAATCCGAATCTTTGCTCACAATACGGTACGGCGCTGTTGGTAGTTCTGAACCTTGCCAAACCTGTTTGGTTTTTACTTTGTCCATACCAATTGCCGAACCCTGAACACCCGTACCTGTATAAGGGATATTCAACCACTCCAACGCACCTTGGATTTGACCGTCCTCACCACCACGACCATGCAAAACAATAAATGCACGATCAAAGCCTTTGAGCTCAGTAATACTACGTTGTTGCGGGTCAAATGCTTCAGCATTTACGCCTGAACGGCATAATGCCTCAAGTACCGCTGTACCGCTATCTAGAGAAACCTCACGCTCAGCAGACTTTCCACCAAGCAACACGGCAACTTTGCCGAACTTTGAAGCATTTGACACGTTTATATCCTTAAACTTTTATAACTGGCCGATCAAATCTAATCACTACAAAGTGATTATTTTAAATACAAATTATTTTGAGCCAAATCGATTGAGATAGCTCCAACATTACCCGCACCTTGTGTTAATAACAAGTCATTTGCTTGTAGGACTTTTTTCATCACACTTTGGATATTGCCTTCTACTGGATCCAGTAAAATTGGCTCGACTTCACCACGTAGACGAATACTGCGTGCTAATGCGCGACTGTCTGCACCCACAATTGGTTTTTCGCCCGCTGGATAAACTTCTAGTAGCAAGAGTTGATCCACTTGAGACAACACATCAACAAAATCATCAAAGCAATCACGGGTACGACTAAAACGGTGTGGCTGGAACATCATCACCAAACGACGGTCTGGATGACTTGCACGAGCCGCCTTAATAGTTGCTTCTACTTCTTTTGGATGGTGACCATAATCATCAACCAATTTCACATCACCATTTTCTAGCTCAAATTGACCTTGAACTTGGAAACGACGACCAACACCACTAAAGCTTTCTAAAGCACGTGCAATTGCAGCATCAGACACACCTTCGTCTGTTGCAATGCCAATGGCTGCCAAGGCATTTAAGATATTGTGTAAGCCAGGTAAATTAATAGTTAAACGTAGTGGCTCACGGTCTTTACGTAATACAGTAAAGTGAGATTGCATGCCTTCTTGCACAACATCTACAGCGCGAATGTCATTGTCTTCATTAAAACCATAAGTCACCAATGGGCGACCAATACGTGGCATGATTTCACGGATATTGGCATCATCACCACACACCACCGCTAAACCATAGAACGGGAGCTTTTGTAAAAACTGTACGAAAGTATCTTTCAGTACATCAAAGCTACCGCCATAGGTATCCATATGATCGGCATCAATATTCGTGACAATTGTTGCCATTGGTTGTAAATGCAAAAATGATGCGTCTGATTCGTCAGCTTCTGCCACGATATAACGACTTGCACCTAAAGCTGCGTTCACACCTGTACGGTTGAGCAAACCACCAATCACATAGGTTGGATCAAGATTTTCTTCTGCCAACATACATGTTACAAGGCTTGTTGTTGTGGTTTTACCATGTGTACCCGCAACCGCAATACCATGACGATAACGCATCAATTCACCCAACATTTCTGCACGGCGTACAACAGGTGTACGGGTTTCTATCGCAGCTTTAATTTCAGGGTTTTCTTGATCAATCGCTGTGGATACCACAATAACGTTGGCACCTTGAATATTGTCAGCAGTATGGCCGATATACACTTGAATGCCATTTTCTTCTAACTGCGCAGTGGTTTTTGATGCCTTGATATCAGAACCAGATACTTTGTAGCCTTGGTTCTTTAATACTTCTGCAATACCACACATCCCTGCACCACCAATACCCACAAAATGAATGTGTTTGATACGGCGCATCTCAGGAACTTTAATTAACTTTTTCGCTTGCTCAGCAGGAGTAGATGGAGACATATTTTACTCGTATTACAATTCTTGAATTAAACGAACCACATGCTGTGCTGCATCTGGCTGTGCCTGCTGACGTGCTTTCACTGCCATTTCTTTCAATAATTGGCGGTTCATCAGCGGTTGGAGCAGTGTCGCTAAACTTTCTGGCGTCATGTCTGCTTGCGGGCATATTTTCGCAGCATTAATGTTCGCTAGGAATTTGGCATTTGCAGTCTGGTGATCATCCACGGCCGAAGGAAGTGGAACAAATACCGCTGCTAAACCGGCGGTGGCAATTTCAGTGACTGTTAAAGCACCCGCACGGCAAATAATTAAATCGGCTTCAGAATAGGCTTTAGCCATATCTTCAATAAAAGGTGACACTTCCACTTGGAGCGTTTCAGGTGCGTTGGCATACAACGCTTGTGTTGCTTCCGCATGATTTTGCCCACATTGATGAAAGACCTGTAAAGGCACATTCAACTTCTGTAAAGCCAAAGGCACACATTCATTGAGTGCTTTTGCACCCAATGAACCACCCACAATTAAGATCCGTAACGCTTGACCCGCTTTTTCACGCTCTTGGTAGCGCCATGATGGATTCAATATTTCGGTAATTTCTTTACGTACAGGATTACCTGTCGTCACAATTTTGGTGCTTTCTGGAAAGGTATTTGGAAATGCCTGACACACAGTTGTGGCCACACGCGACAATTGCGTATTGGTAAAACCCGCAATCGCATTTTGCTCATGAATAATGACAGGAATACCCAAAATACGTGCTGCTAAGCCACCAGGCCCCGCAACATAGCCACCAAAGCCTGCAACAGCATCGACCTTTAATTGCTTCATGTATTTCATGGCACTCAACGTGGCTTTTAAAATTTTAAACGGTGCTAAAACTTTACGCACGAGGCCATTACCACGTACACCCTGAATGTCAATTTGATAAATTGGAATATTGTGATTTTTTAACAGACGGTTTTCCATACCTGTCGGGGTGGCTAACCATGACACTTGTATGCCTTTTTGTTGTAATTCTTTGGCAACAGCCAAGGCAGGAAAAACGTGCCCACCAGTACCTGCGGCCATCATCATGACATGTTTAAGCTGTTTTTGCGGTGCGTCGGTCACGTTAATTCTTCAATTTAAATAATAGAGATTAAAAGGTGTTTATAGGTTGACAATTGTAATCACAAACGCATTGCGGTGAAAGATGATTTAGTTTTTTTCACAGCCGCCACTCATTGTTTTTTTCTACAGAAATTCGAGTTTAAACTAGTTTTATTATTAATCATGCGTTTTTGGCAAACTTTTACATTTTTTATGCAAATAGAAGCGCATATTTACAACCTACCCCTCCCCTGCTTAAACGATTTAAATAAATTCATCACACTAATTTTAACTTTTGTTCTACTTTAAATCACACTCTAACCCCAAAGGCGCTGTCATTACAGCGCCATTCTTTGAACCCATGCCTTAAGCTTTTTGTTTTAAGCCTGCTTCAAGCACATCAAATAGATCATCCGCAATAGACGTACCAAACTGCGCATCAATTTCACGTACGCATGTTGGACTTGTCACGTTAATTTCTGTCACGTATTCACCAATCACATCCAGCCCCACAAAGACCAAACCTTTTTCACGTAAGAAAGGCCCAACTTTAGCTGCAATCGCTTTGTCATGTTCAGTTAATGGACGTGCTTCACCACGGCCACCAGCAGCCAAATTACCACGGGTTTCACCATTTTGAGGAATACGCGCTAAGCAATACGGTACTGGCTCACCATTGACCATCAAAATACGTTTATCACCATCCACGATTTCTGGAATATAACGCTGCGCCATAATCGGTTGTTGACCCATTTGCGTCAGCATTTCTAGAGTTGAACCAATATTTGCACCCTCAGCAGTTAAACGGAAAATCCCCATGCCACCCATACCATCTAGTGGTTTTACAATCACATCTTGATGCTGTGCAATAAATTCACGAATTAAACTTTGTTGCGATGTCACGAGCGTTGGCACTTGTAACTCAGGAAACTGCGTTGCAAATAACTTTTCATTACAGTCACGCAGGCTTTGAGGTTTGTTAATAATCCACGCACCTTCACGTTCTGCCTGTTCTAAAATATACGTGGTATAAACAAAGTTCATGTCAAAAGGCGGATCTTTACGCATTAAAACGACGTCATAAGCCGCAATAGATTCTTTTTGTTGTGCACCTAATTCGTAATAGTGCTCATAATCTTCAAATACTTTTAATGGGGCAATCAAACCAAATGCCTTGCCTTGATCAATATATAAATCTTGCTGTAAAGCATAACCCAATTCATGTCCACGACGTGCCGCTGCCCAAAGCATGGCCATAGAAGTATCTTTTTTCAGGTTTACACTTTCGATGGGATCCATCACCACAAGTACGCGCATGCTGTCTGCTCTTTTAAAAATAATCTGGCAACGAGTATAACGGAGAATAATCGTTTCTTTAGTTTCAATTTCGCTAAAGCCCAAGACCTTCTTGCTTTCTTTTACTTTGTGTATTCATCATTTTTCATGATGCAGTGGACGTTGGTGAAACACCGCAGCCGAATCATTAAGACTTAAAAAGTTTCATTACAGGCTTTTTATTTAAACAGTACATTCGCGGATAAAGATCTGAATTTATCTTTTGGGAGCAGTTTAATTGGGAAATTTGAGTTATTTTTTAAACTAATCGAATAAATTTATGCCAAATTGGTCAACTCAAGCAAACTCTGTCATAGAATTAGTGTAGGATGTTGGTAACGAGAAAAAAGTGTTGCCTAGGTAAACATCTTTAAAGTGCCGCCAGTTTAATTAATAAACTTTCGATTTTTCAGATTTTTATTTCCAATCCTTTTATGACCGCCTTTGATTTGAACTGGTTTTTTAACTTGTATGCCGTTGGCGTGTTGCCAATTATATGCAAGACACAAAGAATATCGGGTATAATATGATGTAAAGGCGTGATTATTCAAGTTACCCCTTTTCAAGCCATGCTTCATGGCTAACATTATTAAAAATTTTGTAATAGGTTTTCTTATGTCTAATGCAGTGACTGGCACAGTAAAATGGTTCAATGAAACTAAAGGTTTTGGTTTTATTCAACAAGACGGTGGCCCTGACGTGTTTGCTCACTTCCGTGAAATCACAGGTTCTGGCTTCAAAACTTTGACTGAAGGTCAAAAAGTTTCTTTTGTTGTTGTTGAAGGCCAAAAAGGCTTAAACGCTACAAACATCGTTGTTCTTTAATTTAGAACTGCGTTAAAAAAAGCACCGATTGGTGCTTTTTTTATGGCAATCTATTTCTCTCTTGGTCAAACCCTGCGTTGCGCATAGGCTCAATTGCCCTTAGCTACACGCTAGCTCGCGCTCAACCGTCAGTTTTACGCTAAATAATATTCCAGTGCAGAACTTTCGCACTCGCTTTGTTACTTTCCAAAGTTAAAGAACAAATTGAAGGATAGTCTTTCGGTTTACCCGCCAAATCTACGCTACGCTTTGACACATCACTCAGATAAAAATTATAAGTCGCCCCCATACTACTCAGTGCATAAGCACGTTGGTTGGTTAAGGTCTCATTACTCATACTTTCAATTTGTGCCTTGGTTTTCCCCAAAGAGTTTTGGCACTGCGCACCAGTTAAATAACCTGATTTAGCACGTTTAGATGATTGCGTTGCTGTAGTACTCGTCGTTTGTTGCGTACTTGCGAGAGCCTCATTTAAACTTTTAATGCCTTGATTTAAGGTGTTGTTAAAGGCTTGTACATTTTCAGGCATCGACTGACATCCTGTTAAAGTCATTGTGCATATCGCTGACGTTAGGACCAGCATCTTCTTCACATTCATTTCCCCCAAACTCCCTCATGTTTTTAAAGTGCCCCGAGCTTAAAGCCAAACGTTAAAAACAATCACCCATTTAATACTAAAGTTTATATTTTTAATTTATTTTCATATATTTAATTATAATTAATAAATTTTAAAATCTTTTATGGATTAACTTTTAATCGTATTAAAGACCATATCTTAGCCCTGACTCTTTTCTGCAAGCATAAAAAAAGGAAGCCAAAGCTTCCTTTTAATCGTGTTGATTCCGTCGGATTAGATGCCGTATTTCACACGGTAATCTTCCATTTTCGCTAAAGCGTCCGTTTCACCTTTCGCATCTAAATAATCCATTAAGTCTTTCATGGTAATTAAAGCATGCACTGGGATTTCTAATTCTTTTTGGACTTCTTGAATTGCAGATAATTCACCTTGGCCTTTTTCTTGGCGATCTAATGCAACCAATACGCCCGCAATTTGCGCGCCAGCATTTTTAAGGATGGTTACCACTTCACGAATGGCCGTACCTGCGGTGATCACATCATCAATGATCCAGACTTTTTTACCTGCAACCGAAGCGCCTACCAATACACCACCTTCACCATGGTCTTTTGCTTCTTTACGGTTAAAACCCCAAGGTACGCTCACGCCATGGTTTTGAGACAATGCCACAGCCGTTGCTGCTACAAATGGAATACCTTTGTATGCTGGGCCAAAAATCACTTCAACATTTTCGCATTCAGTTAATTTAGCTGCATAGCCTGCAGCCAAGCCTGTTAAAGCCTCACCATCATTCAACAAACCTGCATTAAAAAAATAAGGACTCACACGACCCGATTTTAAAGTAAACTCACCAAATTTAAGCACACCACGTGATAATGCGAGTTCGATAAAAGCTTGTGGATTAAATGCCGCTTGCGCTGTCATAGGGTGCTCCATTTTTTTAAGTTTGAGGTTAAACCTGAGCATGATACCAAAGAGTAGCTATCCAAGTGATCAAAAAATTCTGCGTGTCGTTTCAATTAACGTAAACGGCTTACGTTCGGCAGAGAAAAAAGGGATTTTTGATTGGATGGCAACATCCGATGCGGATGTCATCTGTATGCAAGAATCTCGAATTACGCATGAACAATGGACAGATAAATTTAAACCCGAAGGCTGGTTTACCCACTTATTCCCAGCCGAGCGCCCAGGCTATGCAGGTACGGCGATTTATAGTCGCTATCCATTTGTATCCGTGACCAATGGACTCGGCTTTGAACTTGCAGATTCACAAGGTCGCTTTATTTCTGCTGAATTTGATTTAGGCTTAGCACAATCTGCACACATCTGTTCTTTATACTTGCCTTCAGGTTCTTCAGGTGAGGAAGCCCAAGCGCGTAAAGATTTATTCTTAAATGAATATAAACAAATCTTGAAGCAATGGCGTGATGAAAATAAATCTGTGATTGTGTGCGGTGACTACAATATCGTGCATAAGCGCATTGATATTAAAAACTGGTCGGGCAACCAAAAAGCTTCTGGTTGCTTGCCACATGAACGCGCTTGGCTAGACCATATTTATGATGACTTAGGTTATGTCGATACCTTCCGTGAAGTCCGCAAAGAAGCCGAGCTGTATTCATGGTGGTCAAACCGAGGGCAAGCTCGTGCCAAGAATGTCGGTTGGCGGATTGATTATCAAGCATGTTCTCCTGACTGGAAAAAGCGTACTATTAATGCATGGGTCTATAAAGAAACATGGTTCAGTGACCATGCCCCAGTCATTATTGACTACCAGCTTTAAGCTAAAATTAACAAAGATTGAGTGAACACCCGTTCACTCAATTAGTGTCAATTTCTCACAATGCATGTCGTATTTTCAGATTTATCTCAATCTCGAATCAGCGCATTATTACCGCACGGCACAGGGACATGTCAGGATGACACAAAAGGATAGGACGCCGTAGGAAGAAAATAAAATAAGTAATTTATTTTACTTATTTTCAAGGATGTGACAATGGACGTTGAAATGAGACCCGCATGATCAGGATGATTAAATGCGGGTTTTCTCTTTTTAAATCGTTTGTTTTTTCTTCTTATTTTCACTCTATTTATATTCTGTAATTTCACACATTATTTTTACTTTTTTATTCTAGTACTCTCTTTTTTTTATCTGTCTTTTTACTTACTTTAATCATTAGAGATGTCAGCAACGTGACGATTGCAAGTCAGTTTCATGACAGCATAGTTCTTTGAGATAGAATTGGTTAAGCTAGCCCTACCCATCTCATTTTTGAACTCGTTTAGGATCCTTTGCTATGCTTAAAATTTACGGCATTAAAAACTGTAGCACCATGAAAAAAGCCTTTGATCTACTGAATGAATTAGGCCTTGCCTATGAGTTTCATGATTATAAAAAGCAAGGCATTGATGCTACACATGTAAGTGCATGGTTAGATGCCAAAGGTAGCGACATCATTTTAAATAAAAAAGGCACAACTTGGAAAAAGCTAACTGAAGAAGAACAGCAACATGCTTTGGCTAGCCAAGAGAATTTAGTTGCTACTTTGACCACACATAGCAGTATGATTAAACGCCCTGTGCTCGAAACAGAACAAGGCTTAATTGTGGGATTTGATGAAGCTACCTATCGCGCTTTAAAATAAACAACGTTGTATATAGTTTGTGAGATTAAAAAAGCCCGACAATTGTCAGGCTTTTTTATCTTTAAATATGTGATTACACTTAGTGTGCACGTATCCACGTTTGGTTACGACCTAAGGCTGCTACGCCAATAAAGCCACGAAGCTCTAGTTTTTTACCACCATCAGCTAACTGGCCTTTTAATTTATAGGTTTTGCCTGATTGCGGATCTAAAATTGAACCACTTTCATAGCTGTTATCACCATTATTTTTTAATCCACTCACAATACGCAAGCCTTTAAGTGACTTGTTATGATATGGACCTTCGCATTTAGTACATGCGTTTTCTTCACCTGGTGTCAAAATCGCTTGGATACTGGCAGTTAATGTTCCATTTTTTTGCTCTGTAAATTTCACCAACGCTTTAGGTTGGTTTGTTTTGTCATCAATGGTTTTCCAAGTTGTACCATTTAAAGGGTCTGCCGCATTAGCCAAAGCGGTTAAACCTAGCAATCCTAATGCAAGTGCAATTTTTTTCATTTTTTTGATTTCCCTGATTTGATTTTAGAAGCTTACACATAGTATTTTGCGCCGCAACAAATATTCAACTATTGATTGCAGCTATTTAGTGTAACCTTGTAAATAAAAGAGGTAAATAACCTCATCAGTAAGAAAATGATAAGAATACAGGAAGAATATGACAATCTCGCCCATCACCAAACAACTCTTCACGGAGCGCTTTCTGAAAACAGTATTGCGCGCACCGAGTCGCTTCAATTTACCTGCCTCAAGCTTACGTTTTTCATTAGAACAATTAACCAAACTCATTCCACAAAATAAAAGCGTAAAGGTTCGTCCAATTCGTTTGGCTGGCTTACGTGCTGAAGAACTCAAACCCCAAGCACATTCCACACAATTAATTTTTCATATCCACGGTGGTGCATTTTTTTTAGGCTCGATGAATACGCATCGGGCCTTTTTAACTCAGGTTGCAGCACGTACGCAAATGCAAGTGTTACATGTGGATTATCCACTGGCACCTGAGCACCCACACCCAGAAGCGCTAGATGCCGTATTTGATGTTTATTGTCAATTACTTGATCAAGGCGTTTTAGCCAAAGATATTATTTTGTCTGGTGACTCTTGTGGCGCCAATTTAGCCTTAGCATTGGCCCTGAGAATACGCCAAGAGCAACTACCACAAGCCAGTGGTCTCATTTTGCTGTCACCATTTTTAGATCTTACGCTCAGCAGTGAATCTTTACGTTATAACCGTAAGCATGATGCGCTGTTGTCTATTGAAGCCTTAGAAGCAGGTATTGAGTATTACGTTCCGACAGGGATGGACCGCTCTGACCCGAGCATTTCCCCTTTCTTTGCTGACTTAAAAGGCCTGCCCCCTGTGCATATACAAGTGGGTTCGAAAGAAATTTTGCTGGATGATGCACAGCGCTTTAAAGAAAAAGCCGAGCAAGCCAAAGTGGATGTTGAATTTAAAATTTACACGGGCATGTGGCATAACTTTCAAATGTTTAGTGCCTGGTTTGACGAAGCACGCCGTGCCATCAGCGATTTATCTGACTTTGCACACCGCTTAGATCAAGACTAAAATCGCTATAATTCGGCAATGCATGATTGATCGCATCCCCGTCAAAACATGCGACATATAGTCTTCAGACAGCATTAAAAAATAAAAAAGGTCAGCACCAGCTGACCTTAAATACAAAGACTGAACAGAATAAAATACGAGGGAGAGAAATCTGTCCAGCTTACAGCCTCAATACATTATGAAATGCTACGAATCGCTTCAAAAGCATTGGTCATCGCCTGTTCTTTCGGCTCTGCACCCATATTAACACCTTCTGCACGAATCACTTCAACATCAGAAACACCTGTAAAAGTGAAGACCGTTTTAAGCAAACTTTCTTGGAAGTCCACTGGGCTGTTTTCACCATAGATGCCACCACGACTACTCGCGATATACACTTTTTTATCCCCTGCCAAACCAACAGGACCATTTTCTGTGTATTTAAATGTTCGGCCTGCAACACTAATACGGTCAATCCATGCTTTTAACGTCGACGATACGCCAAAGTTATACATTGCCGCACCAACCACCACGATATCTGCATCCAAATATTGTTGTACGAGTTGTTCACCTAATGCGCTTTGTTCTTCATTTTTCCCCATTAAAATATCAGCACTTAAATGTGGAATTGGTGTCGCAACCAAATCTAAATGTTGTACTTGAGCAGTCGGATATTTCTGAGTTAACTGCGCTACGATCGCTTGGCTTAACTGACGAGAAACTGAAGCATCACCCATAATACTTGAATCGATATGTAAAACTTTCACGTGGCTACCTATAACGATTATGTTCTAAATTAAAACAAGTTTAATTCATAAACGTTTATAGAATAATCCTTTAATTTAAGACACTATGTCTTAAAAATAGAACAAATATTTTGGCTAAATTTTACACTCACTTTCGACTAAAGGTTAAAAATTGGTTATTAGATGTTCGACGAGTTATGTGTTATGTTAATAATATGTATATCTATCTACATAAACTCAAAGAAAAATTTTAATAGACCGAATACAGGCCTGTTGTAAATAATGAATAAAAATTCGCCTCCGCAAGAGGTATTAGACAAGCATAGAATCACCAAATTCTTGATTGAAAATGAAGCAATCATGAATTGGAATATATTAAAAAAATGTATTTTAATGCTGATTTTAGGTGCTGCTGTTCATGTGACTTGGATCATTTGGAAAGTCTCTGTCCTACTCATGCCCAATCTTTGGCAATGGGTCGACTTACCTTTATTAAAATTTCAACTGGGCCTTAATGTTGTTTTTTTAGTTCTAATGTTGTTACTCATCTATCCCTGTTATGCATGGAAAGATAGGCGATGGGCCCAAGTCGTTCTGCCTTATATTTCAGTCGGTCTGTTTGTGGTTTCATTATGCCGTGATGGCTATGTAGTAGGTGTACTCAGCCCTGCAACGATGACAGCCTATGTGAGCTTGGTGACTGTTGGTTTAGTTCTGTTTCCACGCGCCATTGTATATAGTGCGTTTCTTCCTGCAACGGCGTATTTAACGGGATGTATGTTCTTAAGCCAATGGGGCTATATCCCCTACTCGCCGGTTTTTCACATCACAAGTTATTATTTTAACAATGACTTTTGGCTCATTTCGATGGCCTTTTTCATTGCCCCCATTCTTATTACATGCTTGGTTTTATTTGAGATTTTATTGAGTCAGTGGCGTTACCGCGAACGTCTGATTAAAAAGCTGAGCCAAATCGACCCACTCACCAATTTATTTAATCGACGCCAAATCAATCAGTGTCTCGATCAAATTGTGCAAGAGCATGAACAAAACTATGCTTTGGTACTTTTAGACCTCGATCACTTTAAGTTTATTAATGATGATTATGGCCATCACAAAGGTGATGAAACCTTAGTTCGTGTCGCTGAAGTGCTCAATATGCACTTACGTGATAGTGATGTGGTCGGACGTTTTGGTGGAGAAGAATTCATTTTAATTTTACATAAATCTAATCTCGAACAAGCCACGCAAGCCGCCGAACGTTGTCGTAGCGCAATACAAGCACTTGAGATTTACAGCGATGATGGTGAAAAGATTCATGTGACCGCCAGCTTTGGCATTGCAATTTCACATGCAGAACTGCGCCCACAGCAGTTATTGAGTCAAGCCGATAAAGCACTGTATGAAGCCAAAGCCAGTGGTCGTAACCGAGTAAAAACGTTTACGCTCAAAGCACAACCCGACACCGCCACAGCACCACTTTAAGCGACAATTTCCGCCCTAGCCCCCTGTATCCATAAGCGCACTGCAGGATGAGCCAGCATTGTATGCATATACTGCTGTGAGCCCGGATGAACAGCGAATTGATAGCTGATTAAACGACTCACCACAGGTGCATAAAAGGCATCAGCAATTGAAAAATGACCACATAAAAAGCCCTCTGGCTGTGGACGTTCAGCCCATATCTGCTCAATACGCGCTACATCTTGACGTAAATCAGAATAGGATGACCATAAAACTTGGCCTTGTTGAGCCAAATTTGCAGTGATATTCATGGGACAATGGTTGCGTAAGGATGTAAAACTGCTGTGCATTTCTGCACTGATGCAACGCGCACGTGCTCTCAACATACGATCTTCAGGCCAAAGATGTTTAGCTGGAAATAGTTCTGCCAAATATTCACAAATGGCCAGCGAATCCCAAATGACATGATCATCATGCACCAAAGCAGGCACCTTTCCATTCGAATGGAGGCTTTGCATGGTCTGCGCAAATGTGTTTTCCGCTTGATCTGGCGTCGAAAAGCGTACCAGTACTTCTTCAAAAGGCAAATCAAAAGCAGTACAGACCAACCATACCCGCATTGACCAGCTCGATAGGTTTTTATTGCCGATATATAAGTGCATGCTGACTCTCCCTATTTTTTGCCTACACCCTCAAAATCCTTGAGCTGACGCAATAATTCAGCCTCAGTAAATGCGCCTGTCAAACGTAGGCCTCGTACTTCCTGATGTGTATGATCTAAAAATAAATAGGTCGGTGGGCCCAAAATATCCCATTCATTTAACAGCGCCTGATGGCCTGCATCATAATGGCTCAAATCCAGTTTAATCAGATAATAGGGTGCCAATGCCTGCTGAACAGTCTCTGATTTTAAAATCCGATGCTCAATTGGCTGACAAGCCACACACCAATCGGCATAAACATCAATCACGGCTTTTTGGCCTGCTGGAATCTGCTTTAACAGTTGCTCAAATTCAGTACTGGTTTGGGCACGATGCCATTGCAAGTCTTGGTTCGAGCTTGCCACTAAAAAGCGCTGGCTTTGTTGATATTGGCTATACAATAAATAGGGTACTGCGAGACACAACACCACAATATAGAGCCATTTCAATTGACTGTTGCGCTTAAAAATATGCCATAGCACATAGGCCACAAAGCTGAGCCCCAATGCCAAAGAAAGCCATTGCATCCATGCATCGCCCATTAATGGACGCACAAAATACAAGGCCAGACCCAACATGAGAAAAGCAAAGAGCACCTTGACTTGGTTCATCCATAAACCCGCCTGAGGCAAAATACGCGAACCCAGTACACTCGCAAGGAGTAAAGGCGTTCCCATCCCAAAACCAAGCGCAAACAGGAGCAATGCACCCTGCCACTGACTTTGGGTTTGAGAAATAAACAGCAATGCCCCTGCCAATGGAGCAGTCATACATGGACCAACCAATAGCGCGGAAATCATTCCCATCACACCAGCGCCCAGCAAACTACCACCACGTTGCATGGATTGCACACGATCCAAACGGTTCATTAAGCCTTGGGGTAGCTTTAATTCAAACAAACCAAAAAGGTTGAGCGCAAACAGTACAAACAACAAACTAAAGGCAATTAAGGTCGAAGGCTGTTGCAACCAGCGTTGAAAGCTTAATCCAGCTGATGAAGCGATCAAACCTAAGCCCGCATAGACCATCGCCATACTGCAAACAAAAGTCAGTGCAATCATCCAAGCCTTTAAACCCTTGCTATCACGAACAATTAATGAGGTCAAAATAGGGAGCATAGGCAATGAACAAGGCGTAAAAGCCAACAGGCATCCGAGGCCAAAAAACAGCACTAAGCCATAGCCCCACGAACTTTGTGCCAAGATATCTGACCATTGCTGATCTTGAGCACGGTTTGAAAGTTGCACAGCGGAGGATGTAGATGATGAATCCAACGCTCCTTCTGTCGAGTTTGTGGCCAGATTCTGTTCTGCTATAGAAGCATTACTCGGAGCTAAATCTAAAATCCGCTTAGGCGCTACACTTTGATTTTGAACACTAACCAACCCTGATTCATCGGTACGAAAGTCAATACTTTGCGGTGGATAGCACACTCGATCTTGGGCACAGCCTTGCCAAGTCACTTGATATTCGGTAGAAGCTTGTGTCGGTACATGCAGTTGTAACTGCTCAAAATAGACTTGCACATTGCCATAGTTGTCATCATGCAACTGTTGAGCTGGAGGCAATGTTAAAGGCACAGCCTGTTGGCCGTGTTTCACCTCTATTTTGTGCTGATAAAGATAATAATGTTCTGGAATGGTCCAACGAATTTCGGCTTCGTTGTCTTGGGTAGAACTGATTTGTATCGGAAAAGCTTGTTCAGCAGACAGCAGCGCTGGCGCTGCTGATCCTGTCACTGAAGTTAAACTTAATGCGATGGCTACGCACCCATAAGCCAAAATTTTCATGCAACTGGACTCTGCTGATTATAAGATTTTGATATTAGGTTAACGCTCTTAAAATAAGTACGAAACGCCTAAGCCAGACTGATAACCTTTGTAAGCACCATTCAAATCCACACCAACACTGGCATCGAGTTGAAGGCGATCATTGACTGCATAAATTAAACCTGTACCCAAGGTATATTCTTTCTCTTCACTTTCTGCTTTACGGAAGACAAATTCAGAAAAGCCCGATAAATTGCCTGAAATTTTATATTCAATTGTTGGCACAGCAGAAACAGCCCAATCGCTATTTTGAACTTCATAGCGCATGGTTAAAGAAGTGCTGATCAGATCGTTATAATCATAAGCTACAGCTGAGCTCAGACTATAAATATCATCACCATTCGAAAACTCATCATTGCCTGTAGCTAAAATCGCTTCAGCCAAAACTGCCATACTGAGTTTGTCATCATTCAGATCAATGGCTTTTTTCAAGCCAATGCTGACATCACCTAAGCCATGTTCTTCAATACGACGACCAGCAGCTTTGGTTTGAGACCAAGCTGGCCCCTGCCAACCTAACTGTAATTCTAAGTCTTCAGCTAAACCAGTACGGAATAACATGTCGGCATTTAAAGTTGTGGTTTTCACTTTTTGGCCATCAACACGCGCTTCACTATAGCTTGCCGAAGGTAAACCTTGCTCCCACGCGAGTTTTCCAACCGGTGTAATCCCCGTACCAAAGCCCGCACCAGGGCGGTCAAAGGAAAAATCAGCAGCCATTGCATGGCTAGTACAGCCCACAGCCACGGCTAAAAACGATAATGTTTTGATTATTTTCATATCTAGTCTCTTTATCCCGATTAGGTATAGATTAAGCCAATTCCTTCGTCATTTTTGCGCCATGCTTACGCAATAATTCTAAAGTTTGCTTTTCTTCTGCCAATGCTTCATCCCAATTGATTTCATCGAAATCACAATCAAAAAATAATTCACTAATTGAAGACAGAATTGTTAAATCGTCACTGTCTTTAGTATTTGGATTAACTTTTTCATCCAATAAACGTTGCACCGCAGGTGTGCAGGCTGCACTTGCAGCATCCCATAACGGGCCATAAATTTCTTCTGCATCCCAAAGGTGTACATTTGCCTTCGCTTGAATCAACGCTTCCAAAATATCAAGATGAACTGCCAACAACTGCTGTTTTTCTTCTTCTGCTAAAGGCTGACCTGCTTCATACGCTTCAGATACAGTTTCCCACCATTTAAATAGACCATCTGACCACACTGAAATTGCAGGGCCTTTTTCAAGGTCAATAAAGTTTGGATTGAGACCTTCCGCTAAAAGTCGCTTTACTTGCTCAAGATCTAATTCCTCTAAAGCTTGTACAAAAACTTGCTGTTGGGCATTTAACATTTAGAAAGCTCACTTCAATTCATTTTTGTCTATTATGCCGAATAAACGCTCTCTTGTTTGAGCTAAATGTAAAACAAATTTAAATTATTCACTGTCATTAATTTGCATAACTTGATATGCACAAAAAAAGCCCCGAAGGGCTTTTTTAATCATAAAGTCATTTTAATCAAATGCTTCTTCACCAGCTTCATCTGCATCCGCCAATTCTGGCTGTGTACTACGCGGATTTTCTTTTTTCTCAAACAGATGTTCTAAACTGCGTTTTAGTCGATCAATGGCGCCATGAACTGCAGTATCTACATTATGCGCTCGATGATGTACGACGACAGGTTTCAAACCTGCTGGGCGCGCTTCGATCATACACTTGATGTCGTCGTCGCCACCTTTATCCCCATTTTCATCACTTAAATGCACCGAAAAATGCGTAATTCGTTCACTATGACGTTGAAATTCTTGATTGAGTTCTGCACGTATATATGTAATTAAACGATCGCTATTTTGAATGTTTTTATCAGTACGGATTTCAATATTCATAATATCATCCTCGACTTTCTCGGTCTTTCAGTCTTTCAGTATTCTAAAATTGTGCAAAACTTATTTATTTCGGCACGCTTTAACATGCTGTTTTAAAACAGCAAATTCATTTTTCAACTTCGTTTGGAACGTATTCCTCCACATTGAATAATGAACACTTTGAATGTCTGCAGAACTGTGCTCTTATACTTCGAATATCGTGCCTAAATTGATTTTTTGCAAGTGCTATTTTTATATTTTTTAAAATTCCTTACATAATGTAAGACTTTTTACTACAAATTGCTTCATTCCTGTCTATTCCGCACTGTATTGAACGCCATAATCGCCAACTCGGCCTTCAGCTGACATATTTTTTTATCTGAACTATGATGTTTTTTATTATTTGATAAATATCAACATTGTGTGAAATAACACCACAAATAGAATTTAAATTCGATCGTCTGATCATTTTTGGCTTTATTTTTGCTTAAGAATCTGTATGCTTTCATTGCTTCTTGGGGGAGACTTTTAAATGAAACTTACACAAATCGTTACTGCATGTACTTTGGCTTCAGCTGCTGCTTTCGCGCAGGCTGCACCAATCTGGCAAGACTTCAGCATCACTGGCTTATACGGTGAAGACTATGCATTTCCAGGTGCAGGTGACAACAACAAGCAATCTACTGCTACCTTTGAATATACTGCAAAGTTAAAGTACGGTGACTTTTTTGCTTTTGCTGATCGCACACACAATGACTCAGGTAATGCAACTTACTTCGAAGCATCTCCACGTTTAAGCCTTAGTGCTGTTACAGGTCAAAAATTGGAACTTGGTCCAGTTAAAGATATTTTACTTGCAGGTACTTGGGAAGGTAACAGCGCAAACTACCCTGGTAGCGATTTTAACAACTACTTATATGGTGTAGGTGTCGATTTAGCGATTCCTTATTTCCAATATGCTCAAGTGAACTTGTATCGTGCAAACAACGATGGCAACACACCTGATGACTACCAATTAACGCTTGTTTACGGCGTACCGTTCAAATTAGGCTCTGAAGATTTCCTTGTTGATGGTTTCCTAGATTGGTCAACTGCTGAGAAAAATGGCCATGCAAGCGAATTAAACTGGACTACACAGTGGAAATGGAATGCTGGTAAACACATTTCTCCAGATACACGCTTATACCTTGGTATCGAGCACTCTGTATGGAATAACAAATACGCTGTGAAAGACAACAACGAAAATAACGTGAGTGCTTTGGTAAAATACCACTTCTAATGTAGTTGAAATGCACGATTGAAAAGCAAGGCAATATGCCTTGCTTTTTTTATGTTTGAAGCATTCAATATCGTTATCTTTATCATCTGTATAGATTATGGCTTTTATTATACGTGCAGTTCAAGAGACTGACTTAGCTGAAATCGTGGCTATTTATAATCATGAAGTGACAACGGGTTGTGCCACGTGGAATGATCAAATCTATAGCGTTGAAGATTTCAAAAAAAAGCTACTCACTTTTCAAGAAAAACAAGATCCCTTTGTTGTGATTGAGCATAGTGAAACTCAACAGATCGCAGGCTATGCTGATTATGCGATGTTCCGTAATTTTGCTGGTTACCGACACACTGTAGAACACTCCGTTTATATTCATCCGCAGTATGCCCGCCAAGGCTTGGGTAAACGTCTCATGCAACACTTAATTGCACATGCAAAAGCACATCAAGTCCATGTCATGGTTGCAGGTATTGATCATGCTAATCTAGCGTCCATTGCTTTACACCAACAACTGGGCTTTGTACAAACTGGCTACATGCCTCAGGTCGGACAAAAGTTTGGCCAATGGCGCGACTTAGTTTTAATGCAACTTAACATTTAACGCCACGACTCAAAGTTTAGAATGCCACTGAACAAAAGTTGCGTGCTGAACGCGACTAAATGAGCTTTTGTGGATGAATCGCATCAACAATCACACTCATTATGGCCAAATTTTGTCGTGTTGCTTCACGGTAAAAATCTTGCAGTTGTAAATAAATCAATTTTAATTCAGCTAAGTTTAATTCTTGATCAATGGCTTGTTGCGTGGTTTGCGTCACCAAATATTGATAGTGTGTTTTTACAGAATCGACATGAATCGTTTGCAATACCTGATGAATTTCTGCAACGCGTACCACCGTGTTGTAATGGACTGCGCGACCAATATTACGTTCCGACAAAGGATGCTCCGCCTCAATCACATACGCTAATGATTGATTTGGTGCATTTTCAGCATTCAAAATTTTGTTTAAGCTATCCCAAGCACTCCCCAACCAAACATATTGCTTGATTAAATCAGAATCTAAAACATCTTGGGGCGTAGTCGCTTGTAGTATTAAGCGCTCTAAATCATTCGGATGGACCAAAAGTAAAATTGCTTGCATCTCGTTATCTTCTTGTTATGTATTTCTCTGAGCTTAACTTTTCTGGATAAAAAATGTTCACACTTTTTGTATCTAAGCCAATTTATTTTTTTTAAAATCATTGATTAAAAGTATTTTTCTAGTGAATAGTGAGTTTCTAAAATATCAAGAATGATTTGCTTAGCTTTTGAGTAGCGAACAACCAAGTCTTTAAAAATAGAGCTCAAACTCGTCGCCTCCCCCCAAAAGAGAAGGCTCTTTAAAACATTAAATTGCCACCAAATCACGAATGCCTTTTTCAGACATTTCACTCCCCACGCCTTGTGCCACCACCTGCCCACGTGCCATAACGGTATAACCATCGGCAAGCTCTTCAGCAAAGTCATAAAATTGCTCAACTAAAACAATGGACATCTCTCCGCCATCGGCCAGTTTACGAATCACACGGCCAATATCTTTAATAATCGAGGGCTGAATGCCTTCAGTAGGTTCATCTAAAATCAGTACTCTTGGTTCAGATGCCAAAGCACGCGCAATCGCCAATTGTTGTTGCTGTCCACCTGATAAATCACCACCTCGACGGTGCTTCATTTCGTCTAAGATGGGAAATATTTCATACAAATGCTCAGGAACTTTACGGGTTTTTGCCCCCTTAAACTTGGCCATGCCAATCAAGATGTTTTCTTCGACTGTGAGCGTCGAGAAAATGTCTCGCCCTTGCGGGACATAGGCCAAGCCTGCTCTCACCCGCTGTTCGGGGCTTAATTTGGAAATGTCTTTGCCATCTAATAAGATCTGACCTGACTTAATTGGAAGAATCCCCATTAAACATTTGAGTAGTGTAGTTTTACCCACACCATTGCGCCCAAGCACCACAGAGCATTCACCGATAGGCGCAGTAAAGGACACATCACGTAATATATGACTGCCACCATAAAATTGATTGACGTCTTTGACTTCTAGCATCTCGGTCTCCTTAACGTCCTAAATATTTTTCTATTACATCTTCATTGGCTTGAACCTCTGCCAATGTACCTTCTGCCAAAATAGCGCCCTGTGCCAACACGGTGACTTTTTCACTGATGGTGTCAATAAAGCTCATGTCATGTTCAACCACGATCAAGGTATGGTTCTTCTTCAGCTCTAAGCAAAGTTCAGCTGTACGCTCTGTTTCCGCATCGGTCATGCCTGCTACAGGCTCATCCAGCAAAATCAGTTTGGGGCGTTGCATCAATAACATGCCAATCTCCAGCCATTGCTTTTGACCATGTGACAACAAACCTGCAGGTTTGTTTACAAATTCTTGTAAGCGAATTTGTGCCAAAGATTCCTCCAAAGCCAGCTGTGCATCAGGCGCAAGTTTGCTAAAGAAACTCTTTTTCACACGTTTATCTTTGGGGGCAGCCAACAGTAAGTTTTCCATGACGGTGAAATTTTCAAATACGGTTGGCTTTTGAAACTTACGCCCAATCCCTGCTTCTGCAATTTTTTCTGTACTCATTTTGGCTAAATCATAGGTTTGCCCAAAGTGCGCTGTGCCTTCGGTTGGACGCGTTTTGCCTGTGATCACATCCATCAGTGTCGTTTTACCTGCACCATTTGGCCCAATAATGCAACGGAGTTCGCCTTCTTGAATATACAAAGACAAATCATTTAAAGCGCGGAAGGCATCAAACCAAACACTGACATTTTCTAAGTACAGCGCAATACCATGACTGAAATCTGCACCTTCGGCTTTGGGGCGACCATAACCCTCCGAGGCGTGCCCCCCATGTGGTTGCATTACATCACTCATTCACCACGCTCCTTTTTAAAACGATCAAACAGCCCAATGACCCCTTTGGGTAGAAATATCGTGACCACAATAAATAATGCACCGAGCACCAAGAGCCATGCTTCTGGATAGGCCACGGTAAAATAGGTCTTGAGACCATTGATTAAGCCCGCGCCTAAAATCGGACCAATCAGCGTACCCCGACCACCGGCTGCCACCCATACGGCCATTTCAATCGAGTTCACAGGGTTCATTTCACTGGGGTTAATAATGCCAGCCTGTGGCACATACAAAGCACCCGCAATCCCAGCGATAACTGCAGAAAGCACCCATGCGGAAAGCTTGTACCAAAGGGTGCGATAGCCTAAATATTGCAAGCGGTTTTCGCTGTCACGGATTGCACCCAAGACACGCCCGTAGGGTTGATTCATTAAATGACGTAAACCAACAAAACACAGCAACAACACCAAGGCTGTGATAAAGCAGAGACTGGCCCGCATAGCTGCCGAGCTAATGTCCATCCCTAAAAGAGTTTTAAAGCCCGTAAAACCATTATTGCCCCCAAAGCCTGTTTCATTACGGAAAAACAACAGCGCTGCCGCAAAGGTCATGGCTTGAGTAATAATTGAGAAGTACACGCCTTTAATTTTTGAACGGAAAGCAAAGAATCCAAAAATAAAAGCCACCAGTCCAGGAACCAGTACCACCAAAAGTAAAGCCCACCATAAATGCTGGGTACCTATCCAATACCATGGCAACTCGGTCCAGCTTAAAAAGCGCATAAAGTCGGGTAAGCCATCGCCTGCGGATTCCCGCATGAGGTACATACCAAAGGCATATCCACCAAGCGCAAAGTACAGACCATGACCCAGACTTAAAATACCCGCATAGCCCCAGACCAAATCCAATGCCAAAGCCACCAGTGCTAAGCACATAATTTTGCCAATCAACGTGACCCAATAAGAGGATAAATACAGCGCTGAATCTGCAGGAAGCAGATGTAACCATGGCAAGATCAGTAATATGGCAAAGCACACACTAATCGCGATTGCACTGGTGGGTTTATCTGAAACTAAAGATGTGATTTTCATCGGCTTACTCCACAAATCGTCCTTTGATGGCAAATAAACCTTGTGGACGTTTTTGAATAAACAAAATCACAAGCACCAACAGTAAAATTTTTGCGAGTACTGCACCCATGCCAATTTCCAGCACAGTGCCACTCACTCCTAAACCAAGCGCGGCCAATACTGCACCCCACACTTGACCCACCCCGCCAACAACCACCACCAAGAAGGCATCGATAATGTAGTTTTGCCCGAGGTCAGGCCCGACATTGCCGACTTGGGCCAAGGCACAGCCTGCAAGCCCTGCTAAACCAGAACCTAAGCCAAAAGCCATCATGTCGATACGGCTTGAACGAATACCCACTGCACGTGCCATTTGACGGTTTTGCGTCACGGCACGAACAAAGAGACCAAAACGGGTTTTATTCAGCACATAAACCAGCACTAAAAGAATAACGATCGTGAAGGCAATAATGGCAATACGGTTATAGGGCAAGATCAAGCTTGGCGTCATCGCAATGCCACCAGACAGCCATGAAATATTGGAGACTTCGACGTTTTGTGCGCCAAAAATCATACGCACCAGTTGCATTAAAATCAGACTGACCCCAAAAGTCGCCAATAAGGTTTCTAACTGACGACCGTAAAGCGGACGAATCACCGTACGCTCAATGAGCATGCCTATCAGCGCACTCACCATAAAGGCCGCTGGAATGGCCGCAATTAAGTACCAATCAATCCAGCTTCCTAAATAGGTTTTAAACAGGCTTTGCACCACATAAGTGGTATACGCGCCAATCATAATCAGCTCACCATGAGCCATATTAATGACACCCAATAAACCGTAAGTAATGGCGAGACCTAAAGCTGCCAATAATAAAATGCTGGCAGTACTCAACCCTGAAAACACATGCCCCGTCCATTCACTGGCCTGAATTCGGGTTTTAATCTTGCTTTGGGCGCTCGTTAACGTTGCTTTTAATTCTGGATGTAAATCGGGTTGTTCAAGCTCGGTTGTCACCATTGCCAATACATCTGGACGGTTTGAATCTTGTAATACTTTAGCGGCTTGAATTTTCGTCAACACATCTGGGCTTTGGTAATCCAAACGCGCCTTTAACTGTGCAAGGCGTGCTTTCACACTGTTATTTTTTTCGGCCAAATACAGCTGATTAATTTGCTTTACATCTAATTCAGATAAGTTATTTTCTAAAATATCAATCGCTTCTAAACGCTGAGTAGCATCGGTAGAGCTTAATTTTTTTTGTGCTTGCGCAAAACTTAATGCTTTTCTTAAAGTATTGACCAAAGTGACTTGTGAGATATCTGCGGGCCATGTGCTCACAAGCGTTTGATCTGCATAACGGCGCAGTTGATCTTGCCCTTCTAAAATATAGGTCTGTCCTGCGCCATCTCGATATAGCTGATCATTTTCAACATAGGTTGCCAATTGATCTAGCAATTCAATACTGGCAGGCCAGCGATTTAACAATGCACGTCGTGTGGCAAAGTCAGCACTGACAAATTGTTGAATGGCATCACCCTGAGCAAGGGTCTGCGCCGAAGCAAGTGTGGTTGATGCGGAAGATTCGGCATGGGCTAGATTGAGCCACAAGCACTGGCTCATGATTAAAAACAGAGCGAAAAAATGTAGGCGAGTGAACATCAACGTCCCCCCTTTTTTTATAGATCGCATGCAGATCAAATGCATGATGTGAACTTTAGAATTTTAGAAAAGCCCGCCACTGGCATGGCAGGCAAGTTGTGCTTTTATTTTGGAATGTACGGGCTCCATGGCTCCGCAGGAATTGTTTTTGCTGTTTTGTAGACCACATCAAATTGTCCGTCTGCACGGATTTGGCCAATCATGACAGGCTTATGTAAGTGATGATTTTTGGCATCCATTTCGAGCTTATAGCCCGATGGTGCATCAAAGCTTTGACCCGCCATTGCCTCACGGACTTTATCTACATCAGTCGTACCCGCTTTTTCTACGGCTTGCTTCCACATATTGATGCCGACATAAGTCGCTTCCATTGGATCGTTGGTGACCATTTTGTCAGCATTTGGCAGTTTATATTCCACCGCATACTGCTTCATCTTGCCAATGAATTCCGAGTTCTTCGGATTTTTTACCGACATGAAATAGTTCCACGCGGCTAAATGCCCAACCAAAGGCTTAGTGTCTATGCCACGTAATTCTTCTTCTCCCACAGAGAACGCCATGACTGGAATATCCGAAGCTTTAATACCTTGGTTACCTAGTTCACGGTAAAACGGCACATTAGAGTCGCCATTGATGGTCGAAATCACAGCCGTTTTTTTGCCCGCTGCAAACTTCTTCACGTTGCCTACAATAGTTTGGTAGTTGCTATGACCAAATGGCGTGTACTCTTCCATAATGTCTGCATCGGCCACACCTTTAGACTTTAAAAATGCACGCAAAATTTTATTGGTGGTGCGCGGGTAAACATAGTCTGTTCCAAGTAAAACAAAACGCTCCGCTTTACCGCCCTCTTCGCTCATCAAGTATTCCACAGCAGGAATGGCTTGTTGGTTAGGTGCAGCACCTGTATAGAAAATATTTTTTGATTGCTCTTGGCCTTCATATTGGACCGGATAAAACAATAAGCCATTCAGCTCTTCCACCACAGGCAACACAGATTTACGCGAAACGGATGTCCAACAGCCAAAAATTACTGCAACTTTATCTTGCGTAATTAACTGACGAGCTTTTTCTGCAAATAAAGGCCAGTTTGAGGCAGGGTCAACCACCACAGGCTCAAGTTTTTTGCCCATCACACCGCCATTGGCATTAATTTCATTAATGGCCATCAGCGCAGTGTCTTTTAACGACGTTTCTGAAATCGCCATCGTGCCAGACAATGAATGTAAAATTCCGACCTTAATAGTATCGCCATTACTTGCCGCTGCTTTCGGTTCTGAGCTGGCAGCTTGTGTTTTTTCTTCTGCTGGTTTTGAGCAACCTGTTAAAGTTAATGTGCCCAACATGGCAAGTGCCAATAATGATTTTGAAAATAATTTTTGTTCCAACATCTACGCACTCTCCAAATAATTTTCGCGCTCTGCGCATGTGTTATTGCTAAGTGCTATTATTCAAGTTCTATGCCAACCAACAAAATCATGTATAAAACATTAAAGCCAATATTCAATTTATTATTATTTTTCAATTTATTAAAACTCATTCAATTTATGTTTTGATAGTTTCATCTTCCTCAATATCTCATTTTTTTGCATACAAACTTGTATCCAACATGACAACTAAAAAATTCCAAGATGGCTCAAAGTGCACAATCACATTTTTAAAGCTGCACAACTACAGCGCATTTTATGTACTGCTTAGACATAAAAAAGCCCGCATCTGCGGGCTTTTTTACATAGTTGGCTCAAGTCGCACTCAGCCAGTACTTGCGCCAAATACAAAATTAAATTATACGGTCAACTCAGCTAAATTGCCTTTTTGCTCTAACCAATCTTTACGATCAGGCGCACGTTTTTTCGCAAGAAGCTTATCCAAAAGACCTGCCGTAAACTGGCTATCATCTAAATCTAATTGCACCAAACGACGGGTATTTGGATCAAGTGTCGTTTCACGTAATTGACTCGCGTTCATTTCACCTAAGCCTTTAAAGCGAGTGATTTGCGGATTTTTAGTTTTGCATTTTTTCAAAATGCCATCTAACTCTGCATCATCCAAGGCATAGTGCACGTCTTTGTTATCATCAATACGATACAAAGGAGGCATGGCAACAAATAAATGCCCTTCTTCCACCAAGGTTGGAAAATGCTTCACGAATAAAGCACACAGTAGGGTCGCAATGTGTAAGCCATCGGAATCGGCATCGGCCAAAATGCAAATTTTGCCATAGCGCAGTTCAGACAAATCATCTGAGCCCGGGTCTACACCAATCGCAATCGCAATGTTATGCACTTCTTGAGAAGCCAGCACTTCATCTGAAGAAACTTCCCACGTATTTAAAATTTTCCCGCGAATCGGCATAATCGCTTGGAAGTTTTTATCCCGCGCTTGCTTAGCAGAACCGCCCGCAGAGTCACCTTCCACAATAAACAGTTCAGATTCTTCGAGCGTATGCCCGACACAGTCAGACAATTTACCCGGCAAGGTTGGGCCAGCCACAATCTTTTTACGCTCAACTTTTTTGGCAGCTTTTAAACGACGGCCTGCTTTCGAAATCGCCATTTCAGCCAACTGCATTGCAATCTCTGAATTTTGATTCAGCCACAATGCAAATGCATCTTTGGCAATATTCTGCACAATGCCAGATGCTTCACGGCTCGACAGACGCTCTTTGGTTTGCCCAGAAAACTGCGGTTCTTGGAATTTCAGCGACAAAATATAGTTCACGCCGTCCCAAACATCTTCCGCAGATAATTTCAGATTACGAGGCAATAAATTGCGTAGTTCACAGAACTCGCGCATTGCATCTGCTACACCTGAACGCAAACCGTTCACATGCGTACCGCCCTGCGCCGTTGGAATCAAGTTCACATACGATTCTTGAATCGACTCGCCACCTTCAACATTCCAACAAATGGCAAATTCAGCACTGGCACGTTCGGCATCACCTGTTGCGACAAAAGCTGGCGCTGGAATAATCTCACGGTCTTGCAGTTCATCCATCAAATAGTCAACAAGACCATTTTCAAACTGCCAAGTGATTTTTTCATCGTTAATTTGGTCAACATAATTAATTTCTAAGCCCGCAGCTAACACCGCTTTGGCTTTTAAATTATGTTTTAGGGCTTTTAAAGCAAATTTTGGTGAATCAAAATACTTAGCTTCAGGCCAGAAATGTACCCGTGTGCCTGTTGCACGTTTGGCACATTTACCTTCCAAAACTTCTAAAGGTGCAACCGCTTCGCCTTGCTCAAAGGCCATTTTATAGAGGTTGCCTTGGCGCTGTACTTCCACTTCAACACGGGTTGAAAGCGCATTCACCACCGAAATACCTACCCCATGCAAACCACCAGAAAATTGATAGTTGTCTGTGCTGAACTTACCGCCGGCATGGAGTTTGGTTAAAATAATCTCAATACCAGATTGGCCATATTCTGGATGAATATCAACTGGCATACCGCGGCCATTGTCCTCTACAGACAAAGAGCCATCTTTATAAACAATCACAGTAATTTTATTGGCATGACCTGCAAGTGCTTCATCGACAGCATTATCAATCACTTCTTGCGCCAAATGGTTTGGACGACTTGTGTCGGTATACATGCCCGGGCGACGGCGCACCGGATCTAAACCAGATAAAACTTCAAGAGATTGGGCCGTATATTGAGACACGTTGTAAGGTTTCCTTATTTTATGCTGTCCGATAAAAACTGTAGCACTGCCGGTATTTTGTCTGCGAAATCGTCCATAGCATGACTGCCATGACAATCGATCATCAGCATTGCACCTTGCGAGGCTTCACTATAATAACGCTGTGCTTCACGATAATCCAAAACTTCATCGCCTTGCTGTAATAGCACTAAAATTTTGCTCGCATCTTGCACAAATGGTACAGAAATGTGTTCTAAGTGATCAAGCTGTGCTTCATCCAAGGACCAATCTGCCGTAACGGCATAAGGCAATGTAGTTGTTGCAAATAAAGTTCTAAACAAATGCCATGGTCGCATTGCTGGATTAATCAGTACAGCAGGAATACCATGCTTCGCGACCAATTGCGTCGCATAAAAGCCCCCCAGACTACTTCCGACCAAGACTACATCCGACAAATTCGTAATCTGTGTAGACAGTAGATCTAAAGCATGCTGCGGATGCATATTTAAATCAGGCAAATGCACTACATCGTTCGGGCGATATTGTGCGCAGTACTGCTTTAATTGTTGACCTTTAATTGAATTTGAACTGCTTTGAAAGCCGTGTAAATAAATGATGTTCATCGCTTGTTCACAAAATTATATACAAATTAATCAAAATAAAGTTTATAAATGAGATGCAGGTCTCATTTTAAAAAGTGAGTTTCTGCATTTTGTTAGACAATAAATCCGCTGCCGAAACACGATCATCGGTATTTTAAATATTATTCATAATAAGGCATTAGCCTTAAACAATAAGACTTATACCGTGAAGCTTAGATAAAAGAAAGCCCGAATATACGGCGCATAAAACGACACAGGATATGACGCAGATGCCGAGTTTAACACCACTACACGAAACCTATTGTAAATGGGACCGCACACCACCGAGCCAAGCCGATGTCCTCGAAGGCTTGGCACAGCTGGTAACGATGCGTTTTAGTGATGTCGTGCATGACCTCATCCAAAATATTCAACGTGAGCTTTTAATCAGTATTTTTGGGATGAGCGAGCAAAAGTCAAAAAGCATCCATAAAATTCCCTATGTCAAAAAGCTGTATCAATTCACTTATGAAAGCTTTTTTAACTACGGAAACTATTTATTAGCACCTATTTTACGTGGTGTCATCGAGCGATTTCCAAAGCTACACGACAAACCATTAACCCCGAGTCTGCATATTTTGGTCGGTGCGTTAAATGGCGTACTGGGTGATTATTTACTCAAATATCAAAACCCTATGGCACTGCCTATGGCTGTGTATGACCATTATGGTAGCTTACAAAAAGGCGAACTCAGTGGCCGTGTGACCTTATTTGTACATGGCCTATGTATGCACCATTTGTCTTGGTCAAATCATAAATTTGGTGGCATCGGCGAAAAACTCTTGGCGCAACGTGATCACAACACCATGTTGTACCTGAACTACAATACAGGCCGTCGCATTTCTGCCAATGGGCGCAGTCTATCCAATACCTTAGAAGATCTGTTACAACGTAATCCAAATATTACCAGCATTGATTTGATTGGCCACAGTATGGGCGGATTGGTGTCTCGTAGTGCCCTCTTTTATGGCAAACAAAATATGCACCACTGGATTCACCGCGTTGAAAACTTGGTCTGTCTGGGCTCTCCACACCACGGTGCAGTATTAGAACGTTTTGGCTTTGCAATACAAGATAAGCTTGGGCATTTACCTCTTGGAAAAATTGTCGGCCATGTGGTGAATATTCGGAGTAATGGAATTCTAGATTTACGCTATGGAAGCGTCCGTGATGATGATTGGGAACACAATGATGTACGTATTGGGATGATGGACGACAATCGTAAACCTGCACCGATTCCTTCACATATTAATACCTATCTTGTGGCTGGAACCATTGAGTTTGAGCACCGTAAAAATCGGACCTTAAAAGTCATTGGCGATTATTTGGTCAGCGTAAAAAGTGCCTTGGGCGAACACCCCAATAGTCGCTATCAACTAAAAGTACCAGATGCGCATAAAGCCATTTTCTATGGTCTAAATCACTTTGAAATTCAATATCACTCGCATGTTGCAGAGCAAGTAGCTCGCTGGTTCTACCCAAGTGTAGAAGATCAAGCTTATGATCAAATTCATGAATATATGATGGACTTGGCGAGCATGGAAGGCATCGCGCTCACTTAAATAAATAAGATATTTTTGCCACAAAAAAGCCAGCTTGATGCTGGCTTTTTTGTGTCGATGTGCATGCTCAGCGTCATGCAAATTTGGTTATGTTAAGCAGGATACCTACGACATAATTGCCAAAGGCTCACCACGGCCAGCACTGCAAAAAATATCCCAGACCAAACAGGTAAAGACTGTCCTAAGAAGGTCCAATCCACTTTGGCACATTCGCCAGAACCCGTTAATACCTGCTGAAACACAGATTTTAAAGGCAGTGTTTCAACCCAATAATCCAATCCAGGCCCACAACTTGGCACTTTATCTGGTGGTAAATTTTGTAGCCAGACATGCCGTGCTGCCACACCCACAGACCACAAAATAGATACGCTAGCCAAGAAGGCATAGATGCGTTTCATAACATTTGAGGCAGGATTATGTAAACATGCCAACAACGAAATCAGCCCAAGACCAATTAGGCCAATCCGTTGAAATACACATAATGGACAAGGTTCAAGCCCTTGCACATGTTCCAGATACAGCGCAAAACTCATGCCAATCACACTGGCTACAAATAATAAGCCACTGATCAGGCGATAACTCCACTGCATGGGGTTCCCTCTATTTTATTTATCTAAAATTCGCAAGATACTGTTCGAAATTAGGTGCTGTTTCTTGCTCTAATACTGCGAGTGTTTGTAAGGACTGTGTTGCCACTTCTGCAAAATAAGCCTTACGCTCAGGACTCAACTGATGTTGCTCATACATACTCGCATGCTGTTGTGCCATAAAGCTACCAAAGCCCCATGTACCACCTTGCTCAATTGTATCTTCAATCATTTTTGCAGACAAAGTTTCATCGACTTCGTCTACCCGTGACAGCATAACGTTCAAAGCTTGGCTATACAGTGGTGTACTGTAACTTTGGTCCATTAAAGCAGCGATGGACTGCATTTCGTTTAAATAACGACGACACCAATCTTCAATTGGATAAGCCTGCCCTTGCTCCAAAATCGTTGCATTGGGTGCACGGCCACGGTTAACCACTTCTGCTTGGTTTTGTTCTATTACTTCTTGCTCTGCATCAAGCAAATCTGGGCTGTCGCTTAATAAGCAATGTAATGCCAAGATTTCCAAGAAGCCCGCTGTATTTTCATCAATGCCAATTGGGCTATAGGGGTTAACGTCCACTGCGCGTAATTCCACATAACCTACACCACGGTTGAGTAATGCTTCCGATGGTGTTTCACCTGCTTTTGGCACCTGTTTTGGGCGCACTAAGCTGTAGTATTCATTTTCAATTTGTAGCACGTGGTCATTAATTTGAATTGGCGTGCCCGCTTCATCATCTAAGCCCAAACGAGTGAATGGAGCATACGGCGTTTTGACTGCTTTTTGCAGACCATCCAAATAACCAGTCAAATTGTTATAGTGAATGCCCAATTGTTTTTGTGCTGAATTTTGATAACCGAAGCGCCCCATACGTAAAGCCGTGGCATACGGTAAAAATAGCGTACCTTTTAACAGTGGCAATAAGTGATGCTCTCGCCCTGTCATAAAGCATTGGCATACAGACGGACTCGCACCGACCAAAAACATCACCAAAGGTGTTAACCGGATAAAGTTACGAATCAAACCAAAGTAACGATGACTGCGATAGTCTTGCAAACTCAATGCTTTTAGGGCGTCGTCTGTTTCGTTTGCCTGTAAGGCTTCAAACAAATGATCAGGGAAAGATAAATTATAATGCACCCCTGAAATGGTCTGCATACGGCGACCGTAACGCACGCCTAAACCATGACGATATAAGGTTTTAAAACGGCCCACATTTGAGGTGCCATACTGTGCAAGACGAATACTTTCTTCCGCATCATCAAGCATACACGGCATCGATAAAGGCCATAGTTTTTCATCATGTTCTAATTGTTGATGCACAACGGCATGAATATCTTTTAAATAATTGAGTGTTTCACCAATGCTACTTAAGGGTGGTGTAATAAACTCCATCAATGCTTCGGAGTAATCGGTCGTAATATGCGGATGTGTTAATGCCGAACCCAGTGCTTTGGGATGATCTGCTTGAGATAAAAAACCATTGCTCTGCATACGTAAACTTTCACGTTCAATGCCACGTAACATGCCGTGTATATGCGTAGAGTCCACCCAATTTGGTAAAATATTTTGAGAGGTCGATTCGGGCTGACTCATTGCAATCTCGCTTAAAGGGAAGAACGACTAAAAGAAAATCATTTATTTAGCGCAGTATAACTTGATTTTTAGGTGGCACGTTACAGTCTGCTGGCTTTTGAGGCAAAGCTAGACTTTATTTTTGATTGTTTTTTTATCACAAAGTTGCACTATAAGACATTTGAGATTTGTGATTTTATTAACAAACAAATACGAAAGCTGATTAAAACTGATGAATTATCAAGATATTTTAGATTTTTGGTTTAGTGCAGAGACCCAACCGCATTGGTTTGCAAAAAGCGATGAGTTTGATGCCATTATTGAAAAAAACTTTAAAAATGTTCATCTTCAAGCCACGCAGTCCGAACTTTGGACATGGCGCCAGCATGCCTCTGGCCGTTTGGCTGAAATTATCGTCTTAGATCAATTTTCTCGTAATTTATATCGTCAGTCTGCACAAGCTTTTGCTCACGATGCAATGGCCTTGAGTTTGGCACAAGAAGCCGTGCAACAGGGCTTAGACCAACAGTTACCCACTGAACAACGCGCATTTTTGTATTTACCGTATATGCACAGCGAATCTAAATTGATTCAAGCACAATCCCTTGCCTTATTTGAGCACTTGGCCAATCCCATCAATTTAGATTTTGCCCAACAGCATAAAGTGATTATTGATCGTTTTGGACGTTATCCACACCGGAATAGCGTATTGAATCGTCCTTCAACGGCAACCGAAATTGAGTTTTTAAGCCAACCTCATTCAAGTTTTTAACCGTCCTCCTCGAAGGCCATTTTTTATTTTTCATTTAGGCTCCCCAACATGAAAACATGGTATTTATCACTTGCACTGGCCACAGCCTTGAGTCTATCAGGCTGTGCAACCACCCCATCAAAACCCTTAAGCTTTGCAGAATTGGGACAGTTTAGTGCCACGCCACTGAATGCTCAGACCTATCGTATTAGCTTTCAAGCAACACCCAATATGAGCTATGGCACAGCTGAAGAAATTACCTTGGTGAAAGCCGCTCAAGCCACCTTACAAAATGGCTTTCAATTATTTAAAGTCAGTGATGACCCAAGTAACCGCAGTCAACAGCCTCCTCGAAAAGCAGTGGTGTACGCGAGTCCAATGTACCCTCCATCGGGTTTTTACCGCCGCCATCCTGCTTTTTGGCCCGACCCATTTTATGATATGCCTCAAGTGGTTAGCTTAGACCCAGTACAAGTGAGCTACACCATTGAATGCTTTAAAAATAATAAAGCGGCACCACACGATGCCTTTGATGCCAGCTTAATCTTACAATCGTTGGGTGCAAAATATGGTTTAAGTGCGACAGGTGAACCTTTAGTGCCACCGGCAGCCACACCACCCCAGCCAAAATAATTACGGAGCCTAGACCGCCCTATGTCTGAAGCGACTCAAGCCTCACCCAATTTGCAACGCAGTAAACGATTCGCGGGCATTGCCTTAGTTGTTGCCGTGCTAATTTGGTTGGCTTTAATGATTAGCGCCAAATTACTGCCCGATTATGTTTGGCTCATTCATATTTTAATGCTTTCGGCAGAAGCAGGCGTGGTGGGTGGTCTGGCAGACTGGTATGCTATTACAGTGTTGTTTCGTAATCCTTTTGGCAAAATGCCAATTCCTAAATTTTTACGCGACCACACTGAAATTATTCCACGCAATAAAGCCCGTATTGCAGAATCTATGGGACGCTTTGTACAAGAAAATTTTCTCTCCCCGCAAATTGTGCAACGTAGCCTCGCCAATACAGATTTATCCTTAGCCATGGGCAAATGGTTGGCCAATCCTGAAAATAATCAAAAAGTCACCGAGCTCATTCAACAAACCGTACCTAAATTTTTTGACTTTGTTGGGCAAGATCAAATTGGCCGTTTTATTCAAAACAACAGTGTGCAATGGGTTAAAAACACCCAAATTAACCACTTAGCCAGTGAAATGCTTCGCGCGGTCTTAGACAACGATTTTCACCAAGATGTATTACAACGAGGCTTAGATTTAGCCCATGAATGGATGCTACAGCACCCTGAACAAGCACGGGATTTAAGTCGTCAGTTATTTAAAGAGTTAGGCGTTTGGAAACTGGCCAAAGGTGCCAGCTGGATTGGTATTGATGTGCAACAACGTACCATTGATTCCTTACTCGAAAAAGTCGAATCTATGCTGGCAGATCCAGAACATCCATGGCGACAAAAAATAGAAGACAGTGCCCAAAGCCTCATGCTGGCCTTAGCCAATAATCAAAGCAGTGCGAGCCTACGCCTCAACCAAACCAAAGATGCACTTTTAGACAGTCCACAAGTGCTGAACTTCTTGAGCGGTGCTGTGGTGATTTTATGCGATGCAATTAAAGCTGATTTGCAAAAAACAGATTCAGGTATTGCACAAAATTTACGTGTGGCAATTCAGCAAGTCGGAGAAAATATGATCTCTAATATTGCCGTGCGCCAATTGTTAAATGACAAAATGAGTGACATTGCAGTCGACCTTTCCGACCAATACAGCGAAAAAGTGATTCTGTTTATTAGCGCCCGCATTCATGAGTGGGATTCACGTGAAATGATCGACAAAATTGAAAATGAAGTCGGTGGCGACCTGCACATGATTCGTGTCAATGGTGTGGTAGTGGGTGCATTTATTGGCTTGATTTTAGGGATTATCCGCGCAGTGGTGGAATACCTGCTCTAAGCATACAATGGCCATCATGATGCCTGCGCATGATGGCTCCATGTATCAGAGATGCAACGCCAAATGTACGATCCATCACATAAAACCGACGGCGCATAGATTGACAAAGTAATGGAGCACGCTAAGCTAAGCGAACAATTTTAAACCGTAACACCATAATCAAAAATGATAAAAAAAACACAATCTATCTGCCTTATTTTTGGCTTGAGCCTTGTTGCCCTTTCGGGTTGTCAAATGATTTCCAAAACCAGTACTAAAGTCACCGACAGCGTGATGGGCATGTTAGGTCAAGAAAAAAGTCCAGAACTCGATGCACAAAGCATTTTAGACTTGGCCAAAGCATCGCAAGAAAAACTCGAACACCTACTGGCCAATATGCCTAAAAATGAATGGGTATATTTAGAAAACCCGCAATTGGGCACGGCAGAACTGCAAAACAAAGCCACAAATAACCACGTCTTATCCTTGGCGCTCAACTGTAAAATTGAGACTCAACGCCCAAGCTTTAGCCTGAGCAATGCAAATGGTCAAATCATTCTTAAAGCCTATGATGACAGTGCTGGGCAAATTCAATTTTTGCTCGACAATAAAAACTTCGGCAACCCTTTCCAAACCTATCAAAGCAAGCAGCTCGAGAGCTTTAAAACAGCACTCAAACAGGCCAAAGTGATTAAGATTTTTAATGCTTCAAAGCTATATAGTTTCCAAAATACACATGCCGAATTACTGAAAAAACCAGTGAATTGTAAAACATCTTAAGCCCCGAGCATGGCTGAGCACAGCACAAGCTCAGCCTTTTCAAACACGCTGATCACTGGCAAATATCACGGCGCCCTCAGGCAGGTGCAACCATTTCACATGCCGATGACCCTGAGCTTATTTCATCGAATATTATTTATTCACTACAAATGGGTTCACCTAAAGACAGCGAAATTTGCTATATTTATTGTTTTTCTGCGACATTTAATTTTCGACTGAATATGAATACGGCAATCCAAGCAGCTCTCGAACATGCAGTACACGCCCTTCAAGCTGAAGGCGTACTCCCAACTGACTTTAATAACAATGGCAATCTCACGCGTACTAAAGACCGAAGCCATGGTGACTTCGCTTCGAACATCGCAATGATTGCTTCTAAAGCTGCTGGTATGAAGCCACGTGATTTAGCCGAAAAAATTCTTGCCGCCCTGCCTGAAGTTGCAGATATCAGCAAAGCAGAAATCGCAGGCCCTGGTTTTATTAACTTCTTCTTAAATGCAGACCAGCGTTTTGCCGTACTGGATCAAATTCAAGCACAACAAAATGAATTTGGCCGTACCCAAGCCAATGCAGCAAAAAAAATTCAAGTAGAATTTGTTTCTGCTAACCCAACATCTAGCCTACACGTGGGTCATGGTCGTGGTGCAGCTTATGGTATGACCGTTGCAAATCTTCTTGAAGCAACAGGCGCAACCGTTGACCGTGAATACTATGTGAATGATGCTGGCCGTCAAATGGACATCCTGGCAACCTCTACTTACCTGCGCTACTTAGAGCTTACAGGTCAAACTTTGGTATTCCCTAAAAATGCATATCAAGGTGATTACGTTAAAGAAATCGCTCAAAGCATTATTGATCAAGACGGCGAAGCTTATGTACGCCCAGTCGCAGATGTCTACAAAGACGTGCCTGAAGATGTTCAATTCGCTGCCGAACTTGATGCTGATGGCAATAAAGTTGTACTTTCAGGCGACAAAGAAAAACACATTGATGGCTTAATTTTTAATTCGCAAACTTTGCTTGGCGAAGGTTACCGTGTATTCCTTCAAGCGGCCTTAAAAGCGATTCTTGACGATATTAAAGATGACCTTGGCGAGTTTGGTGTTCACTTTAACCAATGGTTTAGCGAAGAAACACTGACAGATAAAATTACCGAAGCACTTCAAGTGCTGGACCAACGTGGTTTCCTTTACGAAAAAGAAGGTAACATTTGGTTCAAATCAACCGCATTTGGTGATGAAAAAGACCGCGTAGTGAAACGCCGCAATGGTCAAACGACTTATTTCGCATCAGATATCGCCTATCACTTAAACAAATTACAACGTGGCTATACAGACATCATCGATATTTGGGGTTCAGATCACCACGGTTATATCGCACGTGTGAAAGCGGCCATTGATGCAATGGGCTATGACTCTAAAAAGTTAACCGTGCTTCTTGTTCAGTTCGTCAGCTTATGGCGTGGTGGCGAGATGGTACAAATGTCATCTCGTTCAGGCCAATTCGTGACGTTACGTGACCTTCGTAAGGAAGTTGGTAATGACGCTGCACGTTTCTACTACGTAATGCGCAAGTCTGAGCAACACATTGACTTCGACTTAGATTTAGCGGTTTCACAAAGCAAAGACAATGCTGTGTATTACATTCAATATGCACACGCGCGTATCTGCCGTATGTTAGAAAAAGCTCAATCTATGCAAGTGAACTTCGATGCAAGCGTTGCACGTGGTTTAGCAAGCAAACTTGAATTAGAAACTGAAACTGAAATTCTTGCAAAACTTGCAGCTTACCCAGAGATTTTAGTTCGTGCTGCCAATGCATACGAACCACATCAAATTGGTAACTACTTAAAAGAATTGGCTGCTTTATTCCACGGTTGGTACAACGAAAATAAAGTCCTTGGTGATGATGCTGAATTGACCCAAGCACGTTTATTACTGTCTGTGAATGTACGTCAAGTCCTTCGCAATGGTCTTGAGTTACTCGGTGTATCGGCACCAGAAAGCATGTAAGCAAAACTCGGGTAATTTACCATTGGCAGATCAGTCTTACATTTTCTGAGCTGACCAAACCTAAAAAGCCAGATGCATCATGCGTCTGGCTTTTTTACCATAAGCCTTATATTTTTAAATTTGTCATTTGCTTAATTTGTGAAAATTAAACAAAATACAGATGACAGTAATGTAATATATAATAATCAAGAACAATATTTTGGGACTCTCCCAAAGTGCTTCGTCACAATTAAAATGAATGAGGTTTCCTCGTGTTTGGAAAAACGCAACGTGGTGTATCAGAGCGACCGAATAAACCTAAAAAACCACTGATTCCAGCATGGCTGGGAACCTTAGTGGCGATTTTGATCGTGTTAAGCTTTGTGGTTGCATTGATGCTTTGGAAACCTTGGCAACCGGTTAAACCACGTGCGCAAGCCACTGCAGAACAAACCCAAGAAGAAACCAACAAAGACTATCGTTTTTACGACCTATTACCTCAGCAACAAGTTACTCCTATTCCTGAGCAAGCGATTCCTGAAAGCAAGAATCAAGGCACTGTGGTGATTGTAGAAGCACCTGAGCAAAAAGCGGAACAAGCCAACCCAGAACCTGGCCTTGTAGAAAGTCCAGCAGCAGCGGCACCAAATTACATTCTACAAGTGCGTAGTTATGATGACCCAGATCAAGCCGATGCACGTCGTGCAGAAATTATTCTGAATGGTTTATCTGCCGATGTTGTACAGACTACAGAAAATGGGAAAGTTTGGTACCGCGTAGTCTCTGGACCTTATGACTCACAAGATGCAGCCGTCATTGCACAGCAAACCTTACAACACAGTGGCATCGATTCAATTGTGGTAAAACGCTAATTTGAATTCAATAAAAAAGCACCTTAAGGTGCTTTTTTATTCCTCCCTTTAATAAAGGGAGGTTAGAAGAGATTCTTTTTTGAATAAATCAGCTTAGCTCAAAAGCTTTTCCTAAAAGGAGAGAATTCCTTAAATGGTATGCCCTAAAGCTTCACCCATGACCACTGCTGAATTTGCGGAAAATGCGGCATCCCATGCCATTTTATCTTGTTCAAATAAAACCACCGCAGTTGAGCCCAAATAGAAACGCCCGAGCTCAGCTCCTTTTTCAAGTTTTAAATCGTGCTGGTTTAATTCAATACGGCCCGTTGGTTTTACTTTACCAGTCGCAACGGTTTCGATCCCCGCCACAATCATCGCACCTACCAGCACCACTGCCATACGGCCTAATTCCGTATCAAACAAACACACCATACGTTCATTACGTGCAAACAAACCAGGAATATTCTCTGCTGTGGTTTGGTTCACAGAAAATAATTCACCTGGCACATACAATGTTTCAGTTAATGTACCGGCAAATGGCATGTGCACACGGTGATAATCTTTCGGTGACAGGTAGACTGTAGCAAATTGACCATTTTTAAATGGCTCTGCCAATTGTGGATCGGCAATCAAATTTTCAACGGTAAATTTTTGGCCTTTGGCTTGAAAAATATCACCATTTTCAATTTTACCCAATTGTGAAATCGCACCATCCGCAGGTGAAACAATGCTACTTGCATCCTGATCAATTTCACGTACACCATCTTTTAAAGAACGGGTAAAAAATTCATTAAATGATTTAAATTTCAAAGCATTGCTTTGCTCTGCAATCGACATATCAATGCCATATTGTGCCTTGAACGCTGTAATCACCGCATTTTTAATGATTGGATTTTCGCTGGCTGCAACTTTACCCACCACACGTGACAAACGATGTTGTGGCACCACACGCTGAGCTTGAATGAAAATTTGTTGTTTTAAACGCGATGTAATGCTCAAGATGGCAACTCCCCTGTAGCGATTGGACTATCGAGGCGGTTGCCCCACTCACTCCACGCCCCGTCATACGCTCGAATATTCCAACCCAATAACCGCCCTAAAATATAGGCCAATCCTGAGCGATGATGTGACTGGCAATACACCACCACTGGTTCATTTAATTGAAAACCGAGTTGTTCTAAACGCTGCTGGGTGCGCGATAAAGGATGCAATTTTAAATGATTTTTACGGTTAAGGGCAGTACTCCACTCGAAATGGCGTGCGCTTGGAATATGCCCGCCACGTCTAGCCGCTAAGCGCAGTCCGGTATATTCATCTTCTGTACGGCAGTCCCAAACTTGAATTGATTGATTTTCAACACTTTGTTTTAATTCTGCATAATCAATTTGTACATCTTTTTGGGCATTTGACTGAATCGTCACAAATTGCTCAACGGGCTCAAATTGTGGTACTTCTGCGCTCGTTGGTAAGCCTGCACCCAACCATGCATGGATGCCACCGTTCAAAAGGCTGGTATTTTCAAACCCAATACAGTGTAAGTTCCAAATCAACCGTCCTGCCCATGCGCCACCTTCATCATCGTATGCCACAACATGATGCTCTGGGGAAATATTTAAGAACTCAATCAGCGCTTGCAAACCTTCTGCTTCAGGCAATAGCCCCATGGCTTGTTCTTCTTGGCGCACTAAAAGTTTCGGTTTCAGGTGAATGGCATGAGGAATATGCAGTTGCTCATACACCGATGTTCGGCTCAAATCGACAATTCTGAGTTTGTCATTGCCCAAATGTGGGACCAAATCTTCTGCTTCTATCAGCAGGCCAAAATCCAAAGTGCTCATTTTTTCGTAGCTATTATGGGTCAAATTTAACTGATCTTAGCACAGCTTATTTTCAAAAATATGCTGTTTTTAAAAGACCCTTAGCAAAATTTTAGATAAACCCTTGGTAAAAATTCACATCCAAAAAAAACCGTCTTGGGTTGCAAGACGGTTTTTACATTGTGCTTAAGCACTTTCAGGGATTTCAAACACCTGACGTAAATATGCCAAGAAGGTGTCGTTATCCGTCATGGTTTTACCCGGACTGTCTGAAATTTTTGCGACTGATTGACCATTACACTCCACCAATTTCAACACAATATTTAACGGCGTTTGCCCCATATCATTGGTTAAATTGGTGCCAATCCCAAAGCTCACTTGAAAGCGGTCTTTAAAGTAATTGTGTAAGCTCCACGCTTTTTCTAAATCTAAGCCATCACTAAATGTCAGCATTTTAGTTTTGCTGTCAATTTTCAACTTTTTATAGTGTGCATAGGCTTTATCACCCCATTCATAGGGGTCACCACTGTCATGGCGTAAACCATCAAACAATTTGGCAAAGTATAGATCGAAGTCTTTTAGAAATGCGTCCATACCCACCACATCGGTCAAAGCAATGCCCAAATCACCTCGGTATTCTTGTACCCAAGTTTCAAGTGCAGACTTTTGGAAATTACGCAGACGAACATCTAAAGCTTGGAAAGCTTGTAAAAACTCATGTGCCATGGTGCCAATCGGAGTGAGCCCCAATTCTTTGGCAATCAGCACATTACTTGTACCACGGAAAATTTCAGGAGCCGCTTGATTAAACGCTTGAATGACATGCTTTTGCCATGCAAAGCTATAACGGCGACGCGTACCAAAATCAGACACCAAGAATGGTGGCTCATCTGAACCTTGTACTTCAGTATAATGCTTCAGAAGCTCAACTTTTGCGTCTAAACGGCGCTGCCCTTCGAGTAATACTTCGTCAGAACGAATGCGACGGAAATACAATTCATTGACCAATGCGAGTACAAAAATCTCAAACATCATAGCCTGAACCATAGGGCCTTCTACCCAAATGTCCAAACGGCCTTCGCTATCAATCCCAGCCTTAATAAAACGGCGTTTAAGCTGAAATAACTCGAGATAATCTACAAAGTCACTTTTTAGAAAACGTAGGCTGCGTAAATACAGCAACTCATCTTCTTTAAACTGAAGCGTACACAGATGGTCCAGCTGTTCATTGAGGTCATCTAAAATGTCTACGAGCGGATAAACCGTGTCTTGCAAATTACGGCAACGGAAATGATAAACGCTGTGCGTCTGAGGAAATTTATGTAACACCACCTGTAACATGGTGAATTTATATAAATCTGTATCAAGCAAGGATTGTATGATTGGAGCCATATCGGATTTAAATTCGCTGTACTTCTTGCATTAAAGCACACTTTCAAATGCGATATTGCTAGTTTTATACACAGCCAATGAAATAGCTCAGTTACAGACCTGCTTATTTCTGAGCAAGGACTGCTGATTTTTCTTGTGCTTGAATGATTTTTTGCAACTGTTTTTCTTGCCCAATAACTTTGGCAAATTCAGCTGTGGTTTTTTGACCTGTCTGCTTGGCATTTGCATCACAATCGACCTGACGCAATTGTTTTGCAATGGAAAATTCCATTTTAAACAAAGCACCCATTAATGCTGTATTACCTTTATTGTCACGCGCACAGCGGTCAGCACCATGGTTTAGCATTGTCGTTACGATGTCTTGATGACCATAATAAGTCGCCATCATCAACGGGGTAAAGCCTGAGGCATTACGCACGTCTACTGGAAATCCATGTTTTAAAAACTCGTTGATCACCTCTTGATTACCCGTTTTGGCCGCGGCAAAAAACAGATCGATCAATTCTTGTTGTGAGTTCATCTGAACATTGGCAGCAGTTTTAGCGGGGGAGATTTCTTCCGCGATTGCCACGTTTGCGAATGCGGCACCAAACGCGAGAAGACTGGCTAAAAGTGTACGTTGCATAATGCTCATGATGAACTCCAACAAAAATCGAATGTGTTCACGTTTCTAAAAACGTTGAAAATGAAATGTGAAGCAAAAAAAGAGTGCCTGTAAAACTCCCCTAGGGTTGCAGGAAAGGGTTTGAGTTTTACAGGACTTTTCGGTGGTGACTTTCGTCTTTACCCTAGTCACCGATCTGATTGACGCATCGAAATACGTCTTTCATCTATAAGCGATTGCTTAGTCTTTTAACTGCGCAGCTTTTGCTTTAACAGTTGCAATGTTGCCATTAACCGCTTTAGTCATACGTGTACCGTAGTCCGCATCTGCTTTGTAGAAGTAAGACAACATGATGTGCTTAGTTTCTGAATCTTTCACGTTGCCAAGATCCGCAGCCAAGTTCATGATTAAATCGTCTTTTTCTTTCGCAGTGTATGAACGGTAAAGCTCACCCGCTTGCTTGAAGTTTTGCTCTTTGGTACCCACTTGTTGAACAGTACCAGTTAAAGGCGTTTGAACTGCACGTGCTTTCGCAGTTGCTGGTTTTGGTTCAATACGGCTTGGTTCATAGTTCACGTTAGATGAAGTACCGCCAACGTTCATGTAGCCATCTTGGTTGTTGTTGTTTACATTCACAACTGGACGGTTTACAGGAATTTGCTGGTGGTTCGCACCTAAACGGTACATTTGAGTATCTGAGTAAGAGAAGATACGACCTTGTAATAGACGGTCTTCAGATGGCTCGATACCTGGTACGAGGTTACCTGGAGCCAATGCAACTTGTTCTGTTTCTTGGAAGAAGTTCTTCGGCATACGGTTCAGCGTTAAAGTACCGACTTTAGTTTCTGGAACGAGGTTCGTCGGCCAGATTTTAGTTGGATCTAGTGGATCGAACTCGAAGCTGTTTAGGTCTTTAGGATCCATAACTTGGATGTAAAGATCCCATTTAGGGAAGTTACCTGCGTTGATGTTCTTGTAAAGATCGTTCGTTAAGTGGTTGAAGTCTTTACCTTGTAACTCACTCGCTTCTTTAACGTTAAGACCCTTCACGCCTTGTTTAGAACGGAAGTTGAATTTCACGTATTTGTATTCGCCTTTATCGTTATAAAGTTTGAATGCATGTACGCCAAAACCGTCTTGTTCGCGGTAGCTCGTCGGAACACCTTCTTTACCATATACATGAGTGATCATGTTGGTTGCCCAAGGCTGGCTAGACAAGAAGTCAAATACGCGGTTTGCGTCTTGCATGTTGTCAATTGGGCTTGGCTTCATTGCGTGAATGAAGTCAGGGAATTTGATTGCATCACGGATGAAGAATACTGGAGATTGGTTACCCACTAAATCCCAGTTACCTTCTTGCGTGTAGAACTTGATCGCGAAACCGTGCGGGTCACGTAAAGTTTCTGGAGAACCTTTACCGTGAATTACAGTAGAGAAGCGTAAGAATACTGGAGTTTTAGTACCCGCTTTGAATAATGAAGCAATTGTTAGATCAGATAAATCTTTAGTTGCAACAAACTCACCATAAGCACCTGTACCACGTGCATGCACTACACGCTCAGGAATACGCTCACGACCAAAACGTTGTAATTTTTGAACCAATTGTACGTCTTGAAGTAGAACTGAACCATTTGGACCCGCAGTAATCGAGTTTTGGTTATCGCCTACTGGTGCACCATTGTCTTTTGTTAATGGCGCTGCTTGAGTCGCCGCTGTTGCAGTTGCTAACATAGCAACCAGTAAAGAACGCTTAAACATCGTCTTCATCTCACTAAAATTAATACCTTTCCTGCACGAGAGAAGATACCTATTTTCTTTAAATTGCTAAAACAGATTATTTTTATAATTTCAATCGATTTGTTAGATTTATTATTTTTTATCTAATATTTTTCAACAACTTAATGCTTTAAATTTAATCAAAAACTCCATTTTAAATGCATTTTTGCTACAATTTGTTCTGATTTGATTTGATGGAAAATAGTCCCAAATGCGCGCCTTATTACAACGTGTTCTAGAAGCTAAAGTAGTCGTGGATGGCGAAACTACAGGTGAAATTCAGCACGGCATTTTAGTTTTTTTAGGCATTGGCAAAGAGGATGATTTGGTCAAAGGCAAAAAGCTGATTGATAAGATCTTGAAATATCGTTTTTTTGATGATGAACAAGGCAAAATGGGCTGGAATATCAGCCAAGCAGGTGGTGGCTTACTCTTGGTCTCGCAATTCACCTTAATGGCTCAAACGCAAAAAGGCTTACGCCCAGACTTTGGCCCTGCCATGCCACCAAGCGAAGCCAAAGCGCTGTACGAAGAACTTGTAAACTATGCAAAGTCGCAGTTTGAAAATGTGCAAACAGGGATTTTTGGCGCCGACATGAAAGTGCATTTGGTCAATGACGGACCAGTGACGTTTAACTTAGAAATCGAATAAATCCTGAACGATAAAAAAGCCCTCCAAAGAGGGCTTTTTAAATCCTCCCCTAGCCCCTCCTTTAAAAAAGGAGGGGAAAAGGAGTACATCTTACTTACCTGTTTTTTCTTTAATAAATGCACGTGCAATTTTGAATTTTTCTTTCACTGGTTTTGGTAGCTTCGGTGGAATCAACTTCGCCACTTGGTTAAACCAAACCAAAAGCCCAAAGTCACCTTCCATTTTAATACTGCCATTTTGCATGCCCGTCATAAATGCAGTCGGGTCACCTTTCATCAAGGTTTTTACACCTTGTTCGCTGTCTGCAAATTGCAAAATAAAATCTGCTTTTTCTGCATTACCTGCAACGGTATCAATGTGGCCATTATTTACAATAATTTGACGTGCTACACCTAAGTCTGTACCAATTTGGATACGAAATTGACGCTCATGAACCAACTCAATAAATTTAGGGCTGGTACGCGCAAGTTGTTTCATACGCAATGCTAAACCAGCAACCAGTAAATCCAGCGGATCCGTGCTGACATCAACCAGTGGTAATTTTACGACAGGAATTGATGATAATTTCATGACTTTAAGCCTATTGTAATTGTTGGAAAATTAACTGCCTCATCCTAACATAACTTCGTTTTTTAAAAGCATGCCTTTACAGTTTAAATTTGTGCTCGACATAAAAAAGGCATGTATGAAACATGCCTTTTTTCACCTTAAAAATTGACTATCAGCGACTTGAATACTGCTGATCATCCTCATAGACAGGTGTATGTTCGATATATTGACGTTTTGCTGACGCACGCTCCGCACGGCGGTCTTCAAGCAATAGCATCAGAATAAATACCGTCATCGTCGTCATTAATGCCACAAAGTAGCTGGAAATCATGGTGAGCTCAAATACAGCTTGTGTGCCAAAACGAATGACTTCAACCATGCCCCATACCAGCATCCCAGCCAGCATATAGTTTAACCAGCGACGATACGGCGAGAAGAAAACAGCAATGACAGCAGCCGCGACTAAGCTCATGCCTAGAATGGTGGCAAAATTCGCTGTTACCATATAAACCTCCGTCATTTAATGAAACCATTGCTATGGCTAGGTTTCATTTAAAATTACCGTGTAATCAATCAATGGAATGTATCAACTTCAAACTCTATGCATGCATTATGCGCAGTTTTTTTGATAAAAAAAGTCTTGTCTTCGGCCTAAGCGACACACATTGTCGCAACATTATTTTGTCATTACATTTTTTTATTTTTGAGTTTTCTTAGAACAAAGACCATGCCTCGCTTGGCGTGTCATTACAAAAAAAAACCTGCTTTTTTGCAGTGAAAAATTTATTTTTCAGATCATGTTAATCGTTGTTTTTATCAACAATTTTATATTTACCGTTGGTCGCCTCTAGACTGAAATCCATAAAAAAACGCAGTCATTTGACTGCGTTTTTCATACAACGGTCACATATTAGGCACGATTTAAATCTTTATCATGTACACCTAAAAGATATAACACGCCGTCAAGTCCTACACTTGAAATCGCTTGATTGGCATTTTGACGTACCAATGGTTTAGCACGGAATGCGACACCTAGACCTGCAATCGAGAGCATTGGTAAGTCATTTGCACCATCGCCCACGGCAATCGCTTGTTCTAAGGAAATGCCCATTTCTTCAGCAATTTGCGTCAACAAGAATGCTTTACGTGCGCCGTCAACAATATGACCTTTGACTTCACCCGTTACTACGCCATCTTGTACATCTAAAATATTGGCATGAACTTCATCAATACCGAGTTTCGCCTGTAAATATTCTGCAAAGTACTGGAAGCCACCCGATAAAATCGCGGTGCGGTAGCCCAATGATTTCAATGTTGAAATTAGGCGTTCTGCACCTTCAGTGACCGTTAAGCGCTCAGCAATACTCGCCAGCACGGATGCATCCATACCTTTGAGCAAAGCAACACGGGCACGGAAGCTTTCTTGGAAGTCCAATTCACCTTGCATCGCACGTTCAGTAATCTCTGCAACTTGCTGACCAACACCTGCTTCTTTTGCCAGCTCGTCAATGACTTCTTGCTCAATCAGCGTCGAATCCATATCAAAACACACCAAACGGCGGTTACGACGGTACGCATTGTCTTCTTGTACTGCAACGTCTACGCTCAGCTCTGCAGATAAGCTCAAGCAGGCTGCACGCATGGCTTGTGCATCTAACATTTGGCCACTTAAACCAAATTGTACGCAGGCACGTTTAGGCCCAATACTGCCTCCATCAAGCTGCGGACGACCAGATAAACGCGTCACTGTTTCAATATTGAAGCCTTGGCTCGACACAATTTTTGTTACAGCCTGTAAATGCGATGGCGTCAACTCTGGCGCTAAAGCAGTCACGATATAACGTGTACGGCCACCTTCACTTACCCATTGATCATAATCTGCAGCAGAGATTGGTTTAAAACGAACTGTTAAGCCAATTTCATGTGCTAAAATCAGAATTTCCTTCATGGCTAATGCTGTAGCAGTTTGGTCATCTGACGAAACAACAATACCTAAAGTCAGTTGGTTATGTATGACGGCTTGACCTACATCTAAGATTTGTAAGGAATGAACGGACAGGGCCTGCATTAATCGTGTAAATTGATTAGGCTGGTCTGGCCCCAGAAATGAAATAAGGATGATTTCTCGCATGAATTGACTCGGGTCTGAGCTACAACTATTGTTAGAATCATAATCGAAAATAAACAGTTTTGCCTTGGAAGTTTACGTTGAATGCGCCTAGACAAGGGCTATTTGCTAGCCTACTAATAGTAAGTTTCGCTTTTCATACCTTTTTACTGGTATTGGCGACCACACATCAGCTGAACGAAAACCGTGCCAGCCAAGGTCAACTGATGACCAGCCAATTGGTCACCGACAGTATTTCGGAAATGGAACCCGCCAATACCGTATCATTGGCATTACTTGCCGATCGTTACGCGACCAATCCTAGCGTGGCGTCTATTCGAATTTTAAATTCGGCAAAGCAAGTCCTTGCAACGGGTGGTCAAACCAAAACCCGTGAAGGCGAAGTCTTTGTACGTGATGCACTACTAAATGAGAAAAAAGTCGGTACAGTTGAAATCACACTAATTCAGCCGAGCATAGGTGAAATTTTACGCACCCAGTGGCTGGCAATTTTGGTTTCACTCATTATTCATGGTTTATTGTGGTTAGCTTACCGTGGTATTGCTCGCCCAAGTCGTACCGAATATTTGGCACGCATTAATAATGAATCACGCTTAAAACACGAAATTCAAAGCTTGACCCAAGCACTAGAGCAAGAGAAACATGCTGCCGCGGTTGCAATAGCACAAGCACAGCAAAATGCGCAAAACAAAGCGAAAAAAGAACATAAACCCGTCGTTATTGACAGCAGTAGCCTAGCGCTCAATATTCAATACTATGACCCAAAACAATTGCTCGATACTGTCAATAAAACAGTGTCTGGGCCGTATTTTAATTTATGTCAGTTGTTTTTAAATAAAGCCACTGAACTCTGCGTACAGCACTATAAATTAAATAGCTCAGACATTTGTACTGTGCATAAATTTGATGATCAGGGTGCAATTATTAGCATCTCAGCAGACACGCCAAATGGCTTACAGTGTTTAACCATGATTAGCGCAGTATTCCAATTGCTTTCAGATGTGCTCTATAAACGCTACCGTGAAGAACGTCGTTTTGTTTTACAAACGCGTAGCGCGATTTCAAGTGCTGTAGAGGCGATGCAACTCAGCTCAGTCCAAGCTGCAGAGCGTCTGGTACAGCAACTCTCTGCCAAAGAAAGTGCCGTGCAGGTACCTAACCACTTACTTAAAGAAATTTCGGATCATTTCCAATTGGTAAGTTTGCCAAACCCAACCAATGTACTGACTCGACATGCCTTTATGATTAATGGAATGGATGCTGATGCCGCTGAATTGGCGCAGTCTTTCCGTACTGAAATCTTAAAATCAAAGCAGTCTAAAGCCTCTTAAACACTGCCCTGTTTACTATAAAAAAAGCCTGAACACATTCAGGCTTTTTTATATGCATTTGTTCTAATCAATTGGGTTCATGGCTTGTCTTTGGAATAGCTTCAGACTGTGCTTTTGACGCCCAATAGGTTGCCAGTGCAGGACCAGAAATATTGTGCCATAAACTAAAAATTGCGCTTGGTAATGCTGTTAAAGGCGATGCTGCAAAATGCGTTGCTGCTAAGGCTACACCCAAACCTGAGTTTTGCATGCCCACTTCAATTGCTACAGCCTTGGCATCTGCATAAGGTAGCTTAAAGAAGCGACTCACCCAAAAACCAAGTAAATACCCCAAACCATTATGTAGGGCAACTACACCTAGAATGAGCAAGCCAGATTCTAAAATTTGTGTTTTACTGCCCGCCATAATGGCTGCCACAATAGCCACAATGGCCACGACAGAAACCAAGGGCATCACCTGAATATATGATTCAGCCTTAGACTGTAACAATGTACGAATAATTAAGCCCAAAACTATTGGGAATAACACAACTTGTAAAATAGAGATGAACATTGAGCCTGCATTAATTTCAATCCACTGGCTAGCCAATAAATAGAAAATAGCGGGTGTTAATAACGGAGCGAGTAAAGTAGATACCGAAGTACATGCAACTGAAAGCGCAGTATTGCCTTTGGCCATATAAGTGATGACATTTGAAGCTGTCCCACCTGGACAACACCCAACCAGAATCACACCAATGGCAATCTCAGAAGGCAAATTCATCAATTTACATAATACAAATGCCAATCCCGGCATCACAAAAAACTGTGCAACGACTCCTATGAAGACCGCTTTAGGACTTTGCAATACCCCTTTAAAATCATCTAAGGTCATTGTCATGCCCATCCCCAGCATAACAATACCCAGCAACCATGGAATATAGGCTTTGAGCCACACAAACATTTCAGGTGCTAAAAGCGCAATCCCTGCAAAGAATATTACCCATAATGCGAACGTTTTTTGAATCAATTGTGTAAAGCGCAAGAATCCTGACATAACTCTGCCCATCTCAATGTACATGCTTATACCCTGCCATAAGTCGCTAGCACGTCACAATTCACCTTTGGACTAAAAAGTATAAAATGCCTACATATTCATAATATTTCTATTTCTGCTTTATGCCTCTGTTATTGCTTTTATGTCTTTCATATAAATCCGTTTCACACCATTAGATAGCATGTCCTGCCATGCCTGCTGCAATGACCCTTGTAGATCAATCCCCTTGCATGCATCTGCCACCACAAAGGTACGAAAACCTAAACGACTTGCATCCATTGCTGTCCACGCCACACAAAAATCTGTAGCAATACCCACAATAAAAACGCTATCAATCCCACGTTCTTTTAAATAACCAGCAAGTCCTGTTGAGGTTTGATGATCAGCTTCCATAAATGCAGAATAACTATCAATGTTGCTATGCATTCCTTTACGAATCACCAATTGGGCATGTGGAATAGACAAGTCTGGATGTAAAGCAGCATCATGTGTGCCTTGGACGCAATGTGTAGGCCAAAGCACTTGTGGGCCATAGGCCAATTTAATGATGTCATAGGGCTTCGCACCCTCATGATTGGCCGCAAATGAAATATGATTCGCCGGATGCCAATCTTGCGTTAATACTACATTTTCAAAATATTGCGCCAATTGATTAATTGCAGGAATAATCTGATCTGCATTTGCCACAGCAAGGTTGCCACCTGGTGTAAATCCATTCTGAACATCGACCACAATTAAGGCACAATTCTTTTGCATATCACTCAATCCATTTTCATTCAATTCAATCTGCGCTTGGGCGCATTCGGTTCACGGTTGTAGTATTTCGTCTTGACGATAAAAATAAAATGACCCGCCTAGCGAATTCAAGTTATATCTCGGCAAATCCTGTTGTAAAGACCGCGCAAAACGTGGATAAATTTTGGATTTACGTTCAGTGGAGGCATGAAAACAAAAATACAAAGGTTGATATTTATAGACAAAATTTACAATATGCTCACGCGCCAAACGCATGACTTCAAAGGCATTAATCCCCATATTAACATCATCTTGTACAGGGTCATCAGCAAAAGCCAGCCAAGCATTCATACCTTTGCTTCGAGCGAAATTCATCTTTTTAACATCACGCTTGAGCGTAAGATTAAATTCATTTTGCTTAAATGAAAGTGTAAAAAGCTGACCATCAACTTTAAATTGTGCCATCCAATGATTTTGACTCATTTGGCCCCCGTATTCTTTTTTATTTAATTTTATTATCACATATAAATCAGCAGTCTAACTTAAAATTTCAGCAAATATTTAAACATCAAAACATTTATATCCCACAATAAAAAAGCCCGTCGATGACGGGCTTTTTTACTTTTATTGGCGATTAAGCCAGACGACGTGTTAGTAATAACATCACGATCGCAGAAATAATAATACATGGAATGGCTGCTGAAATTACACCTGCAGCACCAAAGCCAGCAGTTAACAATGCACCAGCAATTGCGGGCCCAAGCATTGCTCCTACACGACCCACTGCCGATGCAACACCAATACCTGTACCACGTACAGTTGTTGGGTAAACAATACCACCGAACGCATACAATACGCCTTGGCAACCAATCACAAATGCACCAACCAATGCAGAAGCCAAGTACATTTGCGTTAATGAACCTGCTGCATTTAATGCCAATAGGCCTGCTAAAATACCGCCGTACATCAACAAGATTACGAAGGTTTTTTTCCAACGATCCGTCAATACACCTAGCACCACCGTACCTACAGTTGCACTCACCATGAAGTAGAACTGTGCAGTCGCGCCTTCTTTACGTGTAAAGCCTAATTCTTGGAACAACGACGGTAACCAACTTAACATGATGTAAACCACCATCAATGTGAAGAAATAGCTCGTCCAAAGGAAGACCGTACGCAATAAGTTTTCAGAGTTAAATAGGTCTTTAAAAGAACCTTGTGGAACTGCTTCATTGCTTGCAGTCGCAGTTTGCTCTTTTGCTTTTAAATATTCTTTAGACTCAGGAAGCAATAGCATCATGATTGGAATCACGATGATCGGTAACAAGCCACCTAAATAGAAAATGTTTTTCCAGTTTGAACCAAACTCAGTACTTGCCACCAACGATAAAATTGCAGCACCAACAGGCATACCGCAGTACATTAGACCTACAGCACGACCACGGTTTTCAGGTGTTACCGCTTCAGAAGCCAATGTAATTAAGATTGGCATAGCAGCACCAAGTCCTGCACCAGCCAAGAAACGTACTGCAAGTAATGAATTAAAACTATTCACCCATACTGTACATAATGTGAAAACTGCAAAAATGGCAACCGACCAAATTAATACCGTTTTACGACCAATCCGATCCGCAATTCGACCACCAACTAGTGCACCAGGCAGTAAGCCTAAAATCCCTGCACTAAAAAACACCCCCAGTTGCGAACTATCTAGACCGAAACTTTCACGAATACCAGCAGCTGCAATACCTGCTGCCTGAATATCTAAGCCTTCGATTACGGCAATTAGAAAACAGATCGCTACCGTGACAATAGCATGTTTATTATCTGACTTTTCCATTGGAGAATCCTTGTGTCAATCAGTGTTCAAAAAAATGCATCATCTATGAGCAACTTAAATGAACATACTGACAATAAGTGTTAGTCCAAAGGCGAATAAGGCTTATATTTGTTGATTTTTCTTTTAGTTAAGCAGGTAGATATAAAGTCTTAAAAGCGATAAATACATTTCACTCTGATTCATTAAATGTGACATTTCAACAGATAGATCAACTACTATTCTTTACGGTTTGATATGTAACAGAAAAATCATTATATTTAAAACAGATTATTAACATAATTTTTAAAGATCATTTGCAACAAATACATCGCAATTTTCTATAACTTTCAAGTCTATGTTCATCTTTTTTTTATCTTAAATTCTGATCAAAATAGATGGAATAGCACACTAGACACGCTCTTAAGCTAATCTCATTCTATTTTAACCATAGATTTTGGCGCTTTTTAGCCTATATTTTGTTGTTTATCTATACAGTATAGCCATACGCGTAAAAACCAATCTCATTTGTTAAAAGCAAGTGCTTGATTGTTTTAATTAAGCTTTGTATAAAGTTTTTTACCGCTTTGACTAAAGCATATTGTTCTTAGACGCATGATCAGTCATAATTTGCATAAGCATTACCCAATTCCATGCAAACGGATTGATTTGCTGTCTATCAAAAATACGAACCTGTCCAAATTCATACTCAATTTAGTCGTTTGGATAGAAAAATAGGATTGTTTTAAAAATGACTCAGCAAGCACAGCCGATCCAAGGCTCAATTGTCGCAATCGTCACCCCAATGTTCGAAGATGGCAGCGTAGATTGGAAGGGACTCGAAAAGCTCGTTGAGTGGCATATCCAAGAAGGCACAAACAGTATTGTTGCTGTAGGTACGACAGGCGAAGCATCGACTTTAAGCATGGCAGAACACACACAAGTGATCAAAGAAATCATTCGTGTTGCCAACAAACGTATTCCAATTATTGCTGGTACGGGTGCAAACTCAACCCACGAAGCGATTGAACTGACCAAAGAAGCAAAAGAACTTGGTGCAGACGCCGCGCTACTCGTAACGCCTTATTATAATAAGCCAACTCAAGAAGGCCTGTTCCAACACTACAAAGCCATTGCTGAAGCTGCTGATTTACCCATGATTTTGTATAACGTACCAGGTCGTACTGGTGTCGATATGCTCAATGACACGGTTATTCGTTTAGCTGACATTCCACAAATTGTGGGCATTAAAGATGCAACAGGTGATGTACCACGTGGTATTGAATTAATCAAAGGCCTTGAAGGCAAAAGCATGACTGTTTATTCAGGTGACGATGCTACGGCATATCAACTGATGGAACATGGCGCAAAAGGCAATATCTCTGTTACTGCCAATGTTGCACCAAAAGCAATGAGCAACGTATGTGCAGCAGCTCTTGCCGGTGATCATGCTAAAGCTACTGAAATTAATGCAACAGTTGCAAATCTACACAATATTTTATTTTGTGAATCTAACCCAATTCCTGTGAAATGGGCACTTCATGATATGGGCTTAATCAGCACAGGTATCCGCCTGCCGTTGACACCGCTTGCAGAACAATACCGCGCACCGCTACACGAAGCACTTAATCAAGCGGGCGTAATCAAATAAAGAGCAGTAAAATTATGCAATTACGTTTAGGTCTCACCCTTGCACTTTCAGTATTCAGTTTAGCAGGTTGTAGTTCTTTGGCCTTTAAAAATGGCACCTTAGATTATAAAGAAACCACAACTTTAGAACCGTTAAAATATCCTGAAGGTTCAATGGTGCGACCTGTGGCGCCATTGTACCCTGCTCCAACGGTTGACGCGCTTGCAATTGAGCATGCACCAAAACTTGAAAACAAACGTGGCAACCGTTTTGCTTTACCACGCCCAGATGCAGCTCAGGAACAATCCTCTGCAGACGACTCAAATAGCACAGCTATGCTAGGACATCCTCAGCTTTTAAGTGATGGAAATCAAAATCCTTTACTCAAAATTGATGGAAATTCTGCTACAATTTGGCAGTACACACTTGCTACCCTCAGTAGCCTCAATCACACCATCGTTGGTCAAAGCAAAAACCGTTATGAAGTAACTGTTAAAGTCGACCAAAAAACGTATGTGTTAAGACTTTCTTCTGTGGGTACTAGCAATAACCTAGCTGTATTCAATGCCGATAACACTTTTGCAGATAAAGAAGTCGCTGCAGAATTGTTAGCTCAGATTTACCAAAATTGGCCAGCCTAGACATTTCTAGGCATTTTTTTTGAAAAAGGTTCCCTCCATGTTAAAACAAACCTTGCTCTATACTGGTAAAGCGAAATCTGTTTATGAAACAGACAGTGCAGATCACCTCATCCTAGTCTTCCGTGACGATGCCTCTGCATTCAATGGCGAGAAAATCGAACAACTAGATCGTAAAGGTAAGGTGAACAACCGTTTTAACGCCTTTATCATGGAAAAATTGGCAGCCGCTGGTATTGAAACTCACTTTGAGAAACTTCTTTCTCCAACTGAAGTTTTAGTAAAAAAATTACACATGATTCCTGTGGAATGTGTAGTACGTAACTATGCAGCTGGTTCTTTATGCCGTCGTTTAGGTGTTGAAGAAGGTAAAGAATTGGTTCCACCAACATTCGAACTTTTCTTTAAAGACGATGCTCTTGGCGATCCAATGGTAAATGAATCACAAGCCATTTCTTTGGGTTGGGCGACTGCTGAGCAATTGGCTCAAATGAAAGACCTTACATACAAAGTAAATGACGTACTGAAAGAACTTTTTGCTACAGGCAACATGCTTCTTGTTGATTTCAAACTTGAATTCGGTGTTTTCCATGACCGTATCGTACTGGGTGATGAATTCTCTCCAGATGGTTGCCGTCTATGGGACAAAGACACCAAGAAAAAACTCGACAAAGACCGTTTCCGTCAAGGCCTAGGCGGTGTTGTTGAAGCATACGAAGAAGTTGCTGCACGTATTGGCATCGACCTTTCAGACATCTAATTGATTCTGAAACTTCAAACAAAAAACCGAGCCTTGCTCGGTTTTTTGTTTTTATCGCCTGAGTACTTCACTATGGCGCAGACAGTTTCTTGAAGAGAAATAGCAGAGTCATAAATAACATTTTACCAGTCGTAAAATTTTTAGTTATATTTTTAATAATAAATTCAAATACTTTTAACTTAATCTAAAAAACAAATCAAACTTATAAAAATGCCCGTTTTTACAAACAAGGCAAAGCCTCTTATCATACAAAACAGATTAGACAGCCAGAGTGATCTCAAACCAATCATATCTGTGCTGTCGACCAAATTTGTTCTTGTCTGCATAGATGTCTGACACCAAAGCTTTCTTTTTCGGCCCAGTTCTCCCCCAAGATACTGGGCTTTTTTTTGTCCAGACATGCACACTGTTTACTTTATTGTTGCTGTTGTTGTTCCTGCCAACGGCGTTGTTGCAATCGCTCGCCTTCAACCTCACGCTTATTACGTGCTGACTCATACAACTTCGTGCCTTTTAATTCAGGTGGAAGGTAATCTTGACGGACAAAATGCTCTGGATAATTGTGTGGGTATAAATAGTCGGCACCGTAGCCTTGTTCTTTCATCAATTTGGTAGGTGCATTACGTAAATGTAAAGGCACAGGCAAATTCGCAGTTTTCTCGGCCAAATCCATGGCTTTGTTAATCGCTAAATAGGTACTGTTGCTTTTTGCACTGGTGGCTAAATATACAACGCATTGACCCAATATAATGCGTGCTTCAGGCATGCCAATCGCTTGTACCGAACGGAAGCATTCACCCGCCAGCAATAAGGCATTTGGATTCGAATTACCAATATCTTCGGATGCTGCAATCAGCATACGGCGTGCTAAAAATACAGGATCTTCACCGCCTTTGAGCATACGTGCCAGCCAGTACAAAGCTGCATCTGGGTCACTGCCACGAATCGATTTAATCATGGCAGACACTAAGTCATAATGTTGCTCACCAGATTTGTCATAACGGGCAATATTTTGCTGTGCAACTTTCACTACGACTGCATTCGTAATAATATTTTCTAGATCTGCTTCAAACGTGCTGGCCACTAAATCCAACAAATTGAGTGCCTTTCGAGCATCTCCAGCAGCAAATTGTATCAAAGCTTCATATTCTTCTATTTGAATATAACGGTCTTTTAAAAATTGATCTTGCTCAATGGCATGCTTTAATAATTTTTGTATAGAAGCTTCATCTAAAGCATTTAAGGTATAAACCTGACAGCGGGATAGCAGTGCGCTATTCACTTCAAAAGATGGATTCTCCGTGGTCGCACCAATTAAAGTGATTTTGCCTTTTTCAACTGCATTTAATAATGCATCTTGCTGAGACTTATTAAAACGATGAATCTCATCAATAAACACCACAGGCGTGAGTAAATCACCGCTGTCTGCAATCACTTCACGTAGCTCTTTAACACCCGTATTTAAAGCCGATAAACTCACAAAAGGCCGATCAACAGCTTGAGCCAATAGCAAGGCAATTGTGGTTTTACCAACACCAGGTGGCCCCCAAAATATAATAGAGGGTAAATGCCCTTGATCAATCATCTGACGCAATGGCGCTTCCTCTCCCAGCAGGTGATCCTGCCCAATAATCTCAGAAAGGTCGCGGGGTCTAATTCGTTCTGGAAGCGGAATATTGCTGTCTGACATTGTCTAAATTCACGGCTGCTTAAAAATACATCGGGCTCTATTCTAACACTAGCTTTTTTAATTTAAGCAGGAATATTCTGTGCCGTTTATAGAAGTTTTTTGGGTATTCATCGGCTAATTGTTGGATGGTCTGAATTTTGTGGAAAGTTTAAAATAAATATGATTAGTTGTTTGTAAAATACTTCCTGAAAGCAATGCTTCAAGCTATGCTTGGAAGGATAACACGTACAGAAACAAGGATTGCTTCTGCCGCCATAGCCACATTGGTGACCCCATGAAATCATCATCGAAGAACAAACCAGCCGTGCCACACGCTCAGTATGATACTGAGCTTAGAACAACTTTAAATAAAGCACAGCCCAATGTTGCCGATGATGTCATGTTACAACAATTTGCCAATAATATACCGTTGCCACTTTGGCTACAAACCGCTCAAGGTCCTGCTTTTAGCAACAGTAAACTTTGCCAGTTTATCGATGTCGACCTGAACCAACATCTACCAGAAAAATGGTTAAACTATATTCATCCAGAAGACTTCGAACATTTCATTGTTCTATGGCAAAAAGCACAACAAACCAAACAAAATTTTAAAAAAGAATGTCGCCTTAAACATCATCAACTTGGCTATCGCATGTGTGCCGTTCACATCGAATTTCCACAAGCACCCAACTCATTATTTGAATGTTCAGTCAGTTTTATCGACATTCATGACAGTTATGAAAAACAACAAGCGCTAAGCCATCAAGTATCAGCACAAAATAAAATGCTCAATGCCAGTATCGATTGCATTAAAATTTTGGCACCCGATGGCAACTTAACACACATGAATCGTTCAGGATGTTTGGCTTTAGGCGTATCGGTTACTGAAAAAAAATTTGGGATGCCTTGGTTAAATTTATTACCTGAAGACATTCGCAAAGCGGGTTCAGCAGCCTTAGCTCAAGCCTGCCAAGGCAAAAATACCCGATTTGCAGGCAAGAGTACCCTTGACGGACAAACGCACCAGTTTTGGGACAATATTTTGACGCCCATTGTGGACGAAAATGGGGTAACTGAAAGTATTTTATGTGTGTCACGTGATGTGACCCAACAAAAAGCAGCCGAAAGTCGCTTACAACAAATCATAGAACATGATGAGCTGACTGGCTTATTTAACCGTCGTGCCTTTACTCGAATTTTTAAAAAGCACCTGCAATATGCGCTCAATTATGATCATCAAATTGGCCTAATGCTGATTGACCTCGACTATTTTAAGCACGTTAACGATACGCTCGGCCATGTTGCAGGCGATCATTTATTACATACCCTCGGCCAACGTTTTAAAAGCTGTTTCTCTGAAGATATTATTGTGTCACGCCTTGGTGGTGATGAGTTTGCAATCTTGGTACCCGAGCTTGTCGATGAGCAACAGTTGATGGATGTGGCTCACCAAGCTTGGTTACAACTGGATATGCCCATTAGCTACACAGGGCAATTCATTAATGGTGGTATGAGTATCGGTTGTTCGATCTATCCCCGTGATGCGCAGAGTTCATCAAACTTAATGAAATGTGCCGATATTGCGCTGAATGATTTAAAAATTAGCGGACGCGGTGGCATACGCATGTTTAATCTAGACATGTTTAAAGCACTTGAAGCCACCACACGCCAGCTCACTTTGGCACGTAGTATCATTAAAAATGATCAAATTGAGCCTTTCTACCAACCCAAAGTTCAGCTCCAAGATAGTCGTGTGATTGGCTTTGAGGCCCTACTCCGTTGGAAAGATCAACACGGTGTACTACAACTGCCTTCACATATTTATGCTGCTTTCCAAGATTATGACTTGGCTTCGCGCATTAGCGAAACCATGCAAAATAAAATCTTCCAAGATATGAATGAATGGCAGGATCAAGGCTTAGAACTCTTACCGATTTCAATTAATGCAGCACCCGTCGAATTTTTACGAGACGACTATGCAGAGAAAATGCTTCAGCGCCTACAAAAGTACAAAATTCCGCATGATAAAGTAGAAGTTGAAATTACCGAGCAGAGCTTGTCTGAACGAGGTTCTCATTATGTGATTCGTGCTTTGCACCTGCTAAAAAAAGAAGGCTTAAGTATTTCTTTAGACGATTTTGGTACAGGACATTCATCACTGACACGCCTCAGCGACTACCCAATTGACTGTATTAAAATTGATCGCAACTTTGTAGAACGCATGACCAAAGACTCCTCGGCACTTGCAATCGTCAAAGCCATTACACAGCTAGGCTCGAGTATTTCTATGGATATTTTGGTTGAAGGAATTGAAAATACAGAGCAACTCAATGTACTCAAAGACTGTGAATGCCAAAAAGGCCAAGGCTTTTATTTTTATCGCCCAATGAGCTTTGAACATATTAGCGCACTGTTAGAGGTACGCTAATACCCTTCTTGTTTGTGCTTTGATTTTAGTCATGCTTTATTTTTACAACATCATGAGCTCCATTCAGCAATGTATTTGATTAGTGCTTGCCTCGTTGGGCAGACTGTTCGCTACGATGCAAAAAGCTATACCTATCCTCTACTGCAGCAACTTGTAGACTCAGGCCAAGCTATCATAGCGTGCCCTGAAATGTTAGGTGGTTTGGCATGTCCGCGTGCACCCGCAGAAATTCATGGTGGTACAGCACTCGATGTGCTCCAATCGCGTGCGCACATTCTCGACAATACTGGTTTAGATGTCACACAAGCATTTTTAAACGGTGCTTATCAGACACTCAGATTGGCTCAGAAACACCATGTTAGCGTGGCAATTCTTAAAGAGAAAAGCCCATCCTGCGGGCGACATTGGATTTATGATGGACAGTTTACTGGGCAACTCATCACGGGTATGGGTCTCACTGCGACCTTACTCCAGCAAGAAGGTATTCAGGTATGCTCAGAACATGATTTTATCAGCGCGTGGCCAGAAGCTTAACGCACCCAGCGCACGATGTATTCTTCAATCTCTTCTGGGTCGACATCTAATTCACTAATGCAACGACCCGCGGCTGTTTTCTTTACGGTCATCACCGTTTGGCGACTACCCGAAATTAAATAATGCCATGAAGGCAATTTTTTACCTTCTTGCACTCGCTTATATGCGCAGCTTGAAGGCAACCAGCGAATGGTATCAACTTGTGCGGGTGTGAGTTGAATACAATCAGGCACCGAGTCTTTTCGATGGACATAATCCGAGCATTGACCAGTTTTACAGTCCAATAACTGGCAAGCAACGTTGGTATAAGCCACTTCCTGAGTTTCATCATCTTCGAGCTTGATCAGACAACATAAACCACAACCATCACATAAGGCTTCCCACTCAGCAGAATTTAACTCTGCAAGCGTGTAGTTCTTCCAAAATTTAGGGCGTAAGGTTTCCGTCATCATCGTGTCATATCAGTCTAAAAAAGCTGAATCAGTATACCAGTACATCCACAAACTTTGCGGATCCCATTGGGTCATACACCCGCACAAATAGATTAAAACTTAATCAACATATTGCCAACGAAAGATCAACATTAGCTTGAACTGCATCACACTATACTGAATATGAAAAGAAAAACACTTGGAGAATAACAATGTTCCGTTGGGCGATTATATTTGCTGTGATTGCACTCATTGCCAGTTTATTAGGATTTGGTGGTGTTGCTGGTCTTTCTAAAGACTTTGCTGTGATTTTATTGGTAATCGCAGTGATTCTAGCCATCGTAGGCTTTCTCTCTCGAGGCAAAGTCTAAAAGCTACGTTAAATTCTCAAATGTCATGTCTATGGCACAAAAAAAAACAGCACCTCATGTGCTGTTTTTTTAGATCCAATATCTAGGTTATATCCACACCTATACTGCATTAGGGTTTTAAATGACGAGGTCTAAACCCCATCGCGATTAAAGCAATCAGGTATGCAACAACCCCAACAACGCATAGACCAATGACTTCTGCAACACGTATCCATTGTGATACTTCGCCGTTGTACCAGCTTAAGGCATACCATAGGGCACCAATCATCACGATATTGGCCACTGCAAATTGCACCGCAAGTTTTTTCCAATGCGCACCAAATCGAAAAATATTGCGTTTATGCAGATAGAAATACAACATCCCTGCATTGACCAATGCCGAACCAGAAGATGCTAAAGCCAAAGCCATGTGCTCTGCATGCCAGTCAATCAGTTTAAAGAAACCAATAAATACCACGTTTAAAATCGCATTGGCTGCAACCGCCATCAAGCCAACACGTACAGGTGTTTTGGTGTCTTGTTGTGCATAAAAACCTGGTGCAAAAACCTTAATCAGCATAAATGAAATTACCCCAGCACTCATACATTGCAGTGCCAAAGCGGTCATTTGCGTGTCTTCTAAACTAAATGCGCCACGTTGGAATAAGGCTTGAATAATTGGCGTAGACAACATGAACAAAGCAATACTGGCAGGAATACCCACCAAAATAATCACTTTGGCCGCCCAATCAATCATGCCACGGAATTTGGCTTGATCTTGCTCAGCATGACGTGCTGACAACGACGGTAAAATGACTGTACCAATCGCCACCCCAATTAAGCCCAAAGGTAACTCGGTCATACGTTCTGCACTATATAACCATGATACTGAGCCATCTTGCATGAACGATGCCCAAATAGTATTGAGCAAGAGGTTAATTTGTGTGACTGATACACCAAAGAGTGCAGGTAGCATCAATTTCATGATGCGATCTACACCTTCATGTTTAAAATCTACTTTAGGTGGAATGAGTAATTTTTTCTTCCAGAGCTCTGGAATCTGAATCACTAACTGCAAAATACCTGCAATAAATACCGCCCAACCCAAGGCCATAATCGGCTCTGCCATATACGGCGTAAGCCACCATGCCCCAGCAATCATCGCTAAGTTAAGCAATACAGGCGAAAATGCGGGTGAAAAAAATGAGCCATAACTGTTTAAAATACTGCTGGCAAAAGCCGTTAAGGACATAAACAGTAAATACGGAATCGTTAAACGGAACATCTCCGTAGCCAAGGCAAACTTTTCAGGATCATTATGAAAGCCTGGTGCATAAATATATAAAATTGCAGGTGCGGCAATCATTGCGACAAACGTCAGCGCACTCATAAAGGTTGCCAAACAGCCAAATACCCGACTAATCAGAATTTGTACTTCGGCATGCGTACGACTGGTTTTATATTCGGTCAGTACAGGAATAAAGGCTTGGGAAAATGCCCCTTCGGCAAATAAACGCCGAAAAAAGTTCGGAATACGAAATGCCACCACAAAGGTGTCAAAGTCCTTCCCTGCACCAAATACATTGAGTAGCACAATATCTCGGACTAAACCCAATACCCGTGACAACATGGTCATTGCGCTGACTATAACGGTTGACCGCCAAAGTGCCATCGTCTTCACCTAATTTTTAAATTGGCGCTATTGTAATGAAACTTAGGCCAACATTTCATTGGTTAAATTAGCGCTAGTTTGGTTATTTATTTGTTTTTAAAATGATGTAATTGTTTTCGAAACAATGCCCAATCAAAAAACGGCCCTGGATCGGTTTTACGTCCTGGTGCAATATCGGAATGTCCTGCCAAGTGCTGTTGAAGCTTAGGATAAGCCTCTTGTAAACACGCGGTGACTTCGGTCAGTGCTTGATACTGATCAGCTGTAAATGCCAAATCATCACTGCCTTCAAGCTCAATACCTATGGAATAATCGTTACATTCTTTTTTGCCCAAATAACTCGAACGACCTGCATGCCATGCCCGATCATTAAAATTGACAAATTGCAGTACTTCACCACTGCGTAAAATCAAAAGATGCGCCGAAACCTGCATCCCTTCAATAGTTTGAAAATACGGATGTACTGACCAATCCAATTGATTTTGAAAAAACTGCTCGATATAGCCACCGCCAAATTGCGACGGAGGCAAGCTAATGTTATGGACCACGAGCAACTGAATCTCGGTCTGTTCAGGGCGCTGATTATAATTAGGTGATGGCACTTGGCGTGCCCCCAACAATTGGCCCTCACAGACCCGAAAATTTGCCTCTCTTGGCATAAATCAATCCTAATTCATCTGATGTCATGCAGTATGCAACACACTACCTGAAGCCATGCTAAAACTTTCAATCTAAAATCTCAATTCAAGGTGATGATCCCCCTTCGGAAATATCGCTCATTTTTTAATGAACAATGCTAATATAACGCGCAAAATTTCCTCGGGTAAAAAGAGACGGAACTTCTATGAGCATATCTCAAACCTTGCTTGAACAAACTATTCAAATCAATATTCAGCAGGCGCTGCATGAAGATATTGGCGAAGGTGACATTACCGCGCTACTCACCCCTGAGGAAGAACAAGCAACCGCAACCATCATTAGCCGTGAAAGCATGATTCTTGCAGGCCAGCCTTGGGTCAATGCACTTATTCAAGCTTATGATCCGAATGTACAAATCACATGGCTCAAAAATGACGGTGATCGTGTCGAAGCCAATGAAGCCTTTTTAAAATTAGCCGGTTCTGCACGGAGCTTGTTAACCGTAGAACGCCCTGCCTTAAACTTTGTACAGACCTTGTCTGCTGTTGCCACCAAAACCGCGCAGTATGTGCAACAACTTGAAGGCTTACACACCAAACTTTTGGATACGCGTAAAACCTTACCCGGCTTACGTATTGCACAAAAATATGCCGTAGCAGTGGGTGGCGGTCAAAACCATCGTTTAGGGTTATTCGATGCCTTTTTAATTAAAGAAAACCACATTATGGCGGCGGGTGGTATTGCACAAGCCATTGCCAAAGCACATAGCATTGCACCAGGCAAAGCTGTAGAAGTTGAAGTTGAAACTTGGGATGAGCTCAACCAAGCCCTCGAAGCCAAAGCAGACATTGTGATGCTGGATAACTTTAGCCAACAACAAATGATTGATGCTGTGAAGCATGTGGCAGGACGTTGCAAATTAGAAGCATCAGGTAATATTACTATTGCGAATTTACGTGAAGTTGCAACCACAGGTGTCGATTATATCTCTATGGGCGTTCTCACTAAGGATGTCACCGCTGTGGATTTATCTATGCGTTTTAATGCCTAGGCAAAACAGTATAAAAAAGCGCAGCATCGACTGCGCTTTTTTATGGGAAATCTTGTACTTAAACAGCACCCATAAATGGGTCTGAATAGCCATGTTCACCTGTTTCAACACGTCCTGCAAAACGACGTTCAAAACTTGATGAGGCACCCAAGCTGACACTAAAGTCATACCAACCATGCACGCTACTCATGTCTAGCACCAATTCAGTTTCACTGCCTGAAGTGGTTTTTATAGTCCATGTTTTGCCATCTAAATACGCATTGGCTTTGACCGTGAGCTCTGCACTTTGTGTGCCATCTTGGCGGACTTTCAAAAATATGCGCGCTGCACATTCTTCCATGCACACCCGAATTTCAGGCAAAACTGCCTGTTGGTTTTTATCTCGAATATCGCCCTTAAAACTACGATGAAAACCATTAGGGCCGAGCACCCACAGATCATATTTTCCATCTTGTAGTATCCAGTCATCATCCAATTGCTTACCCGCTTCAACCATATAACGACGTGGTACAGCATTTAAATCTAACTGGTTATACACATGGAAAACACCCGCCTGTGTGCCCGTATTAGAAAACAGTAACTTCACTTGATTGCTCGCCTCATTTAACTTGGCACTGCAATGCAGAATATAAGGCAAAGCACGCGATGGGCGTACCCCCGTGTCCTGCATCGGTTTTGCTTGCTGGCTTGGCACCTGAACTTGGCTGAGTTTTTCTTGATTGCTACGAATCATATCGGCCTGTGCCTTTGTTCGACTGCCGTCTAAAGTGGGCAATACTTGCGTATTTGGCGTTTTAAAATCAAAAGCTGAGCTTAAATCGCCACAGACGGCACGTCGATAAGGGCTAATATTCGGCTCGTGTACACCAAAGCGTTGCTCTAAAAATTGAATAATCGAAGTATGATCAAATACTTGTGAATTGACCCATCCACCACGACTCCAAGGTGAAATCACATACATGGGTACACGAACGCCTGGGCCATACACCCCATGCCAAAAATTGCTATTTTGCCCATTTACAAACTCAGGGCGTGGTTGGCTGACCGAACCTGCCACCGCAGGATGATTAAAATATTCATAGGAAAGTGCTTGATCCGATAAAGTCGTTTTACCGTGTACTTTTAAAATATCGCCTTGTGCATTAATCTCACGCGAAGGTGCTGAAGGTGATGGCACATGATCGAAGAAGCCATCATTTTCATCAAAATTGACCAAAAGTGCAGTTTGGCTCCAAAGCTCAGGACGATCGGTCAGTGCATTCAGAAGCTCCTGAATATACCAAGCGCCTTGCACTGGACTCGATGGACCAGGATGCTCACTATAGGTGGCGGGTGCAACAATCCAGCTCACTTGCGGTAATTTATTTTGCAACAAATCCTGCTTAAATTGCCCCAATAAGCCACCGTCATTGGGCATCGTATTGGCAATGCCTTTATATAAAGGCTCTTTTGCATCAATAGCTTCATCATAAGCAGGGCAAACCGCTAATGCATGGCTCACAGGTTGCCCTGAACGTTCATTGGCTGCTCGGTATTGCTTAAAGCCTGCCAAGGGATTATCGGTAAAATTATCGGGCATATTTTGATAAATTTTCCAGCTCACCCCTGCTTGCTGTAAACGCTCTGGATAGGTCATCCAATCATAGCCAACTGCCGAGCTACCAATTTCATCAAACTCATTGACTACGCTGGCGACTCCAGCCCCTGTTGGTCCATTGCTTCCTGTCCAAATAAACTGACGGTTGGGGTTGGTCCCGGCATGCATCGCACAGTGATAAGCATCGCAAAGTGTAAACGCATCTGCCAATGCATACTGAAATTCAACTTCTGCCTTTTTAAAATAGCCCATCGATTGTGGCTTTTTATGCTCCACCCAATTGCCCATACGGCCACAGTCCCAAGCCGCTTGACCATCTTTCCATGAATGTGGCGTGCCACTCACCCGCTGCGCATTGCCTAGTCTGCTGTCTAAATGATAAGGGAAATAGACTGTTTTATTTTTATCGTACTGTGCCCAAACTTTTCGCCCTTCGCTTAAAGGAATCGCAAATCGATCACCAAATCCACGTACGCCTTTGAGCATGCCGAAATAATTATCGAAGGAGCGATTTTCCTGCGTCAAAATAATCACATGCTTAATATCTTGAATCGTGCCCGTTTCAACTTTGGCATCTATGGCCAAGGCTTTTTGAATACTCAGTGGCAAGCTCGCTAAAGCAGTCGCCCCCAAAAGTGTTTTAGACGACTGAACTAAAAAATCACGACGGTTCATACCTATTTCCTGTTGTTATTCTTAAGGTGCACAATGCATTTTACAATTGGGTTCAGGGGTTGGTGCTTGCGCATCACCTTGCGCCTGATCGTCTTTACATGCACTTAAAAGCAAGACTGAACTCATCATGAGCCCGACAAAAAAAACACGCATTTGCATTTCCTATCTGTAAATACCCTCATAGGAATAACGCATGGGCATGACCAAAACATGATGCTTTGATGTCAAGCAGATGAAAAAAAACGCACCCCTAAGGTGCGTTTAGTCTGGCCAATCAGGTCTTACCAACCCAATGCCTCTTGTTGCTTTTTAATCAATTCTTGAATGCCTTTTTCAGCCAATTCAAGCATTTCGTTACACTGCGCACGTGTAAATGGTTTGTCTTCTGCTGTGCCTTGAATTTCAATGAATTCGCCTGCTTGCGTCATCACCACGTTTAAATCTGTTTGGCAGTTTGAGTCTTCTTCATAGCAAAGATCAAGCAAAGCTTCGTCTTGATACATACCCACTGAAATCGCAGCCACTAAACCTTTTAGCGGATCATGCTTAATTTTTTTCTTTTCAAGCAATACATTCATGGCATCAATCAATGCAACCGCAGCACCTGTAATTGATGCAGTACGCGTACCACCATCAGCTTGAATCACATCACAGTCGATCGTAATGGTGTTTTCACCCAGTTTTTTCAAATCCACCATGGCACGTAAGCTACGGCCAATTAAGCGTTGAATTTCTTGCGTACGACCACTTTGTTTACCACGTGCTGCTTCACGATCAGAACGTGTATGTGTCGAACGTGGCAACATACCATATTCTGCTGTTACCCAACCTTGACCTTGACCTTTTAAGAAACGTGGCACTGAATGATCAATACTGGCAGTACACAAGACTTTTGTATGACCAAATTCAACCAATACCGAACCTTCGGCATAACGTGTGTAGTTACGGGTAATTTTGACATCACGTAATTGATCTAATGCTCGCTGGTCGATACGCATAAAGGGTCCTTCATTTTACTAAATTACAATGCGCTTCAGTATAGCAGAAGCCCGCTTCGAGTTTGACCACCACACTCAGCCTTTTACAAAATGCATGAATTCAAGCCGTATTTGCGTACTTTCTCCATGCGCTATTTTCCATGCCAGATCATCTCTAGGTGCTGCATACAATTTTTGCTAGACTGCAAACAAAGGATTTTCGGAACACAACATGTCGATACGCGATGAACGTAAACAACAAAGTCGACAAGCACTTTTAGATGCAGCCTTAGCATTAAGTGGTCAAGGACGTGCCTTTAGCAGTATGAGCCTACGTGAAATTGCCAAAGCCGCCAACTTAGTGCCGACCGCGTTTTATCGGCACTTTAGTGATATGGATGAGCTGGGTTTAGAACTGGTGGATCAAACCGCCTTACAGCTCAAACAAATGCAATATCAAATGGGGCAAGTCTTTCAACATCAGCCCGACACACGTATCCAAAACTGTATCCACTTACTGTTTCAACATATTCAACAGCACCCTGAGCCATGGATTTTTTTTATTGCAGAACGCTGGGGCGGTTCTGCACGTTTGCGTTATGCCATACAACGTGAAATTCAATATTTAACTGCCGATTTAAGCGCAGATTTGGGGCGTACCCAAACGCTGAATCATATTCATCTACAGCATGACTTACAGGTCTTGTCACAAATTTTGATGAGCTTGGCTTTTAATTGGGCCATGAGTTGGATGGACTTACAACGCTCTGTGGCCGCTGCAGAACTTGGCGCACAACAAGAACAACTCAAGCTCAGTGCGATTACTCAAGTTCAACTGCTCTTCCGCGGTATTTTGCATTGGGATCGCAATCAGCCATCGGTCTAACACGCTATCTTTAAGCATAAAAAAAAACCCGCAACTTGCGGGTTTTTATTTAAGGTCGGCTTATTTGCCTGAACGTTCTTTTTCAATTAAGTAATTTAATACTTGAGTGACTTTTCCATCTTCACCTTGAATGACGTATTTACCATTCACCGTTACCGCAGGTACACCTGTCAATTGATAACGTTTTGCAAGATCTTGAGCTTGCGCAATTTTAGATGCGATTGGGAAAGAATCGTAAGTGCTATTAAATTTAGCTTCTGGAATACCAAACTGCGTAAAGTATTTGGCAAAAGCAGCTTTTTCTAAAATTGGTTTTTGGCCTTCATGAATCGCATGGAACAACATTAAATGTGTTTTTTGGCGTACCCCAAGTGCTTCCGAAACATAATATGCGCGCGCACCTTGCTCCCATACTGGATTCATGGCTGCCGGCGTACGTACAAAACGTACATCTTTAGGCATGTTTTTTAACCACGTTTGCATGTGCGGTTCAAGTTTAAAACAGTGTGGGCAGCCATACCAAAAGAATTCACGAACTTCAATTTTCCCCGGAACCTCAACTTGTACAGGGTTTGCGAGCACTGTATAGTCTTTTCCTGCAACAAAGTCAGCGGCCATCGCGCTACCAGAAACGGCAAAAACAGCAGCGACCAAACTGCCGAAAAGGAATTTTTTCATTGAGATTATAGTCCTCTAACTCATTATGATTAGCTTATGCGATCACTATAAATCATTTATGCAAATTTCGTTTCCATTCTGTGAACTTTTTTAGCGCTTTTATCGCTTTTTTTAGAATAAGCGCTACACTAATAAGCCTCTGACTTTATTTTAAAATATAACCCTTGCCTGAGGTGAACCCATGTCGCAGTTGAATGTTGATCCACAAGAAATTGCTAAGTTTGAAGCATTCGCTGCCATCTGGTGGGACCAGAACTCTGAATTCCGTCCATTACACATGATTAATCCACTCCGTTTAAATTGGATTGATGAGCATTCAGGTGGCATCGCAGGTAAAAAAGTTCTTGATGTCGGCTGTGGCGGTGGCATTTTGGCAGAAAGCATGGCACGTCGTGGCGCTCAAGTCTTGGGTATTGATATGGGCCTTGCACCGCTCAATGTTGCACGCCTACATGCAGAACAAGAAGGCGTCGACAATATCGAGTACCGTCAAGTACCCGTAGAGCAATTGGCCGAAGAACACGCTGGCCAATATGATGTGGTGACATGTATGGAAATGCTCGAACATGTGCCAGATCCAGCTTCCATTATTGCAGCCTGTAAAAAGTTAGTTAAGCCAGGTGGTCATGTGTTTTTCTCGACCATTAACCGTAACCCTAAATCATATTTATTTGCCATTATTGGTGCCGAATATGTGCTACGTATGCTGGCCAAAGGGACTCACGATTATCACAAATTTATTAAGCCTTCAGAATTAGCACATGACATTCGTGGCGCTCATTTAAAGCTCAAAAATATGACCGGGCTACATTACAACCCGCTGACCAAACGCTACTGGCTCGCACCCAATGTAGACGTCAACTACATGGTTCATACCGTGAATGAAGGCGCACAATGAAAGCGGTACTGTTTGATTTAGATGGGACACTGATCGACACTGCAGCCGACTTTATTCGTATTTTGCAAGACATGTGTCGCGAAAAAGGCTGTCCTGTCGTCGATGCAGACCTGATCCGTACGCAAGTGTCGGAAGGCGCACGTGCGATGGTTAAATTGGTTTATCCTGAACTCGATGTAGAAGATCCGATCTTTTTGGCGCATCGCCAAGACTTTTTGGACCGATACGGCGCCGATATTGCGGTCGATACCGACTTATTTACAGGCATGCAAGCGCTGTTAGCCGAACTTGAACAGCATCAGATTCCTTGGGGTATTGTGACCAATAAACCCCGCTGGCTGAGCGAGTCTTTATTGCAAGCACTGAATTTGACAGCGCGCTGTTCAGTGCTGGTCTGCCCTGAAGATGTGAGTAAAACCAAACCAGATCCAGAGCCAATGTATTTGGCTGCTGATCAGATCCAAATTGACGCCAAAGACTGTATTTATGTGGGCGACCATCCACGTGATATTGATGCTGGGCGCAGTGCAGGTATGCACACCATTTTAGCAGCCTATGGCTATTTACCCCTTCAATATAAAGATGACTTAACAGCCTGGCATGCAGATTGTATAGTGAATACTGTTGTAGAATTACACGATGTCATTCGTCAGCACGTCATAGGTACAAATAGCATCTACCCTGCTCAAACCTAGCCAAAATAAAGACTGAAAAAACACAATAAAACGAGGAGATAGACAATGAAATATTCAGAATATCAACCTCGCCCCGATCTACTCAAAGATCGCATTATCCTAATTACAGGTGCGGGCGATGGTATCGGTCGTGCAGCTGCAATCACTTATGCTCTTCATGGCGCAACAGTGGTTTTGCATGGCCGTACACTGAACAAACTTGAAGTAATTTACGATGAAATTGAAGGATTGGGCGCACCACAACCTGCAATTTTACCGCTTCAATTGTCGAGTGCTTCTCCGCGTGATTATGAGTTATTGGTTGATACACTTGAGCGCCAATTTGGCCGTTTAGATGGTATTTTGCATAATGCAGGCATTTTGGGCGAGCGTACACCCTTAGCACATTATCCTGCCGATGTGTGGGATGATGTGATGGCCGTAAACTTACGTGCGCCTTTCGTACTCACGCAAGAATTATTACCGCTATTGCAAAAATCAGAACATGCCTCTGTGGTGTTTGCCAGTTCAGGTGTAGGTCGTGAAGCGCGTGAAAACTGGGGTGCATATTCTGTGTCTAAAATTGCCATTGAGGCTGTAAGCACTTTGTTTGCCAAAGAAAATCAGCACCCTAATATTCGCTTCAACTGTATCAATCCCGGTGCAACACGTACTGCGATGCGCGCAAAAGCCTATCCAGATGAAGATCCAAAAATCTTACCGACACCCGAGCAAATTATGCCGGCCTATTTATATTTGATGGGCGATGATAGCTTATCCCTCAATGGTGCCAGTATAGATGCACAAGATGCCTAAACGCATAACGGTATCAATGCATTAAATAAAAGGAGGCTTTGGCCTCCTTTTTTTCGGCACATACATTTTTTATGCTGAGTACATTCATGCCACATTGGCTTGTAATTCCAGACAATATGCGGATACTTATGCCAAACATTTTAAGCAATGAGTGTCCGACATGTCTGACTTTAGCAATATTACTGTAACACCAACCGAAGATGGCATGCTCAATCTATTGATTGATGGCAAAGCGATTTCTGAAAAATATGGTATGAAGTTTGATCCAAGTATTTTGGATGATCTCAAAGCCTTAGAAAATGGCCAAAATGTGAAGCTATTTGAGCAGTTTGTATTTTCACATACTGACTTAAACTTCGAACATCGTTATCAGTACGTGCTATGTATTGTGAAACAAAATGACCGCTATGAGACTGCAAAAAGTTTTGTTTATCGTATTACTGCAGAAGGCCAACCGCCTGTTGAACACGTGATTACCAAGCAAGGTGCTCCAATGACTGAGCAAGATGTACGTGAATTTATACAAGCACATTTACAAAAATCGCTGACCGACTACACTGACCTTCAATTTGCTTACTAAGCCTATATTTCGGATTAGGCTTTGCTTTTAAATCCTGTCATAGGTTTACACCCATAGATCGCACGATCACAAGGCAACCCCGTGTGCCTTGTGTGATTTACGCTAACGGGTCAGTTTAATATCCATTCATTCTGTACAAATCCTCAATTGATGACTTTATGCCATCAATCGTATTTTTAAATTATTTTTATAATTTTATTCGGTTTTTAAAATAAACAGATCTTCTCTATGCTGACTGCATTGATTTTGTAGTCTCAACACTCTGGAGATAGATCATGGCCGATCAACAACGTAAAACTGAAATTATTCGTTCAATTGAACAACTACAATTGTCTACAACTCTAATTATGGCACTGGATCATGCAAGTTCAGCAGAAGCGGTATATTCATTGTCTGGCCTAAGTGAGCAGTGGAACTAAAGACAAATCTTCATGTGCTCATACGATTTCATTTACTCAGTTGCCAAAATAGGATTGAATAAAAACATCCCACTATATTCAATCCACAATTTACTTTCGTCACCATAAACAGATTTTATCATTTATAGATCTGCATTTTTAACGCATAATATCCTTATTATCTCTGCTTTATTTAAAGAATTATCGCACTATCTTCACAGTTTCTCTGCATTTTTTGCGTAGAGTAATCCCATACATTATGAATCATTTAGATGAGGACTTAACATGAAAAAGATTTTGACTGCATTAGCAATATCTTTCAGTGCTTTGACAGCAAGCAACATTTCGATTGCTGGTCCTCATTTTGACCAACGCGATGGTTATGATCAGCCACGTGACTTCAACCGCGGGCAAGCGAAAAAAAATCGCGAATTCCGTGAAGATAATGATGGTGAACGCATGGAGATGCGTCGTATGCGTGAAGAGCGTGGTGTAAAACGCTTACAACAACATAAATGGCAAGCGGGTTATGTGCTTCCACAACATTATCGTGGTAATGGTTATAAAGTCGATTATCGAGACCAAAACTTACCAAGACCAGATCGTAATCAACAATGGTACAAAATTAACAATGACTACATTTTAGTCAATTCAGAGACCAACAGCATTATGCGTATTTTAGGTCTTTAGCCCCTTACACTGCATAGCCCAACATTGTTTGGGCTTTTTTTATGCCAGCACTTTTGCCTGCCATTAGCTTAAGCAATTGATAGAACATTCACCTGCACGCAATCTGCTATTTTTCTTCATACATTTCACAATTCCACTCTATATCCCTCACGCTTTCTCTGAACTTTGTCGGTAATTTAAAGTTATCGAAACAGAACAGCATTACAGCAATTTAGGTGAATGAAATGAAAAAACTGATCTCTTTTGCGACCCTTGCACTTTCAGGTTTAATCGCAACATCGGTAATGGCAGCGCCTGATCATCGTTTTGATGACCGTCGTGGTAATCCACCACCACCGCCAAGCCATGTTCAACCCCATGATTCACGTTGGGACAACAAACATACACAACAATGGAATAACAACAATCAGTGGAATCAACAACGTGTAAACCCAAGCCGTGAATGGCGTAGTGGTCAAACCTTACCACGCGCATTTCAGTCAACACGCTATAAAGTGAGTGACCGTGAAGCACGTAAATTACCCAACACTGGGCGCTACCAACAATGGTACAAAGTGAATGGCGACTATGTACTCATCAACGAACGTAACGACCGAATCATCCGAATCATTGGCTAATTCCTAAGCCTCGGTGAATATCCCTTTCGCACCTGTATAATTCAACTTATACGGGTGTTTTTTTGTCTGCACAGAGGCTTTCCCTTTTCTCTCCATGGTTTTTTTGATTAGAATCAATAAACCGTAATCTCGGCATAGGCCTGCACATGACTTCAATGGACGTTTCTCAAAGCACAACTTTACAATACGTGCATTGGTTTCGGCATTCTGCACCCTATATTAATGCCCACCGTGGCAAAACCTTTGTCATCATGTTTGATGGTGAAGCCGTCTTACATGCGAATTTTCAACACATTATTCATGACATTGCCCTGCTGCATTCTTTAGGTATTCGTTTAATTTTGGTTTACGGCGCACGCCCGCAAATTAATCAGAACCTCAAAGCCAGCGGACTCACAACGCCATTTCATCATCATCGTCGCGTGACCACACGTGAGTCTTTAAGCGCCGTGATGAATGCATCAGGTTCTATTCGTTTACAAATTGAAGCGTTGCTCTCGATGGGATTGGCCAACTCACCGATGTACGGCGCACGTATTGATGTGGTATCGGGCAATTTAGTTACTGCAAAGCCTTATGGTATTCGGGATGGTGTTGATTTTCAGTTGTCTGGTGAAGTGCGTAGTATCGACACTGATGCCATTCAGCGCCATTTACTCAGTCAAAATATTATCTTGCTTGGGCCAACGGGCTATTCCACTACAGGTGAAGTGTTTAATTTGTTGGCGGAAGAAGTGGCAACCAAAACTGCAATTAGCTTAAAAGCAGATAAATTGATTTTCCTTGGCCGATCAGCAGGCCTCATGGATGAACATGGCCAATTAATTCGAGAAGTCTTACCACACCAACTAGAAGAACACCTTTTACAATACCAAGATGCCAATCCCGACATTTTCTTACATTTGCATGGTGCAAAAACAGCCTCGCTACAAGGCGTACATCGGGTGCATTTAATTTCGTATGCAACCGATGGTGCCATGCTAGAAGAACTCTTCACGCGTGATGGTTCTGGCACTATGATTACTGATGCACATTATGAAGAAGTCCGCACGGCGAATATTCAAGATGTCGGTGGTTTAATTAATCTACTTCGTCCGTTAGAAGAAGAAGGGATTTTGGTCTATCGCTCACGTGAGCGCCTAGAAAATGAAATCGAACAATTTGCCGTAATTGAACGCGATGGTACGATTTTAGCCTGTGCAGCGCTTTACCCAATTCCTACCGCAGAAGGTGAGTTGCGTTCGGCTGAAATTGCCTGTGTTGCTGTACATCCGAGCTATCGTAAATCGAATCGTGGCAGTCAAATCCTGCATTATTTAGAAGAAAAAGCCAAAGCTTTGGGAATCGAGCAATTGTTTATTTTAACCACGCGCACAGCACACTGGTTTATCGAGCAAGGCTTTGCATCTGCCAGTGTCGATGATCTCCCGAATGCACGTCAGGCTTTATACAACTACCAGCGTAACTCCTTGGTCTGTATCAAAACCCTTTAAGCTGGTTTAGACCGCCCTGCTTAGCTCAATTTTGACTAAGTTTATCTCTAAATTTGCGCAGTCCGTGCTTTGGTCTTATGCGCATGAAGAGATAAACTTATGCATAGATCTTATATTAAAAAATAAGTATTAAATTTCAATAAATTAAAATCATTAAACAGCATATCTCTCATCATTTTATTCAGCATAAATTTGCATAAGTTTTGCTGTTTTTTATTTATCTTTTTTCTTCATTAGAACTTTAAGTTTTTTTATTTTTTCCGAAAAAGAAAATTCATTAGCGTATGTGCATTCCATGTCGTTCTTATTTTAGGTTCAGGAGCAACCTGCCATGCGCATCATCCCTTCTCAATTTTGGACAAAATCACTCGCTCTTTCTGCTGCGACTGTTGCTGTCATGATGCTGACGGGTTGCTCTAAAGATCAAGCCCAAGAGACCATTACTTTAAATATCGGCTTTCAAAAATATGGCATTTTGCCGATTGTCAAAGAACGCGGAAATTTAGAAAAAGCCTTACAAGCGCAAGGCGTTCAGGTGAAATGGGTGGAATTCCCAGCTGGGCCACAGCTTTTAGAAGGCTTAAATGTCGGTAGCGTTGTGTTAGGCGAAGCAGGTGAAGCCCCGCCAATTTTTGCACAAGTAGCCAACTCCAATTTAGTCTATGTGGCCAACCAACCTGCTGCACCCAAAGCAGAAGCCTTGCTGGTGCCTAAAGATTCTGCCATCAACAGCATTGCTGACTTAAAAGGCAAACGCGTTGCCTTAAACAAAGGCTCAAATGTTCATTATTTATTGTTGAAAGTTTTAGAAGCCAATCATTTAACACTGAATGACATCAATGTCATTTATTTACCCCCTTCCGATGCACGTGCAGCCTTTGAAAAAGGTGCAGTCGATGCTTGGGTGATTTGGGATCCGTTCTTTGCTGCAGCTGAACAACAAATTGGCGCGCGCGTTTTGGCCACAGGTGAAAACCTCGTGAGCAACCATCAGTTTTATTTGGCTGACCGTAAATTTGCTGAAGCCAATCCAAAAGTGATTCAAGCCGTGGTGAAAGAATTGAACCTGTCTACACAGTGGGTAGCGAGCAATCAAGATGAAGCCGCCAAGTTACTCGAAAAGCCAACTAGCCTCGATTTTAATATTTTAAAAAGTTCGATTTCACGGATGGGTTTTGGCGTGCAACCCATTAGCCCTGCGGTAATTAGCGAGCAACAACGTGTTGCAGATGCCTTCTATGCGCAAAAGCTCATTCCAAACAAACTCAATATTGACGCTGCCATTATTAAATAAGTTTTTTCACTTTCATTTTATTTCCCGCAGGACTGACATCGACCAAATCAGAACCAGATGCAGCCTGTTGGATGACCGAGCACATTCAAAATTAAGGAACAGATATGAAAATTTTTTGGTTTATCCCGACACATGGTGACAGTCGCTACCTCGGTACCAGCAAAGGTGCTCGTGTTGTTGATCATGCTTATATGAAACAAATTGCGGTGGCTGTAGACAACCTTGGCTACGAAGGCGTACTGATTCCAACAGGCCGTTCATGTGAAGATCCATGGTTAACAGCAGCCAGCTTGATTGATGCAACCAAAAAATTAAAGTTCCTTGTTGCACTTCGCCCTGGGGTGACCACACCTGCTTTAGCTGCACGTATGGCAGCAACATTTGACCGTTTATCGGGTGGCCGTGTATTGCTTAACTTAGTTACAGGTGGTGACGAGCAAGAACTCAAAGGTGATGGCGTATATGAAGACCATGCGACTCGCTACAAAACTGCAAACGAATACACCACCATTTGGCGTGAAATTTTAACCCGCTCACATACCGGTGAAAGCTATACCTTCCATGGTGAATGCTTAAGCGTAGATGATGCCAAACTTTTATATCCACCTGTACAACAACCGTATCCACCGCTTTGGTTTGGTGGCTCTTCAGATGATGCAATTGAGTTAGCGGCATCACAAGTCGACACCTATCTCACTTGGGGTGAACCACCTGCTGCAGTGAAAGAGAAAATTGCCGTGGTCAAAGCCCGCGCAGAGGCCAAAGGTCGTGAACTGAACTACGGTATTCGTTTACACGTGATTGTTCGTGAAACCAATGCTGAAGCATGGCAAGCGGCTGAAGAGCTCATCCAATATGTTGATGATGCAACCATTCAAGCCGCGCAAGCCAAATTCAAAAGCATGGATTCAATCGGACAACGCCGTATGGCTGAACTGCACAATGGAGACCGTACTAAACTCGAAGTATCCCCTAACCTTTGGGCTGGTGTAGGTCTAGTCCGTGGCGGTGCAGGTACAGCTTTAGTCGGTGATCCTGAAACAGTGGCTGCACGTATTCAAGAATATGCAGACCTCGGTATTAATACCTTTATTTTCTCGGGCTACCCGCATTTAGAAGAATCGATTCGTTTTGCAGAATTGGTGTTCCCGCTACTGCCACTCGAAACCCAACAAAAGCTAACTCAACCCAATTTGACTGGCCCATTTGGCGAAATTGTCGCGAACAATTACACCCCAGATGAAAATAAAAAGCCGATTCAGGAGCCAGCTTAAAATGTCTAAATCTGTTTCGGTTGAAGCCTTCGCAGAAAAGAAGGTTTCACGTGGAACACAGCTCGGGCAGCGTTTGCTGCCTTGGCTTCTTCCTATTGTTCTGATTTTGCTTTGGCAAGTTGCCTCAGTCACTGGCCTATTACAAAGCCGTATTTTACCTGCACCAAGCGCCGTTGTTAGTGCATTTTGGAGCTTGCTTTTAAGTGGTGAACTATGGAAACACGTGCAAGTCAGTGCGGGCCGTGCACTTTTAGGCTTATTGGTCGGTGGTGGTTTGGGCTTATTACTAGGCCTGCTCAATGGCTCATCTAAAGTCGCTTCAAACTTGCTCGACACCACCATTCAAATGATCCGTAACATTCCAGCGCTTGCACTCATTCCATTGGTGATTTTATGGTTTGGTATTGATGAAAGTGCCAAGCTATTTTTAGTGGCGATCGGGGTATTTTTCCCTATTTATATTAATACCTATCATGGTATTCGTTCTGTCGACCCACAGCTCATTGAAATGGGCAAAAGTTATGGCCTCACACGCTGGCAGCTCTATAAAGACATTATTTTGCCGGGTGCAATGCCTTCAATTTTGGTCGGACTGCGTTTTTCCTTAGGTTTGGTGTGGGTGCTGTTAATTGTAGCCGAAACCATTTCTGCACAAGCAGGTATTGGTTATATGACCATGAACGCACGTGAGTTTTTACAAACCGATATCGTGTTGGTAGGGATTTTACTGTATGCCCTACTGGGTAAATTAGCTGACGTTTTAGCCGTGGCTTTAGAGCGTTATCTCCTCCGCTGGCACGCTGGCTATCAAAAATAAAAAAGGACACATGACATGACTGATTTAAGTATTGGCCGCCATGCCCAAGATACCTCAAATGCAAATACATCAAGCTCAAACACGCACACCAACGACATTAACCCCAATGCTGTGCTTGGTGCCGAAATTCACATTGAGCAACTGCATAAGTTCTATGGCAGTGTAAAAGTACTCGAAGACCTCGACCTGCATATTCAGCCCGGTGAATTCCTTGCCATTGTGGGCCGTAGTGGCTGTGGTAAAAGTACCCTACTTCGCTTAATTGCCGATTTAGAAAAACCAAGCTACGGTGAAATCAAATTTAAATCTGCGCGTCATATTCGTGAAGGTATTACCTCCGATGACATTCGTGTGATGTTCCAAGATCCACGACTTTTGCCTTGGCGAAGCATTGAACAAAACGTACAGCTCGGTTTAGAAAAAGAGCGACATGCCAATGCCTCAGCCATGCTAGAAAAAGTCGGCCTGAAAGAAAAAGCCTCATTATGGCCGTCCCAACTTTCAGGTGGACAGCGTCAAAGAACGGCGCTTGCACGCGCATTATCTCACCAACCGCGAATCTTACTGTTAGATGAGCCACTCGGCGCTTTAGATGCATTAACCCGCTTAGACATGCAAAATCTGATTGAAAAACTCTGGACCGAGCAAGGCTTTACGGCCATCTTGGTAACCCATGATGTGAGCGAAGCGGTACAACTTGCAGATCGTATTATTCTGCTCGATAAGGGCCATATTGCCTCACAATTTCAGGTCGATCTGCCCCGTCCACGACAAAAAAATCTGGCTTTTAGCACACTTGAACAACAGGTGCTCAATGCTGTGCTCGCGACTTAAATATTTTTAATTTGTCTCATACTCATCATGTAGCAAGTGATGAGTGTGGGGCATATATATCGATTAAATCGTCGATTTATATGCGGTATAAAGCACCTAAAAGGTGCATGAATAGGTGCCCCAACTTAAAATCAACAACTTCCATAACATTAATGAATAAAAATAATCATTTTTTTATTTATGCATACTATTTTTTATTTGATTTTAGTGGGGCTGTCAGGATAATTTAATCATCGATCTATAAAATAAATCGCCATTATTCATAAAATTACAAAGTTTGGTTGTGCACAAGGCTGCTGATTTGCCGTACAATCCCCGATCCCCCTTTTCATTGTTAAAATGCTAATGGAACAAAAAAAGAGTACTCAAAAACGTAACCAGTTGCTTAGCGCTGCACTGGACGTATTTTCCCTATATGGTTTCAATGGGGCCAGTCTGGATGAAATCGCGCAAATTGCAGAAATGCATAAATCGAATATTTTCTATTACTATGAAAATAAAGAAGCGCTTTATGTCGAAGTGTTAACCACAGTGTTACAAAAATGGTTAGCGCCTTTGCAAACTTTAGAAGCAGATTTAGAACCTGCTGAAGCGATTACCAATTATTTGATGCAAAAAATTGAAGTATCGCGTACGCAACCTAAAGCGTCTCGTTTATTTGCGCTTGAAGTGATTCAAGGTGCGCCACATATTCTTGATATCCTCAAAGGACCTTTAAAGAAGCTGGTAAAACGTAAAGCTAAAGTGATTAGTAACTGGCAAGAACAAGGCAAAATTTCAAAGGATATTGATCCTGAAATTTTGATTTTGAATATCTGGGCTGTTACACAGAACTATGCTGACTTTGCTACGCAAATTGAAATGGTGACAGGCAAAACCTTGCGTAACCGTAGCATGAACCAACGTGTGATCCAACACACGGTGCACATGATGCTCTATGGTGTATTACCTCGTAATTAATTCTCTCTATTGTCTTTCGTGGCAATGATTGGCATTCGGCCATAACTCGATATGGCCGCCAACCTTATTTTTTATACTTTTAAACTTTGATATAACGATAATAATTTTTGCGCGCCTAACAATAAGTTTTCTTCCCAATCCAGATGTGCTGTGTCATTTGCACCATCGGTAATATATTTTACCGAGATTAAGCGAACGCCCAGTTTTTTACATACTTTTGCGATTGCGTAGCCTTCCATGTCCACTAAATTACACGGTACTTTCGGCAGCCCAGTTTCAAAGCTGTCGCCAGTACCGCAAATTCCTTGTGCAAGATGATCAAAATAAGGTACCAGCTCAATCCCCGCAGGATACTCATCATCTAGTGGCGTAACCCCTACTGCAAAGCCCAATGGCGACACATCCATATCACGTTGCACAAACTGTGTAACCTCAACCAATGCATGTGCATCAAAATGGGAGCTCCCAGCCGTCCCTAAGTTCAGCAAGGTTTTGCAACCTGTTTTTTGAATTACTTCATAGGCTTTAAATGCTGCGTTGACTTTACCAATGCCACTATAGTGAACATCAATTCCCGCAGACTCAAACAAACCTTTAGACTCATTGGCTAAGGCCATCATTAGGGCTAAATCTTGTTTCATGTGCCATTCCTCATATTCATGGCTACCGATATAACATAGATTGGCACAAAACCATAAAGACCTTCGTGTGAAACACCTTGCTTGGGGTCAGCAATGCACTTCCCCCTTTGCTATCTTAAATTTGAAACTGCATAGGACGCTTGCCCAAAATAGATGGGGTTAAAGACTGATCATGACGTAAGGATTCTAAAATCTTTTCCAATGCGATATGCGCCATATCACCACGTACACTATGTGAATGCGTCATCGGCATACTTTCCAAACCTTTACGGCATGCCGCCAAAATTTTAATGTCTTGGTTATTCACCACCCACGTGTACACGTTCACCGCAGGTTGAATCGCTTTTGCCAACACACGTGGAATTGGAAATTTATAGCTTACACAGGTATATACCCGTGATTCATAAGGTCCAACAGGCGTAATCAGGCTGTTAAAGACCATGCCTGAAGGCTCCCCCCAGTGATATTCCACCAAGGTAATATTGGGTGCAATAAAGCTATCGCGATGAACCTGCTGTGCACCATGTGGATTGGTCAACCATGGCATCATGCCTACATCCGCCTCATGGTCATGATATTCCACCACCACCTTACGTGGACTCACCTCAATCGTGGCATCTACCGCTTTGCCCGACTCAGAGCGAAACCAGCCTTCATGCACAAATATCGTGTGGGTAACATCCATAATGTTTTGTGCGACAGTGCCCATCTCACCATCATATTTGCCCACCATATAATAACTTTGCCAACCTGGTGCATCATAAAAAGGCAGTTTAAATACTTCAGGGCGTGCTTCAGGCGCTTTATCGCCTAAATAGACCCAGATCAATCCATCTTGCTCACAGACCTCATAACTCCGCTGTTTAAACGCATGAGGTTTCTCTGGAAAAAATTTGCCATTCACACTGGGAATATGCGCCACCTGACCATCGCCTTGATAGGACCAGCCATGATAAGGACACGTTACACAACCATTGGTCATTTTGCCTGCGGAAAGAGGAACACCGCGATGCACACATTGATCGAGTAGAACAGCTGCCTGCCCATTCTTTTGACGGAACACCACAAAATTTTTACCGTAAATGGTGGTTTGTAAAGGTTGATCTTTTTTTAATTCTTTCGCAGTACAAGCAACGTACCACTCTTCCAATAAACCCTTGGCTTGATCCCAAAATTGAGTTTTTTCGCACATTTTAAAATCCTGATTTCCATATAGAATTTTTATCTATTTAATTTTTATTGCGTGTTGTTTTAATTGATTGAGTGCACAGAATATGCCCATCTCAGGGGCATATTCTAACAGTTTAATTTTTTTGCAAAATAGCATCGTACAGATAAATCGTATCAGTATGGTCAAGTGGCAAACTGTGCAATGTGATGTATCCCGTTATGCAATATGGTGAGTCACTTTGTTTATCGAGCAATCCTCAGTGCATGTGTCATCCATGAACATGCTCACCTTGGGTCTGCATACGCACTCAATCAAGCCTCCCCCATTACACGGCTTTTTCAGCGCACTGTTGCTTTGCCTCCAAATAGCTTTTTAAACACGGTGAAAAAAATAAATGCCCGTGATAAAAACAGTGTGCAGTTTTGCCAGCCACCCATAACCACAGCACAAGCAAAGCCGCACTCAAACCATAAGCAAAGCCATAAATCCATGCCATCTGTAGTTGCGCAGCTAGATTTAAGATCGCAAAGCTATACACCCCCAACGGAAAGGTTAAGGCCCACCAACCTAAATTAAAAGGCAACACACGCCTGTGATGTAATGTGGTCAATATCGCTAAGCCTAACCACCACAAGCCAAAGCCCAATAATATTAAACTACCCACAATACCTGCACCATGTAGGATCTGCCCTACATGTGCGAGTCCAATACTGGCCAATACGCTAGGCGCCTGAGCACCCAGTACCAACAGAGCAAAAGCACCTGTACCAATTGGCCCCAAAGCCAACCAATTACTAATGGCTAATTCTTTGGCAGGTAACTGATGTAGCGCCAAACGGAGCATGAGGATAGTTAAAATCGCAAAAGCTGGCAGTACAGACATTCCCAACAGCACATAACTGGCTAGCAAGATACCAACAGCATGCTCCGTCACAACAAGATGACCCAGTAATAAGCCTCCACTTGTGGCTGCAACCTCACAGGCCACAACCGGCAGTAGCCAAACTGCAGTCATGCTTTTGAGTTCGTGTTGTTGTCGTTGGTACATCACAAAAGGGACCAGCCAAGCAATTGCTACAGCCAAGACCACATCGACATACCAAAGTAGCTCGGCCCAAACCAAGGCGCTTTCGCCATAAATTGGCTGACCATATTTTAAAAAGCCATTTAAAATGGTCGCCAGCGCCATCGGGATAGCTCCCAAAAACAAACACATCATGGGATGCTTAAAAATTTGTTTGGCTTCGACAGGGTAATACAGCCAACGCAACACATATAAAGCACTAAACAACACAAAGAGCAGCATATTCAAATGCCAAAGCATCGCGCCGAATGACCATGTGAATGCTTGAAAGATAGGGAACTCTGATACAATCAGTGCAACCACGCCCGTCCCCATACACACCGTAAACCAGTTCGGAGTGAACTGACGGATCATCGTCTCAAGCCGTGTCTGTAAAAGCACCGTGTTTTGCATATTGTTGTCCTCATCTAGAAGCTGGTCTTATCTTAACCAACCCAACAAATAAGAAAAATTGATTAATATTTATTAAATGAATCAATTTTTTCTATATACGAACTTAAACTGCGGATTTCTTTTGCGTAAAAACACAACAACAAGACGAATGCTGAAGAATATGGCAATATATAGCCCACAAACATTTTCAACGATTTGATTCGCCCATGCAGCTGCTCCGTCTGAATGCTTTAGCGCCCAACTTAGAATTTCCTCAAACGGCCTTAACGATCGGCAATTTTGATGGGGTACATTTGGGTCATCAGGCGATGCTCAGCCAACTTAAAGAGATTGCAGAACAACAAAATTTAAAAACTGCAGTGATGATTTTTGAGCCACAACCGCTTGAATTCTTTAAATCTTATGAAGCACCACCCCGCATTTCTTCGCTACGTGAAAAAGTCGAATATTTAACAGCGCTCGGCGTAGACTATATTGTGGTGGCAAAATTTGATAATGACTTCCGCAACCTCAGCGCTGACGCTTTTTGCGACATTTTAAAATACAAACTCAATACGCAAAGTTTAGTCTTAGGTGAAGATCATCACTTCGGTAAAAACCGTCAAGGCAATAGTGAATTTTTACGCCAACGCGGTTTTCATGTGACCGATTTACAAAATGTTGAAGTCAATGGTGAACGTGTTAGTTCAACCCTCGTTCGGCAAACTCTGCAAGCTGGTGACTTAGCCCATGCAGCAAAATTACTCGGTCGTCCTTATAGCATCACCGGTCGTGTGCAATACGGCGATCAAATTGGTCGTACCATTAATTTTCCGACCATTAACGTAAGGCTCAACCGTCATAAACCCTGCCTAAATGGCATTTATGGTGTAGAAGTTCTGTGTGAAACTGAGTCCCTACGTGCCAAAGTGCAACAGGACAACCCTGAGCAACTTGGCATTGCGGGCTATGAACCCACTGCCCTATTCGGTGCGGGTCATGTCGGTACACGTCCTGCCATTAAACATGTTCATCCAGAGTGGCGTTTAGAAGTACATTTTCCGAATGTTTCTGCTAATCTGTATGGCCTGTTAATGCAGGTAACGTTCCTCAACTATTTACATGGTGAAAAGGACTATCCGTCGCTTGAAGCCCTAAAAGCTGGAATTGATGATGATGTCGAAAAACTCCTTGAGTTTCGACAAAATACCCCAACATTTCCATTCTAATTCGACTTAATTTTTATTGATAAAACGTGTCCGTCCTAGACGGATGAAATTGGATGACAACTTGCATGAGCGATAAGCAAACTCCTGAAAATGCAGTGGATTACAAAGCCACGCTAAACCTCCCAGGTACTGAATTTGCAATGAAAGCAAATCTCGCAGTACGTGAAGCGAAATGGTTAGAAGAGTGGTATGCCGATGACATTTATCAGCAGATTCGTGCATCGCGTATTGGCAAGAAAAAATATGTGCTTCATGACGGCCCTCCATACGCAAATGGTCAAATTCATTTGGGTCATGCCGTTAACAAGGTTTTAAAAGACATCATCATCAAAAGCCGTGTGATGGATGGCTTTGATGCACCATACGTACCAGGTTGGGACTGCCACGGCCTTCCAATTGAACTCAAAGTAGAAGAAAAAGTGGGTAAAGTTGGCGTGAAAGTAGACGCCTCTACTTTCCGTAAAGCCTGCCGTGAATATGCATACACACAAGTTGAACTGCAAAAGAAAGACTTTGTGCGTATGGGCGTGTTTGGTGATTGGGACAACCCTTACCTCACCATGAACTTCAAACAAGAAGCCGACATTGTGCGTTCACTTGGCGCCATTGCCAAAGCGGGTCATATTGAGCCGGGTCTTAAACCTGTCAACTGGTGTTTGGACTGTGGTTCATCTTTGGCTGAAGCTGAAGTTGAATACGAAGATAAAAAATCGGATGCAATTGACGTAGGCTTTACTGTTGTTGATTTAGCAGATTTATCGGCACGTTTAGGCGTACAAATCGCGGATCGTACAGACATCGTGATTTGGACCACTACGCCTTGGACCATGCCTGCCAACCAAGCGGTTGCACTGCATGCTGAGCTTGAATACCAATTGGTGAAAGCAACTGGCGAAGACAAAGCACCACAAAACTTCATTCTTGCAAAATCATTGGTTGAGTCTGCAACACAGCGTTATGGCTTTACAGCATTTGAAGTGATTGCTGAATTTGTTGGCGCTAAACTTGAAAACTTAGTACTACAACATCCGTTAATTGCTGAACGCCAAGTCCCAGTCATCTTGGGCGAGCACGTCACAGACGGTAGCGGTACAGGTGCAGTACATACAGCACCCGGCCATGGTGTAGACGACTATAAAGTTGGCTTACAGTACAACTTAAAAGTTGAAAATCCAGTTGGCGGTAATGGTGTGTATTTACCAACATCTCCACTGTTTGCTGGTGAGCACATCTATAAAGCCAATCCAAAAATTATTGCTGCTTTAACTGAAGCGACTAAGCTTTGGGCGCATGTGGTGATTAAGCATAGCTACCCGCATTGCTGGCGCCACAAAACTCCAATTATCTTCCGTGCGACACCACAATGGTTCATTAGCATGGATGCACAAGGTTTACGTGCCAAAGCACTCAATGCGATTGAAAATGACATTGGCTTTGTACCGGATTGGGGTAAAAACCGTATTGAAGCGATGATCGAAGGTCGTCCAGACTGGTGTATCTCACGTCAACGTACATGGGGCGTGCCAATTCCATTCTTCGTACACAAAGATACTAACGAATTACACCCACGCACACCTGAATTGATTGAAGAAGTTGCAAAACTGATCGAGCAAGAAGGGATTGATGGTTGGTATAACCGTGACGCAGCAGAATTTATCGGTGCAGATGCAGAGCAGTACAATGCTGTACGTGACACTTTAGATGTATGGTTCGACTCTGGAACAACACACTTTGCAGTGCTTCGTGAACGTGAAGAACTGCAAGATCCAGCAGACTTATACCTTGAAGGCTCAGATCAACACCGCGGTTGGTTCCAATCTTCATTGTTAACATCGATTGCAATCAATGAACGCGCACCTTACAAAGGCTTATTGACGCACGGTTTCGTGGTCGATGAGAAAGGCCGTAAGATGTCAAAATCAATCGGTAACGTGATCACACCACAAGACATCATTAAAGATATGGGTGCTGATGGTCTACGTTTCTGGATCGCATCTGCAGATTACCGTTATGAAATGACTGCGGGTAAAGAAATCTTTAGCCGTGCATCTGATGGTTACCGTCGTATTCGTAACACTTTACGTTTCTTGCTTGCCAACTTGAATGGTTTTAAACCATCGACGGATGCATTGCCTGTAGATCAATTGATCGCGCTTGATCAATACATCTTGCAACGTGCAAGCGATGTTCAAAAAACCATTCAACAAGCATACGAAGATATGAACTTCCATATCGTAACGAATGCGTTGACCAACTTCTGTATTAACGACTTGGGTGGTTTCTACTTAGACATCATCAAAGACCGTCAATACACCACTAAAGCAGACTCTGCAGCACGTCATTCTGCACAAACTGCGTTGTATCACTTGGTACAAGCATTTGTTCGCTGGATGTCACCAATCTTAAGCTTTACCGCGCAAGAAGCATGGCCTTTAATTCCAGAGCAATCTGAGAAATATGTCTTCACTGCTGAATGGTATGACATTCCAACTGCATCAGCCGCTAACCTTGTTTCTGAAGCAGAATGGCAAACACTCATTGCTGTAAAATCTGCAGTAAATAAACACATTGAAGCAGCACGTAATGCAAAAGCAGTAGGTTCTAACTTATCTGCCAAAGTAGAGCTTTGGGCATCTGAAGAACTCAAAACCGTACTTGACCGTCTTGGCGATGAGCTACGTTTTGTCCTCATCACATCTCAAGTGGTTGTAAATGCATTTGATGCAGCGCAAGGCAACGAATCTGACCTTGAAGGTTTACGTGTAAACGTGTCAGCAGCTGACGGTGAAAAATGTGCGCGCTGCTGGCATGTTCTACCAGATGTGAATACACATCACGAACATCCAGGTCTTTGTTCTCGTTGTATTATTAACCTTCCTACAGGTCAAGGCGAAGAGAGAAAATATGCCTAATCCACAACAAAAAAAGGGTTTATTTCAATTCTATCCACACAATTTAGTGTGGGTAGGCTTATCCATTGTTGCCATTATTTTGGATCAATGGACCAAATGGATTGCCAGCACGAGTCTGAATTATGCAGACCCTGTTCCAGTCCTACCCTTTTTAAATTGGACATTACTACATAACTATGGCGCTGCTTTTAGTTTCTTGTCCGATGCCGGTGGATGGCAACGTTACTTCTTTACCTCACTTGCAGGTTTAGTGTCTGTTATTTTTGTATTTTGGCTGATGCGTATGCCAAAAACCGTGAAAATTTTACCCATTGCGATTGCCCTTATTTTAGGTGGCGCAATTGGTAATTTAATCGACCGCGTATCTTTGGGTTATGTGGTCGACTTTATTCACGTGTATTACAACAACAGCCACTTCCCTGCATTTAATCTTGCAGATAGTGCCATTACGCTGGGTACCATCTTATTGTTGATTGATACCTTCTTCCTTGAGAAGCAGCGTATTCAACGTGCGGAAGCGCAAAAAAATGACTGATTTGATTCATCCTAACGAAGAAATTCGTATTGAAGACGGCGCTAAAGTCGATCTTCACTTTTCTGTCGCGATTGAAAATGGCGTAGAAATTGATAACACCCGTAGCCGTGCTGAACCTGTAAGTTTAGTGATGGGCGATGGCAGTTTGTTACCTGGTTTTGAAAAAGCATTATTTGGTTTACGTGCTGGCGACCGCCGCACTGTAAGCTTGCCACCAGAGGATGCGTTTGGCCCTTGGAACCCTGAAAATGTACAAAAGTTTGACACTGTAAAATTTGAACAGCGTCCAACTGAAGGTCACATGATCGAGTTTGAAGACAAAGCCAAACAAAGCCTATACGGCGTGGTAAAAACAGTGGGTGAAGACATTACAGAAGTCGACTTTAACCACCCATTGGCAGGTAAAAACATTACTTTTGAAGTGGAAATTTTTAAAGTAACGCCTGCTGGCCAGCAAGGCATTAAAATTATGTAAGTGACGCAAGTCATAAAAAAGCACCTTCGGGTGCTTTTTTATTATTTACAGATCAATACTATACAGCCCAATCACCATAGATTAATTTAAACAGAAAATAGCACTTGAGAAACTTATAAATATTCAAATTATTGTGGGTAGCGTACGTGAAGGCCGTACAGCAATTAAAGTTGCAGCATGGATCCAATCACAAATCAACAGTTATGAATTCAGCACGGTTCAAACCGAAATTGTTGATCTAAAAGCATGGGATCTGCCATTTTTTGCTGGTGCCAACCCGCCTATGACGGGTATTTATGATCAGCCCAAACAACAAGAATGGTCCGCACAAATTGCCAAAGGCGATGCCTTTATTTTCATTAGCCCCGAATACAACCACGGCTACAGCCCAGCTCTCAAAAATGCCCTAGATTATTTAGGCAAAGAATGGAATGCAAAGCCAGCTGCCTACGTCAGCTATGGTGGGAGCAACGGTTCACGTTCAATTGATCAAATCCGTCAGGTAGCAACGCAGCTTGGACTGGTAGACACCAATGCCGTGGTTGAAATCCGTGATATTTTTGCTCGCAACCGCGCAGAAACATTTGAAGGCAATGAGTTTGATGACAAAGCACTGAAAGCAGCTTTTGATAAATTGGTGCAATACGTCAGCGCATAAACCACCTTGTAAGCTTTTGCTTACAACAACTGCGGAAATTGACCACTTTTCACTTATTCGCAGCCAGTCTAATATTGGATTCATAGAGAGACAGGAAGTCTCCAAAGCCTAAAACAATAATGATAAGCAGGACAGACGCAGGAAGCGTACGGTACGACAGGAGTTATACCGCTAGAATGAATCCGAAAAAGCCTCAACAGGATGTTGAGGCTTTTTTCGTTCTATGCAGTGTCATTCAACTTTACGTTCAACGACTTTACACATCCAATTGAAAACCCAAATCAATATCACATGCTGCTTGACCACCACGAATCCCCCAATTCTGTAATGGGCTTTCTCGAAGCAAAATTAAAATATGGTCAGCAGGAATACCGAATGTGATTAAATTCTGTACTAAACTTTGATACAAACGGCGCTTTGCCGTTAAAGAGCGTCCAGCAAAACAATCAATACTAATCTGTGTAAACAGCGCGGGCTGTGCTAAGCCATCAAACACTTGAAAACGATGTGGCGCATGTACACACAAGCGAATATTACGATCTGTTTGAGGAAGCTGAAAACTTTGCTGTACGGCATCCAAAACCGTATTTAATAATGCTTGTTCTTGCACGTCGTTATACTGGGTACGAATATCAATTTGAATGATCGGCATAAAACTTATTCTTTGCTCTTGTTATCAGCCAAACATTATGAACATTTCTTTGCGATATCGCTGTAAGCATTTTCCTACACCATTTGCAGAAATTAACAGCTATCTCAGTTTCATCTTTCAAACTATATTAAGTTCATAGCCAGACAGGATGTCTGATAAGAAAAATAAAAAAATGTCACAACAGCAGGATGCTGAATGGTATGAAAGGAAACATACCTTTGCAACGAATCAAAAAAAGCCCCGACAGGATGTTGGGGCTTTTTTTATCTTCCTCATCAAGGCATACATATTTTGCATTTTGCCCTAGCTCTGATTTTATGCTGTATCCATTTAGCTGACTTGTTTAAAGAGCTTGTGGCTTTGTACGCTATGACTTACACGAGATGCAGAATTTAGCGTCTTCTTTACCTAAGGAAACACAATTATATTAAGTTCATACCAAACAGGAAGTTTGGAAAAAATAAAAGCAAAAACAATACAGCAGGACTGCTCAACATAAAAAAATATGCTTAAGCGCATAACATAAAAGAAAAAATAGACACAGTAATAAGAATCAGGCAATAGCCCGAGTAATAGATTAGAAAAGCCTCAACAGCAATGTTGAGGCTTTTTTCATTTCGGGTAGCTAAATTTTTAACCGCCATCCTCTCGCCTTGCATTTGGTCGTAAATATAAAACTGCTTCACAAAAGTTAAAGCGTTTCAGTAAAACTCTACATATAATTTGCATATTCTTTACGCAACTTGCGCTATGATTTGCTCGCGTATAAGAACTGCCAAAGGATCAGGCAGCAACTATAAAAAAAATGAAATGAGAGAATCAGCTATGCAGCCTCAGCAGCACTTTTTAAACGAATACACCAAAGTATTTTCAGCAACAACTGAAAATAACTCCAGTATGGCCTTGGCACAATATATTGGCTCACACCGTAATGAACTGATGCAACAACTGCATGATTACGGCATTTTAGTCTTTCGAGGCTATCAAATTGAGCAACCTGAACAGTTTCAAATGCTGATTGAGCAATATTTTCAACTTCAACCTTGGAATGCATTTAATCCCAATATGCCAGGTTGGGCAGCGTCATGGATGCGTAAATACAGTGAAAGCATTTTAGGTGCTGGCGATTATCGTCGCTATATCGACCGTAATACGGTACAACTTGGCCCTGTCGAAAATTCAGTACAAGGCCCGCATGTTGAAGGTGGTGTACTTTCAGAGCGTTCACGTTATATCGCTCTTTTTTGTCAGGAGCCTTCGACTTATTTGGCCGAAACTGGCTTTAATAATTTAGAACTGATTTGGAATAAACTCCCAAAAACCTTACAAGAAAAATACCTTGGTGCTTGGAATCATTTTTCTTATGTCTCTGCTCGCAAACTGAGTGTATTGGATCGGCTGTTATTACAAAAAAGTCCGTTTAGCATTGAAATGCGTAAGGACAAAAAAGCCAAACTGACCCTACAGCGCTCACCTTTAGTGATTCACCATCCAGATACCAAAAAACTGGCCTTACAACCGTGGGCATTTGCCAACAATACCAATCCTTTTGCACATCAAGCCGCACAAAACTGCTTTGATAACCGTGGAGAGATTGAAATTGATTCCACAGCAGATGGCATGCAACTCACATGGGAAATTTACAACCAACAAGGCGACAAAATTGAATGGACGGATGAAGAAAAGCAACAGTTTTTCAATGCCATGTATAAGGATGCTTTGTTATTAGAATGGCATAAAGGTGATGTTGCACTGGTTGATAATGTGAAAATTGCACACTGGCGTATGAATGGCGAACAAGGTAACCGTAAGCTCATTCAGATTCAGGCCAATGTGTTTAATGCAGATGATCATTATGCAGCTTAGTGACATGGCCTCAGTGATGATTCTTCATCCGTTCGTGTACGCTACAGCTTACATCGCTTGCAGAATTCTGCCTCTAGGCAATAGTGCTCATTCATCATAATCTATAGTTATCAGGAAACAGGAAGTTTCCAAACTTAACAACAAGAATAAAAGGTTTGTACACCAGGACGTGAGATACGACAGGAGTCATATCTAAACTTACGAAATATCGAAAAGCCCTATCAGGAAGATGGGGCTTTTTCGTATCTGCGCGATCGTGATTTTTTATAGGCTTTTTAGGTAGTTTACGATTTCAGTCTGCTCTGCCATTTCTGCAAGCTCTAAAGCCGTATAAGGCGCTTTATGCTGTACATCCGCACCTTTGCTGACCAAGAGCTGAACCACATCTAAATAGCCGTTTTCTGCGGCTGCTTGTAGTGCGCTGTAGCCTTCTTCATCTGCTTGGTTTACATCTACACCATTGGCTAAACGTTTTTCGACTTCTGCTACATCACCTAAAGATGCCCAATACACTAATTCTGGTAGGTGAAGTTCGTCATCGTCTTCAGGGATTGGGGAGAATGAGTTAAGTTTCATAACTAATTACCATGAAAATTTGAGAATTTTAAGAACCAATTAAAGCAATACTACCCAGATCATTATCATATTTAGCTCCACACTCTAAAAGAATTCTATAACCAATATCATAATAAGCTGGAGGAAATAAAGCATGTGTTCCTACTATCTTACCTTGTCCTAGCCAATCCAAGGCATCATTTAAATCAACCCTGATAATCCCTCTGACCTGCTGTCTATAATCATGAGGTCTTTGATGATTAATTCCTCTACATCTAAAAAGTAATCCATGTTGTGCATGAGGCCTTAGAAAAACAGAAGGAGTTGCCATTCTGAGATCGATTAATTCTGTATTCTCTCCGTGGAACCAACCTGGTTTTTCACTGTGTCTCTTATCTATATCAGCTCCGATTAACAAAATATATGCATATTCATTAGGTTTTGGTGTTCTTTTTTCAAAATGTAAATATTCACTATTTTCACCTGCAGATTTAGCTTGATGGCAAGCAAACCAAAGTGCTATCCAAATGTTATCAACTACATCTACCCACGATGTAGAAATGCCATAATGCTGTAATAATGGCTCATGCGCATATTGCCCAAATTTTGCAAATATTGGACATTTATTACTAAATTCTTTTAAGGCATTATTTAAAAGTGATGTTTTCCTTTGTTTAGCATTCTGATTTTTAAGAGATCGGAATAACGTCGGTGAAAGGCTCTCATAAATTTTTCTTTCACCTCTGAAATAAATACCCTCACTTTTATCAGTCGATGAATGAGTAAACTTTAAATATCCTGCAGCTTTAATTAAATTATGAGAATCCTTTACATGTAAAATATCAAATTGAGTATTTGATTCTATAATTTCAACATTTTGAAGACCTAATTTTGCAAGCATTGTTCTACTTTCAATTTTATTTTATATTCACAAATATAACTAAAAATTAAAGAAAAGCCCCCTTACGGAGGCTTTTCTTTTTAAAGAATCACAGCTTAAGCTTTTGCTGGCTGCGCCACTTCAATCTTGTCAGAATCTGTATCTTGCATAATCAATGCAACTGCAATCGCACAGATCAATACAGGTAAACCCACTGCAATAAAGTTAAAGTGTGCAGGAAGGCTCATCCCTAATAAGCCACCAATGAGGATAGGACCAATAATCGCACCCATACGGCCAATCGCAGATGCCCAGCCAATACCCGTCGAACGTACTGCCAATGGATAGAACTGCGCTACATAGCTGTATAGCAACATTTGCGAACCAATAGACGCCGCACCAGCCAAGAATACCAAGATGTAAAGCAGAACCATATTCGATTGGAAGCCCATTAAGCTCATCACAATCGCACCCATTAGACCCAAGCACATCAATACTGGTTTCAAATGGAAACGGTCCGCCAAAATACCACCGCCCACGATTCCAACAACTGCACCAACGTTCATAACCATCATAAACATGAGGCTGTTATCCATCGAATAGCCTGCCGCCATCATCAATTTTGGTAACCAACTGCTCAATGCATACATGGTGAGTAAGCAAGTGAAAAACGCGATCCAGAACAAAATTGTATTTGTTGCACGGCCACGACGGAACAAACTCATCACGCTTGCAGATTCAGGCGTATCAACTTGATGCAATTCAAAAGTTGTTGTTTCTTGCACAGATACTTGTGGAGCCAATTGACGCACAATAGTACGAGCTTCGTCTTGACGGTTCTTTTGCACAATAAACGTTAAAGATTCTGGTAAAAATTTCCAAATCACAGGCAGTAAAAACAGCGGAATGCCAGCAATAAAGAACATGATTTCCCAGCCAAAACTTGGGGTAAACCATGCACCCAATAAAGCAGCCATAACACCACCGACCGCATAGCCACTAAACATACCTGTAACCAAGGTGCTACGCATCTTCTGTGGGGCGTATTCAGAGGTTAAAGCCACAAGGTTAGGCATTACACCACCAATGCCTAAACCCGCCAAGAAACGCAAAATAGCAAATTCTGTCGGGTTTGAAGCAAAGCCACCAGCAAAGGTTAAACCACTGAATAAAACAATACAGATCATAATGACTTTTTTACGGCCAATTTTATCGGCCAAGGAACCAAATAGCATGGCACCAAACATCATCCCTGCAAGTGCTGTACTCGCAAGCATACCTGCCTGCATTGCACTTAAGCCCCACTCTTCCATAAGCAAGGGTAAAACAACACCATTAATCGCTAGATCATAGCCATCAAATAAGATAATAAGCAAACACCAAGCTAAAACTTTAAAATGGAATTTGGAAAATTTTGCGTGATCAATAATATCATTCACATTCACTGCTTTTGACATTACTCACCTCCTGTAAATCTTTATTTGCATTGCACTTTAACTAGCGCCCTTCAGTTTAAAATTTTGTTTTTTAGAACAAAGCTGAAGCCATTTACTAAAGTAGTTTTGCCTAATATTCACATAATTTATACCACCATAAAAATTCAACATTAGTCTAATCAATCACATTTTCAGTGACTTAAATTCATTTTCTTGAGTGATTTTTAAACTATTTAAATACTTTTAATTCAAATTTGATTATTTTTACATCGCCAAAGAAAAAGCCTTCATCAAAGATGAAGGCTTTTTTAGAGATACTTTAAGCCAAAATTCAACTAGGCTTTCACACTGCTCAAACGTTTCTGCAATTTGACTTCTGCATCCACTTCTTCCTTCGACGTTTTAGTGCTAATGAATGCCACAGCAATCGCAACAATAATGACGGGTAAACCTACTGCCATAAAGTTGATTTGGTGAGGCAATTCCATACCCAACAGCATACCAATTAAAATTGGGCCCACAATCGCACCTGTACGGCCCACAGCAGAAGCCCAGCCAATACCTGTTGAGCGTACAGTCACTGGATAAAACTGTGCTACATAGCTATACAGCAAGATTTGTGAACCAATTGCAGATGCACCAGCAACAGCCACCAATAAATAAATAACGGGCTGTGGAGACTTAAATCCTAATAAAGATAATGCAACTGCGCCTGCCAAACATAAGCTAATAATCACGGGTTTCATATGAAACTTATCAGCCAAAATACCACCGCCAACAGTACCAATGACTGCGCCTATATTCATGGCTAATAAGAACATTAAGCTACTGCTCATCGAATAGCCCGCAGCCATCATCAGCTTTGGTAACCAACTGCCTAAAGCATACAGTGTTAATAAACACATAAAAAAAGCTAACCAGAACAGCAAAGTATTGCTTGAACGCCCTTGTTTAAACAAGCTGCTAACAAAAGCAGGCTCTGACACTTTTGCTTCGCTCAGAACGAGTTTCACCTGTTTTGGTAAATCAACCTCAGCATCTAAACGCTGTAAAATTTGGCATGCTTGCTGATCTTTTTGTGCTTTCACCAAAAAGGTTAATGATTCAGGCAAGAACTTCCAAACAAAAGGTAAAAACAACAGCGGTACACCAGCAATAAAGAACATGATTTGCCAGCCGTAGCTTGGGGTAAACCATGCGCCAAATAAAGCAGCCATCACACCACCCACAGCATAACCACTAAACATGGTTGTTACTAAGGTCGCACGTAAACGTTGTGGCGCATATTCCGAAGTTAAGGCTACTAAATTAGGCAATACACCACCAATTCCTAAGCCCGCTAAAAAACGTAGTAGACCAAATTCGGTCGGATTTGATGCAAAACCGCCAGCAAAGGTAAAGCCACTAAACAGTACCACACAAATCATAATGACTTTTTTACGGCCTATTTTGTCGGCCAAGGTACCAAACAGCATGGCACCAAACATCATGCCCGCTAACGCAGTACTGGCCAACATCCCTGCCTGCACAGCCGTTAATGACCATTGTTGCATCAGTAGAGGAAGTGCCACACCATTAATGGCTAAGTCATAGCCATCAAATAAAATAATCAATAGACACCAAAACACCACCTTAAAATGAAAAGGTGTAAATTTAGCCTGATCAATCACTTGATTCACATTTATTGCATTCGTTGCCATAGCTCACCTCCTGTGAGATTACATATCATTGTTGTAGTGATCACATCGGGAAGCTTTTATTGTTTTACAGATTTAGCTCAGCCCAATACAAGAGCATTATTTGAGCACAGCGATATTTGACGAGACACACGACAAAAGTCTAAAAAATAGACAAATAACTGCACCTATAGGTACAGTTATTTATGCTTAGAATGGAAAATTTGAGCAATTTTGATCTTATATTTTTTAATGATTTATGCTAAATACGCTTATTTTTTATCCTATTTATTCTTTTTTATTGAAAGTCACGAATTCAAA